>JAAVZN010000116.1 GCA_022791675.1 Clostridia bacterium | reverse complement strand
CAAGAATTTTTAGTCTTTGTCCAATTTTTTTATTTAAAGACTTTTTTAATTTATTTCGCTTGTCCCTTAATTCAAGCCATTCATTATCCATGATTTTCCTCCTATAAATAAAACTATAGTAATTATAAATCATAACAAGAATAATGTCAATGTGTCTTATCAAAAATGATAAGCAATACGCACATAAACCTCTTGCCTTATTTTATTTTACCAAAGTCAAAATAAATGGTATTATCAAGTTGAAGTTATCAAAAACGATAATAATATTTTTAAGGGGGGTGGTAAACATGACTGTAAATCTTCAAACAGACATTGACATTCAAATAGAAAAGCTAAATCAGATGTTAGAAAAATTGGACTTACTCGAAGACAAGACGAACATGATTAAATTCATAACAATAAAAGAATTTGCTCAAATAAGGCAATGCTCACAGCAAGTTGCACAGAGAATATTCAATTTGCCTGACTTTCCATCTGAAAACTATGCAAAGCAGAAAGCTGTTGAGTTGCGGGGCGCTAAAAGAATGGTACAGGACCAAAAGAGATAAAAATGAGAGTTGCTAGACTGCTCAAACAATAATTTATTAGAAAATCAAGAGTGGTTTTCTGTATCTAGTACAAAAACCACCCTTGTAAATGAATGGAGGTAATTTTTATGTTAAACAATGAAACTCAAACAAAAGAAGTCAACACAGAAATTAATGATGTAGACCTAGAACAAGAGATGAAGGAATTAAACAGTGTGGAACAAACCAGTAATACTGCTGTTCCAACAGATGAGTGTAATAAGAAAGGAATTAATCCTATTTTTTCAAAGAAAGTTATACCTTATTATGATCCTAGTGTCCTTTCGACTAATTCCGAAGCATCGGACACAGTTGACTATTACTTCGATAGTGTTACTTGCCATGATAAAGGCATAGAAAATTTACTTATTGAAATGATAGGTTATTCTTTAGCCGAAACTTCGAAGTTGAATAAAGCCTTTGCTTTGATGCGGACTTGGAAGAAAT
>JAAVZN010000017.1 GCA_022791675.1 Clostridia bacterium | reverse complement strand
TTTGTATCCTCTTTCTTCATAATAATGGTATTGTGCATTTTTATTCATAAATCTAATAATATAATCATTGTCGATAAAAACAATAGGATATGGATAACTATCCAAAATTCCTTCATATATTTCAATATTTTCCATACTTTTTCCTCCTCTTAAATATATATCATTCTAGTTTCTTAACAGGATTAGAATGATTTCTTTCTTTTTTGTAACTAAAAAAGAATCGCAATACTTATTACATTTTATACCATTTTTTTATAAAAGTAAAGTGAATCAACATAAAACCAAAAAGGTTATGGTTCTAACGAAAAAACAACAGACCAATATAGACTGTTGTTTTTTCCAAACATATAATTTGATATTTGTTTTTTCGTTTTTTGTTTCATTAACAAAATTTTTCTATTTGTTTTGACAGATGAAATTGACAAATAAGTTATCTTATTCCACTTTTCGATTATTTCTTTCATTTAAATGACCACACATCTTTTCATATTCTTTGCATTTAATCTTATAATCCATCTGTAAACACAAATAACGATAATAACTACAAGCCTGTTCATATTGTAGCATCATATCATTCATATCCATATTAGGTGGGGGCATATTATAATCTAAGTAGGGAGGCATAAAACCATTTGTAAAATCTCTTTCCATTTCCAATCAACTCCTTTTAAAAATATATGTGAATAGAAGAAAAATATAACACTAACTTATCAAATCAAAATTAAAAAAAGGAAAAACACTCATCAATAGGTAACTATAAAACGCCGATAAAAAGCCATGAAGTATTTTGCCATAAACATAAGGCTTAATTGATAAATCTGTCTTAGAAGTGATACTCCAAACCTGAAGAAAAATAGAAATACCACCAAATCCCAATAAAAACGAAGTAAAAATAATATTGAAAGAAATCTTTTTACAGGCAATAGAAGAAATATGATTAATTCCATTTGTAATTTCTAAAAATCCAGTTAAAAGGCCTTGAATAAAGCTAGAATCAATATGCAAAAAATTAAAAACTGGTTGAAGAATAAACGAAAAAGTATGAAGAAGACCACTGGCTTGGAAAATAGAAATAATACTAGAAAAAATTACTACAAATCCACCAATTAACAGAATAGTAGAAATACTACTTGTAATACTTTCCGCTAAAATTTCTCCTAAATTAGAAAAACAAGCAGATTTTTTATTTTGCTCGATAGAGGAAGGGAGAGATTTACTTCCAAAAGTTTGCGAGTGCTTTTTCCAATTACGAAAAAGTAAACCAACTGTGATACAGCCAAGTAAATGAGAAACAAACAGTAAAATTCCAATGGTCGTATTACGAAACATTAAAATACCAACCGTTCCGATGATAAATAAAGGACCAGAATTATTGGTAAAACTAAGCAACCTTTCACATTCTTCTTGGCTACAAATATTATTTTGTCTAAAATGACTAGCAATTTTAGCTCCAACAGGATAACCACTAATAATTCCCATAACAAAAGCGAAAGCACCTTCTCCACGAATATTAAAAAATGGTTTCATAAAAGGATTCAATACATTTCCGAATAAGAGACACTAAGTTAGTATGCATTAGAAGTTCAGTAGCAACAAAAAAAGGAAAAAGTGAAGGAATAACCGAGTTTGCCCAAAGAGAAAGTCCTGATTTTACAGCAGGAAGATTATTTTTTGAAAAAATTAATAAACAGAAAGTAAAACTTAAAAATAATAGTGGCAATAAATTTCTTTTTAATTTTATAACATAAATATTTGGTTTTGCAAACATGATAGCCCCCTTTTTTTATTTATAGAAATATATGTGAGTAGATTAAAATTATGAATGTGAAATGGGAAAAACAATGTATCAACTTATTAACATAACCTTGAAATATTGATACAATAGCAAAAAATAATATGTTAGAAACCGAAGATACAAAAGAAGTAGGAGGAAAAAACATGATAAGTAGTCAAAAATTAAAAAGAAAAACAAATCAAGGAATTACATTAATTGCATTAGTCATTACCATTATCGTTTTATTGATATTAGCAGGAATAAGTATTAGTACATTAACAGGACAAAATGGAATTCTAAACAAATCAAGTATTGCCAAAGAAGAAACGAAAAAAGCACAATATTTGGAAGAATTAAAAGTAATTGGACTAGGATTACAGCCAGATCGAAACTTAAATAACTGGGATAATCAAAAATATATGAATGAATACGAAAACGAAATCAGAAGAGATCTCATGTTTCATGAGGCAAAAGAAATCAAACAATTGCCCCATACAGAAAAAATAACCATACAAGTTATTACGTTAGAAGGTTGGGTCTATTGGGTCACAGAAGATAAAGTCGAGTTCAAAGGATTGGAAGAAGATTTGGAGCCGATTCAGCCAGAAGAACCAGTGATAGAACCAACAGGAATTTGGACATCATTAGAAGGCAATACTTTGAGATTTTATACCACCGAAGAAAAGGCTCGAAGTGGTGGAGGAAAAGTATATGGAAATGTACAAGGAATCGAATTTGTACGTGATAATAATGCGGAAACAATAGACACACCTTGGTTTGCTGATCGCAATCAAATTACAGCGGTGGAATTTGTAGACGAAGTAGCACCAGAATA
>JAAVZN010000016.1 GCA_022791675.1 Clostridia bacterium | reverse complement strand
TGGCAATATTCTTTTATTAGTAGTTTAAACTACAAGGAGGAATAAGAGTCCACAGTGTTAATAAGAAAATTATATCACGGAAGTGACATAATATAAAGTTTTGGGTAACTTTAAACCCTAAATATATTATACAAGGAGGGATAATGAGAAAAATAAAAAATCCAATCAAGAACAAAAGAAGAGAAATTACCTTGGCTGTAGTAAGCATTATGGTGTTAGTATTATTTTTTTCAGGTTATAGTATGGGAAAAGAATATAGCAATACTAACATAGAAACAGAAGCTAAAATAGCAGAACCAATCTTAATGGTAGAAAACAACCCAATCGTTGAAATAAATGGTAAAAAAGCAAAAGAATATTACAATTTTAAAGTGAAAAACTATAAAGAAAATGGAGAAATTACACAGGTGGATTTGCAATATAACATTGAAATTATAAGTAAAACAGAGGAAAGCATCAACTTTAAATTGTATAAAAATCAACAAGAAATACCAATGCAAAATAATAAAACAGCTGATATGAAATTACAAAAAGAAGAAATACAAGAAGATAGGTATCAATTAGAAATTATTTATGACAAAACAAAAAGCCGTTCAGTAGCAGATATTATCCAAGATGTTCAAATAAAAGTGCATTCTGAACAACTGAAAGTTTAAAGGAGGCACATAGAAGCATTGAGGAATCCTAAAAGAAAAATTTTCTTTTTTCTGCTAATCTTATTCATTTTAATTATTTTTTTATATCTAACAAGAAAAAATCAAAACAGTAAATTTCAAGATGAATTGATTTTTTTCAAATTATTTTCTTTGAATCAAGAAGAAAATGCCAATCTTTTTTTATCTCCAGATCCGCCATACATTTTTCATGTTTCTTACGAAAACATTGACTTCAAGAATATCAATCTAGTAGACACAATAAAGCAAGAAACATTAATCCGAGAGAAAATTGCACCTCGGAACAGAAGGCAAATTTGAAATCTTATTAAAATCAAATAAAAAAATAAAATATCAAATCCAATTTAAAAGCCAAAATGAAAAACCAGAAAATTTGAATTTTAAAATAGAAGGGAAAGATAGAAAATACTTAAAATTGGAAGAGATGGAACAAGAACTGAAAGGAGAATTAAACGAAAGTAAAAGAATTTGTATTAATTGGAAATGGGAATATGAAAACAATCAAACACAAGATAAGCAAGACACAAAAGATGGACAAAAAATTAGACAATATAATTTTACCATTTATGCTGTTGGAGAAAAGGTATGAAAGATAACAAATTTGTGCAAATTAATAAAGAAGTATTAATTTGCACAAATTTATTATGAAAAAGAGTTGATATTTTTTCCATTTTAATATAAAATTTAGAAAGACAAAAAAGAGGAGGCAAAAAAATGATAACATTAGAAGATGTGATTAAAAATGAAGAGGTAGAAGCCTTGATTCTAGGAACACAAAAACAACTGGATAGTCTTCGGTTACACAGAACACAGCCATAGACATATTTCAATTGTTTCGCAAAGAGCAGGGAAAATCTTAGAAATATTAGGATATTCAGAAAGGACCGTTGAACTAGCTAAAATAGCAGGGTACTTGCATGACATTGGAAACTGCATCAATCGTACTGACCATGCACACAGTGGAGCGATACTTGCTTATCAGATTCTAAAAGATATGAAAATGCCAGTAGAAGAGAGAACCGAAATTATGATGGCAATTGGAAATCATGACGAAAATACAGGAACAGCTGTTAGTGATATATCGGCAGCCTTGATTTTAGCAGACAAATCAGATGTACATCGAAACAGAGTTTGTAATACTAATTTATCAACTTTTGGAATTCATGATAGAGTAAATTATGCGGTATCAAAAGCAGAATTACAAATAGATGGGAAAGACCGAAAAGTAATTTTAAATTTAACCATAGATACCGAAATTTGTCCCGTATTAGATTATTTTGAAATTTTTATGGATCGAACGATGATGAGTAAATATGCCGCAAAATATTTGAAAATATGGTTTGAATTAGTAATTAATGGTACAAAATTATTATAAGTGGAGGAAATTGAGATGAAAAAAATAAAAATATTAACAATTACATTATTAATCATAGCAGTTACTATGATAGCTTTTTGGGGAGTTTATACAAAAGAACAAAATCGAATGAAAAATCAAATAAAGGGTTATGAAACTGCTATGGATTTAAAAGGAAGTAGAACGATTCGATTAAAGGTAAATACAGAAAACAAGACAGTGATAAAAGATGCAGAAGGAAAAGAAGTGGAAGAAGAAAATTTAACCGATGAACAAATTGTGGAAAAAGGCTATGTTAAGGAAGACATACCCAATAATAGTGAGGAAGTTAAAAATGCGGATTACTATAAAAAATCAAAAGAAGTCATCGAAAAAAGACTAGCTAAAATGGAAGTAACAAATTATATCATAAAATTAGATGAGGTAACAGGAGATATCGTAATTGAATTAACTGAAAATGATAAGACAGATCAGGTTATTGCTAACTTATATCAGGCAGGAAAATTTGAAATTGTAGATAGTGAAACAAAAGAAGTATTAATGACCAATCAGGATATCAAACAAGCAAAAGTGATGTATGGTTCAGGAAATGGAACAACCAAAGGAACTTCTGTTTATTTAGAAATTGAATTCAATCAAGATGGTAGAAAAAAATTAGAAGAAATAAGCAATCAATATACTAAAATAGAAGAGCCAGCAACCGAGAATACAGAAGAAATACCAGAAGAAACAACAGAAGAAACAACAGAAGAAAATACAGCAGAAACAGTAACTGAAAAGAAAATAACGATGAATATAGATGACAGTGAAATCATGTCTACCAGTTTTGATACTCCTGTTAGAACAGGAAAATTGCAATTATCTTTTGGAGGAGCTTCAACCGATCTAGAAACTTTGCAAGGGAATATTAATCAAGCTTCTAGTATAGCAACTGTTTTGGATAGCGAAAATATGCCAGTGAAATATGACTTAGATACCAATCAATATATTTTATCAGATTTAACTGGAAACGAAATACAAATAGCGTTTTATGCGATCTTAGCAATCGTTATTTTAGCAATGCTTGTGTTAATGATAAGATATAAAATAAAGGGAATATTAGGTGTGATTTCTTACATCGGATTTATTTCATTCTTCTTGATTGTGGTTCGCTATACCAATGTTGTCATTGCAATGGAAGGAATTTTTGGAATGCTTTTAATCCTTGTATTAAATTATATTTTAGTTAGTCAATTACTAGCAAAAGAGAAAAAGGTTACAGTTGTTTATAAAGATTTCTTTATTAAAATGATACCAATTATTATTATGGTAATTGCTTTTTGTTTTATAAAATGGATATCAATTAGTAGTTTTGGTATGACCATGTTATGGGGAATTGCTTTAATGCTAAGTTATAATTTTATAATAACCAATAGTTTGTTAAAAATAGAAGCAGGAAAGGAAAAATAAGAATGAAAGAGATAAGCAAAAAAACAAAAATAGTAGCACTTTTAATAGTAGCTGTCATTGTAATAGGAATGATAATTACATTTACAATTGGATTGAATTTTGATTTAAGATACCAAGAAGCAAAAAGTATGGAATTGTATTTGCAAAAAGAATTTGAAACCGCAGATATGAAACAAATAACAGACGAAATGTTACCAAATCAAGCTGTTATGATACAAAAAGTAGAAATGTTTGAAGATACTGTTCGTATTTTAGCGAAAGAAATCACAGAAGAACAAAAAAATAATATTGTAAATAAAGTGAATGAAAAATATGGAATAGAATTAAAAACAGAAACGATACAAATAAGCAATATTCCTCATACAAGGGGACGTGATATTGTAAAACCTTATTTATTACCATTTGGGATAGCTACTATAATGATTTTAGCGTATATAGCGATACGTTATTATCGATTAGGAATGTGGAAAATTTTAGCTAAGACAGTTGTTTTACTAGGAATTGCACAACTTACTTTATTAAGTATTATGGCAATTGCTAGAATTCCAATTGGAAGAGTAACCATTCCACTTGTATTAGCAGTATATGTATTATCATTAATTGGAATAACGACTTACTTGGAAAAGAAATTAAAGGAAAAAAGAGAGAAGGAAGAAAAATAGAAGAACGGAACCAAAAGATGGTTCCGTTTTAGTATTACAATAGTAAAAACATTCGGGCAAACATCAGAATGATTGCCCACACAAAAGCAAGAATTAGTGCGGTTGTTATGATTTTTTTTCCTTTCATGCTGTTTCTCCTTTCATTTGGGCACAATAACTTGTGCCATACTCAACATGGTTTCATATCTCTATTATACCACATTATGTTTATAATTGCAAAAAAGAACAAGAAAATTAAATAAAACGGAACCTAAATGGTTCCGTTTTCCGACTCTATTTGCAGTACAGAGTGTAATAATACTCTGCGGCTGCGATTTTTTTCTCCAGCCACTCTTTGCTAGGTGCTGAACGTTCATACATATTAGACAAACATTCAACACCATTAGTAACTGTTTCAACTGTTTCCCAATCAGAAGGCAAAAATCCTTCTCGAGAAATCAGTTGATAATAATGAGATTCGGGATTCAATTCTTCCAAAATGAATTGAACTTGAATCTCAAAATCATTACTATCCTTTCCTCTTTCAGAGGCAAAGGATTCTAAGTTTTCTTTACGGACATATGACCATTGCATAAGTCCGTAAGATAACCCTTCTGATTCAGTCAATTCTGAATCAAACTGGGAGTTAAATTCGATTAATCCCAGTATTGAACAGGCTTGAACTGAATTCATGTTTTCGATCAAGATTTTATAAGCTTCTAGAGCTTTTTTCTCGATCGCAATTCGTTCTTCAACAATTTTGCTACTTTTTTTTACCTGCTCATCAAACTCGTTAAGAGTTTGATTGAGGCTGTCAAGTCCTTTGGAAACTTTCTGAGCCTCTGGGTAAATGTTTTTCACCTGTTCAAAATCCTGTTCGAGTCGCTCGACTTGCTCTTCGAGTGACTGAATTCTTACTTCCAATTGCCATTCTGAATGCAATATAAAAGTGACAATTAACAAAATTACAGCTAAAATTGAAATGTTTTCTTTCCTCCGTTTCATCATGATGTGAAACCTCCTTTGTTTTTTGTTTTTTGTTTTGTAGAGTCTATCAAATAAGTTTGACGGTATTATTATAACATAAAATACATAAAAATTCAAATTATGTAAAATAAAGTTAATGTGAAAATTAAAAAATTTCATAAAAAACTATACAAAATCAAAAAACTAATGATATAATGATAGGCAAAGAGAGAAGAAGCAAAGGAGAAAAACTAAATGGGAAACATAGTATTATTAGATGAATTAACGATAAATAAAATAGCGGCGGGAGAAGTAATTGAAAGACCAGCATCTGTGATAAAGGAAATGGTAGAAAACTCAATTGATGCAGGAGCAACCAATATAACAGTAGAAATCAAAAATGGAGGAATATCTTATATAAAAGTAACGGACAATGGAAAAGGAATAGCACAAGACGATTTAGAAATAGCATTTGAAAGGCATGCTACTAGTAAGATAAGAACAGCAGATGATCTAAGTTTAGTAACATCAATGGGCTTTAGAGGAGAAGCATTAGCTAGTATATCTGCGATTAGTAAAGTAGAAATGATATCCAAAACAGCAACTCAAGAAACCGGTTATAGAATCGTGGTAGAAGGAGGAGATGTTTTAGAAAAAGAAGAAATTGGTTGCCAAACGGGAACTTCTATTACGGTTAGAAATCTATTTTATAACACACCTGTAAGATACAAATTCTTAAAAAAAGATTACACAGAATCTGGTTATATAGAAGATGCGATAACAAGAATAGCACTTGTAAATCCAACCATTGCAATCAAACTAATTAATACTGGAAAAACAGTCATTCAGACCAATGGAAATGGAGATTTAAAAAGTGTCATTTATAATATTTATGGAAAAGACGTAGCCAATGGAATTGCCGATCTCAATTATCAATATGAAGACATTACTATTTCAGGAGTTATTGGAAAACCAGAAATAGCTAGATCAAATCGTTCCAACCAATTATTTTTTGTAAATAAAAGATACATCAAAGATAAAACTTTGACAGCAGCGACAGAACAAGCCTATAAAGGATTAATACCAATTGGAAAATTTGGATTTGTTATTTTAAATATAGAAATGAATCCAGCTAAGGTTGATGTAAATGTTCACCCAGCAAAACTAGAAGTTCGCTTTGAAGAGGAAAACAAAATTTTTCAATCTATTTATCATGCGATCAAAGATACCTTATTAAAAAATGAATTAGTAGTAAGCACGGGAAGTGCTAGAGAAGTAAGTTTTGAAGAAAGACTGAAAAACATAAGAGAAGCCAAAAAAGAAAATACCAATAATGGGTTATTTGGATTCCGTAAACAAAATGAAAAGAAAATTGAAACATATACAGAAGAGGAAAGCAATATAAAAACGAATACAATTGAAGAAATATCAGAAGAACCAAAAGTAGAAAAAGCAACCACACAAAATGAATTACCAAAACTAGGTGCTCCAATTGACACTTCTGATGTTTTAAAACAACTAAAAGAAATGAAAGAAAAAATCGTAAAAGAATTAGAAGAAAAAAATATAAAACCAGCAATTGAGTTGCAAGAAGAAGGAACAGAATATAAATTAGAAGCACAAGAAGAACCAAAACAAGAAAATAAAATAGCAGAAGAAAAACAAGAAGAACAAGAAGCTTTGGATTTAGTTGAAGAAGAATTATCAGAAACCAGTCAAGACACAAAAAAGGAAGAACAACAAGAAGAATTAGAAAATAGTGACCCAAAAGAAGAACAGGACAAACCAAAAGAAGAAAATGAAATCAATCAATCTGAAACAATAGAAGAACCAGAAAATGAAAAAGAAGAAACAAACCAAGAAAAAGCAGAAGAAGTGATTGAAACGATTGATGATCCAGAAATACAAAAAGAATTCGAAGAAATCAAACAAAAAATGCAAGACTTGAATGATAATCCACAAGTAGTAACCAAAAACTTCAATGAAATGTATGCAAAAATGTTTGGAAGGCTACCAATTGAAACAGAAAAAGAACTAGAAGAAAAGGAAAAAGAAGAAGAACAAAAAACAAGTGCAGTTGATTTAATAAAAGACAATATATCTGTATTTGATAATATAGAACATGTACAAAAACCATCTTATCAATTTGTTGGTGTGGTATTTAAAACCTATATTATTTTAGAAATAGACAAAGAAATGTACATATTAGATCAACATGCAGCACACGAAAGAATCATGTACGAGAAAGTTAAGAAAAATTATTATAACACACAAAATAAAGACTCCCAAATGTTATTATTACCAGATATCATAACATTATCACATAAAGAAATGGCAATTGCCAAAGAAAATATGGCAATGTTTGAGCAAGCTGGATTTAGCTTGGAAGAATTTGGAGAAAATACAGTAAAATTAAATGGGGTTCCAACGGTGTGTGTTGAATTAAATACCAAAGAATTATTTTTAGAGACATTAGATGAAATTAATACAGTAGCAAGGACTGCGAAACAAGAAAAAGAAGAAAAATTTATTGCAACAGTAGCATGCAAAGCAGCAGTAAAAGCGAATATGGCATTAGACAAAAAAGAGGTAGAAAGTTTAATGGACAAACTATTAGAATTACCAAATCCATTTACTTGTCCACATGGAAGACCAACTGTTATCAAAATGACAAAATATGATATTGAAAGAAAGTTTGCTAGAAAATAAGGAGGAATTTTAAATAAAATGTTATTGATTATAATAACTACCATTGTACTCTATTCTATTTTAATTGCTTGGACATGGTTTGGTTTGGGATATGTTGAGAAATCTAAAAAAGTAATTTTTATTTTGATAGGAATATTAGCAATCTATTTCATAACACTTATGGTTTATCAAATGACAAAAGGAAGTGTGACTTATGAAAATACACAGATGCAACAAAGTGTACAAAATGTTTTAGTAGCTATTTTTACAGGAGTAAATGGAATGATTGTATTACCACAAGTTGGTAAAATGTTAGATAAAGTACAAGAAGAGGAAATAGAAAAAAACATAGTAAAAAAGAGAATGCTTATTTTAGCAATGATACTGATTCTATGTCTTGTTTTTGAAGTTGGTTATATGAAAGATACACAAGTGGGGATTTTAAAAATGTATGATATGAAAAAATAAACTGATTTTGTGAAAAGAGGAAATGAAAAATGGATACAGTAAAGTTATTAAAAGCTATTGAAGAAAGAAGAAATCAGGCAGAGAAAGAAGCGAAAGTAATTGTTCAAATATTAGAAACACAATTGTGTAGTATGCCAGAATGGAAAAATCAAATTTTAAGTATTACTTATCGAATAAAAGAAAAAAGAAGTATTGCAGAAAAAATAGAATATTTAAAATTGCATTATCCAGAAAAAACAGATTTGGAAATATTAGATTGGATAAAAGATATTATTGGAATTACAATAGAAACAAAAGAATTAGCCGATCATGTATATGTTCAACTAGCATTAGAAAAAGTGATAAAACAACTAAAAATAGAAAAATGTGATTTTATTGATAGACTTAATATTGCTGGTGTGACAGGATTTAGAGCACAACAACTGTATTTTAAACCGATTGAGGGAATACCTTATGAAATTCAAATTACAGATACAAAAAATATACAAATTAGAGAAAGTACACATGAGGCATTTAAAAATGAAAAATATAAAGCAATAAGATTTCCTAATAATACAGAGAAGAAAGAAAAAATAGAAAAAGAACAAGGAGAAATAGGAGAAAAATAAAATGGAAAAAGTAATTGTAATTTGCGGTCCAACAGCTTCTGGAAAAACAAGTTTATCCATTGAATTGGCTAAAAAAATAAATGGAGAAATTATTTCAGCTGATTCGATGCAAATTTATCAAGAAATGAATATTGGAACAGCCAAGCCAACGATAGAAGAAAGGCAAGGAATTCAGCACTATTTATTAGATTTTGTATCACCAGAAGAAAGGTATAGTGTAGCAGATTACAAGAAAGAAGCCAAAAAAGCGATTGGTGAGATTTTACAAAAAGGAAAAGTGCCTATTATTGTGGGAGGAACAGGCCTTTATATAGATAGTTTGATTTATGAAATAGAATATCCTGAAATTTCATTTGATGCGACTTATCGAAAACAACTAGAACAACGAGTACAAGAAGAAGGATTAGAATCATTATACAAAGA
This sequence comes from Clostridia bacterium, assembly GCA_022791675.1. GTDB lineage: Bacteria > Bacillota > Clostridia > TANB77 > CAG-508 > CAG-269. The sequence continues at coordinate 34,846 of JAAVZN010000016.1, read as the reverse complement.
AGCGGAGAAAATCGATCCTTTGGCAATTCGAAAAATTAGTCCAAATGATGAAAAAAGAATCCTTAGAATATTAGAAATCTATCAAGCAACAGGAAAAACAAAAACAGAGCAAGAAAAAGACTCACGAAAAAATCCTGTCGAGTATGACTATCTTGTTTTTGCTTTGAAATGGGATCGAGAAGTATTGTATGAAAGAATTAATAAACGTGTTGACATTATGATAGAACAAGGTTTGATTGAAGAAGTAAAAAATATTTTAGAAAATCATAAAAAATTCCCAACAGCCATGCAGGGACTTGGCTATAAAGAAGTGGTAGAATTTTTGAAAGAAGAGATAACCAAAGAAGAAATGATTGAAAAATTAAAAATGGAAACAAGAAGATATGCTAAAAGACAAATGACGTGGTTTCGAAAAAATAAACAAACAATATGGCTAGAAGGACAGGAAAAGATAGAAGATAACATAGAGAAGATTTGCAAACTGAAAGGAAGGAATTAAAACAAAAAAAGAGAAAGGAAGAGGGTTTTGAAACAGGAGAAGAAGAAAGGAAAAGCAAAAAAAGTAAGAGTCGTATCACAAAATAAAAAAATCATGGTAACCATTCTATTAACAGCGATCATGGTTTATGTGGCTTATGCAATCTATCTTCTAGTCAAACAACCAACTAATATATTCACAATAGAAGAAGGAAAATTATATCAAGAAGAAACGGTAATTGGATATGTGATTCGAAAAGAAACAGTTGTTAGAGGAGAAAACTACAAAAATGGAATGATGCAAATCAAATCAGAAGGAGAAAGAGCTGGAAAAGAGGAAAATATATTTCGTTATTACAGTTCCAATGAAGAAGCATTGAAAAAGAAAATTGCAGATTTAGACAATAAAATACAAGAAGTTATGCTAAATGACACCAATCTTTTTAGTTCTGATATGAAGTTATTAGAAAATCAAATTGACGAAAAAGTGTCTGATATCAATCAAATTCAAGACAGTACGAAATTGGCGGAATACAAAAAAACAATTGGAGATTTAGTAACAAAAAAAGCACAAATTGCGGGAGATTTAAGTCCCAAAGGATCTTATTTAAATCAATTGATTGAAGAAAGAAAAGGATTTGAAAGTCAATTGAATTCAGGAGCAGAATATGTAAAAGCGCCAATGAGTGGGATTGTATCTTATAAAGTAGATGGACTAGAAGAAACATTAACACCAGACAATTTTAGTTCACTAAGCAAAAGTTATTTGGAAAACCTAGATTTAAAAACAGGGAAACTTGTGGCAACAAGTGAGGAAAGTGGAAAAATAATTGATAATTTTTCTTGTTATATTGTAACCGTATCGTCGTCAAAAGAAGCAAAAAGTGCAGAAGTGGGGAAGAAAATAAAAATTAGATTATCGAATAATACAGAAATTTCAGCAGAAATAACGAATATCATTAAAGAAGAGGAGCAAGATGTGGTTCTTATTTTAAAAATTGATAAACAAATTGAAGAATTAATTAATTATAGAAAGATTTCTTTTGATTTAATTTGGTGGGACGATTCTGGATTAAAGGTTCCAAATCAAGCTATTGTAAAAGTAGATGATCTAGATTATGTAGTGAGAAATCGAGCTGGTTATTTGAGTAAAATGTTAGTAAAAGTAAAAAAACAAGGAGAAAGATATTCGATTGTAGAGGCTTATTCAACGGAAGATTTGAAAAAATTAGGATTTTCAAATGAAGAGATTGCTAAGGATAAAAAAATATCTCTGTATGATGAAGTATTATTAAATCCCAAAATGGATATGATAAACTAAACAAGAAACTTGTATTACAAAAATATTACAGAAATATTAAAAAACAAAAACATTCGTAAAAAATATTGACAATTTTGTAAAAAAAGTAGATACTAAATAAAAATAAACAAAGGAAGTAATTTAGGAGGGTTTTTTATTATGTCAGGAGCATTAATGGATAAAGTATGGGGACTATTCGGAATGGACGTTGCAGAAGGGGAAGAATACGATGAAGAAAATGTATACGATTATGAAGATGAGGAAGAAGTAGAAGAAGTAGAAGATAGAAAATTATTTGGAAGAAAAAATAAAGTAGTAGCAATGCCACAAGCAAATGCTAATGCCATTCAGATGGTAATATCACAACCTACAACTTTTGAACAATCAGATGAAATTTGTAGCTTTTTAAAAGAAAAGAAATCGGTTATTGTTAATTTAGAATATGTCAATAAAGATGTAGCAAGAAGAATTGTGGATTTTATTAGTGGTGGCGTTTATGCATTAGATGGATACATTCAAAAAGTATCAAATTCAATCTTTTTAGTAGCACCATCAAACTATGAAATTACAAATGAAATGGCAAGAGAAGAAATGAAAAGCAAACTTTCAGTTTCTTGGTTAAAAAATAACGGGGTTAACTAGTCCGTTTATTTGAGGAGGAAAATATGATTACACCATTAGATATTGAAAACAAAAAGTTTTCAAAACAAATGATGAATGGATATAGTGTAGAAGAAGTAGATGATTTTTTAGATGATTTAACAGCTGATTATTCAAAAAATTATAAAGAAGCAACCGAATTGAAAGCAAAAGTAGAAGAATTGACCAAAAGTTTAGAACACTATAAAACAATAGAAGAAACACTACAAAATACTTTGGTAATGGCACAAACAACAGCAGATGATGTGAAAAAAATTGCAAATCAACAAGCAGAACAAATTATCAATGAGGCAAAAACAACTGCACAAAAACAAGTGACTGATTTAGATAATGAAATTATAGCAAAGAAAAAAGAATTAGAAGATGTAAAAAAACAATTTGATATCTATAAAGCAAAAATGGAAGCATTATTAATTTCACAATTAGAATTATTAAAAGATGTGAACAAAGAAGATGTTTAATCCATTCTACAAAAGAAAAACTATCTATGAAAATAGATGGTTTTTTTGGTATTTTAGCGAAAAATATTACAATTTAGGAAGTATGTTACAGAACTGTTAAATGTATGTTACATTTCAGTAAATACTATTGACATTATCAAAAAAAAGAATAAAATAATAGTATCAAAGAAGGGCGAAGTATGAGAATTATAGGTGGAAAAGCTAGAGGAACTAAATTATATACATTAGAGGGAGAGAATACAAGACCGACATTAGATCGAGTAAGAGAATCCTTATTTAACATTCTACAATACAACATTCAAGATAGTATCTTCTTAGATTTATTTTCAGGAAGTGGAGCTTGTGGAATAGAAGCAATTAGTAGAGGTGCCCAAAAAGCAATCCTTTGTGAACAATCCAAACAAGCGATAGGAATTATTAAGAAAAATATAGAAAAAACACATACCAAAGAAAAAATTGAATTATATCAAATAGATTTCAGAGAACTCTTAAGAACAAAATTACAAGAAAAATTAGACATTATTTTTATCGATCCACCATATCAAACAGATTATGCCTATCAAGCAATAAAAATATTGTTAGAAAGTAATGTAATAAAAGAAAGTACAAAAATCATAATAGAAACAGATCAATTAGAAAATATAATCGAATCAATTAAAAATCTAGAAATAGAAATCATGGATAAAAGAAAATACGGGAGAGCACACCTTATCTTCTTAGAGCCAAAAAGAAAGGGGTAAACCATGGAAATATTTACAATATTAGAAACATTAGAGGAATTATTAGAAACAAGTAGAAATGTACCATTTTCTTCTAAAAGTATCGTGGACAAGGAGGAAATGTTAGATCTAATTAAAGAAATTAGGATTAAACTTCCTGATGAATTAAAACAAGCAAAATGGGTAAAAGAAGAAAGGCAACGTATTTTAGTGGAGGCTCAAAAAGAAGCAGATGGCATTGTAAAAGAAGCAGAAAATAGAATTATTGCAATGGTTGATGAGCATGAAATAACAAGAAAAGCTTATGACCAAAAAACAGAAATCATAGAAACAGCAAATGAAATGTCAAGAGAAATCTCCAAAGGAACAAAAGAATATGCCGACTCATTACTATTAAATACAGAAGAAGTTTTAAATAATACTTTAGCAAAACTAGAAAGTAATATGTCAGAAGCATTGAATTTAATGCAACTTTCATTGGAAGATACCATAAAAACCATACAAACAAGTAGAAAAGAATTGAAATAAAAACCGAAAGTCAGACGTTTAAACTCTGGCTTTTTTAGGGAAAGGTGGGGATTTAAGGAACGTCCCTCTAATCCCCACTCAAATAACAAAAAGGACGGTGCAAAAAATGGCAAAGAAACGTAGATATAAAAAGAAAAAAAGTACAGCTTCTAAAGCTGATATAACAGTAGTAGTTTTAATCATACTAAGTATTTTATTAGCAGTACTTATTTATACAAAATCTGGAGTAATAGGAGCTAAATTAAATGAAATATTGGGTGGAATGTTAGGAATGGTACAGTACATTTTACCAATTGGAATTTTTGTTATAGCAATTAAACTAGCTTCAGAAGGAAGCGAAATGTTGTATCCAAAACTTATGCAATATGGGATTTTGTTGGTAAGTTTATGTATCGTATTTAGTGTATTTCAAGTTTCATCAGGAGAGTTAGCCAATCAAAAGGAATTGTCAGAAGTAGTGAAAGATGCGTATTCTTTAGGAACTGCCAGCAAAGGAGGAGGAGCAATTGGTTCGATTGGAGCTGTGCCACTAACTAAGTTACTAGGAAACATTGGAGCAATTATTTTGTGCTTAGGAATTGCATTTGTATTAGTGGTATTTACATTTGGAATTAATATGGCAGAAATTATTAATAAAATGGTAGAAAAAGCAGAAGACAATAAAGAATTAAGATTGGCTCATAGAGAAGAATTACGAAAAGAAATGCAAAAAGAAGAAAGAGAAACACCAGCAGAACGTAGAAGAAGAGAAAAAGAAGAAAGACTAGCACAAAAGGAATTAGCAAAACAAGAAAAAAATGCTATGGATGAGCAAATAAAAATTAATTTTGGTGGAAGATTTGTTGATAATACAGATGAAATAAGTGGATTAAAGAAATATGATCACAGTCAAGATGATTTAGAACCGTTAACCAAACAATCTAAATTAAAAGCAAAAGAAGAAAAAAGAAAGATGAAAGTACCAGATTTTGATGAGGAAATAGAAGAAAGACCAGAAATGCAACCAGATGTAATAGAAGGTAATTTGTTTAAAGATGTGGAAGAACAAAAAGAGGAAAAAACAAAAGCTGTTTTACAACTTGAACATGCAATGACGGTAGAGGACGAACATTACGAATATCCACCATTAGAAATATTAGGAAAGCCAAGTAAAAAATCATTAAAAGGTGGAGCAAAAGCGTTAACAGATACGGCTACGAAATTACAAAAGACGTTACATAGTTTTGGCGTATCAGCTAAAGTTGAAAATGTTTCTGTTGGTCCAGCTATTACTAGATATGAACTAAAGCCAGCAGAAGGTGTACGTGTTAGTAAAATTGCCAATTTAGCAGATGATATTGCTCTTAACTTAGCAGCAGAAACCATCAGAATTGAAGCACCAATTCCAGGAAAGCAAGCCGTAGGAATTGAAGTACCAAATGCGGAAAGAGAAGCAGTTCATTTAAGAGAAGTTTTGGATAGTGATGTTTTTCGCGATAATGAATCGAAATTAGCTATTGCATTGGGAAAAGATGTAGCAGGAAATGTACAATTAGCAGATATTAGTAAAATGCCACATATTTTGATTGCAGGTTCAACAGGTTCAGGAAAGAGTGTATGTATTAATACCATAATCACTAGTATTATATACCATGCCAAACCAAGTGAAGTGAAATTTGTTATGGTTGACCCAAAAGTTGTTGAACTGTCTGTTTATAATGGAATACCACATCTTTTGATTCCTGTTGTAACTGACCCAAGAAAGGCTGCTGGAGCATTAGCTTGGGCGGTGCAAGAAATGGACAATCGATATAATTTATTTGCAGAAAAAGGAGTTAGAGATTTAAAAGGATATAATAAAGCGATTGAAAAAGAAGAAGATTTAGGACAATTGCCACAAATTGTCATCATTGTAGACGAGTTAGCAGATTTAATGATGGTTGCGAAAAACGATGTAGAAGATGCTATTTGTCGATTAGCACAAAAAGCAAGAGCTGCTGGAATGCATTTAGTAATTGCAACACAAAGACCATCAGTCGATGTCATTACAGGATTAATCAAAGCCAATGTACCATCAAGAATTGCTTTTGCGGTATCTTCACAAGTAGATTCTCGTACTATTTTAGATAGTGTAGGAGCAGAAAAATTATTAGGAAAAGGAGATATGTTGTATTTTCCATCAGGTGCACCAAAACCATCTAGGGTGCAAGGAGCATTTGTAACAGACGAGGAAGTAGAAAAAATTGTAGACTTTGTAAAATCAAATGGAACAGCAACATATAGTGAAGATATTTTAGAAAGCATTGAAAATGGAAATAAAACAGATAAAGAAATTGCTACTGAAAGCTCAGAAGATGATGAGACAGATCCATTTTTAATGGAGGCAATTCAAACAGTGGTAGAAACTGGTCAAGCATCAACATCTTTTATTCAAAGAAGATTTAAAGTTGGTTATGCACGAGCAGGAAGAATTATTGATCAGATGGAAGAGAGAGGTGTTATTTCTGGTTACCAAGGAAGTAAACCAAGAGAAGTGCTTATGACCAAAGAAAGATGGGCAGAATTACAGATGGGAACGAGCGAAGGAACAGAAAGCGGGGATTAAGGGGACGTTCCTTAAAAACACCGTTTACCGAATAATAAAATAAAGGATAGGAGTAAACTTTGCAAAAGAAAACAGATAAATTTTTAGATAAAATTGTGAAAAAAGACTATAATAATGAACTTGAAAAAATCTTAGAAAAGAAGGCATTTGACGAAAATACCAAAAGCCTTCTTCTTAGCATATTGTATAAAATTGAGACCGCTTATCAAGATTATGAGAAAGTAAAACCAGATGTAGAGGAGAAAGATGTTTTTATTCAAGCTATTATTGATAGTATTAAAAACAATTGTGATGTTATAAAAGTTGTTAAATTAAATTCAAAAGAAAGTGAAATGCTAGGAACGAAAACTTTTTTAGTAGAAAAAAAGAAAAAAAGAATTATTTGTTATCCAATTGAAAGAAAATTATTATATTGTATTGCTAAAATAAACAAAAGAGAAAAAATTGTAAAAGTTAATTATCCCATTATTGATAAAACATTAACTGATTTAATAAATGTAGGAAATAACATCAATATCGTTGAACCAATGCGTGATTTTAATGGCTATTCATGGACAACCATTCCAAGAGAAATTGAAAGTATTTTTCATAATTTAGTATATCAAAATATGAGAATTTTAGTGGGGCATCAATTTTTAAATAATTGGATTAAAAACACAGAATATATTATTGATTATATGGAGACTTTTCAAGATAAATTAGAAGAAAAATATGGAAAAGAGTATGGAGAAGAGTGGATTCAACTTTTAAGTAATATTTCTGTATTATTGGCAATTCGATATAATCCCATATTAAAAAGTAATTTACAAAAGGAAAAAATAGAAGTAGAAAAAAAATGGGATAAAGTGCAAGATAATCAAAAATTTGTACAAGAATTAACACAAGAAAAACGACAATTAACAAAACAAATTAAACAGATGGACGAAACATTAAACAATAAAGAAATGTTACAAGAAGAATATAGAAAAAGAAATGAATTTTTACCATTAGAAGAAAAAATATTTAGTAGTAGAATATTATCCAAGATGATGGCAGAAGAAAGAACAGAAAAGTTAAATCGATTAGAAAAAATAAATACATTGTTAAATCCTCAAAAATTTGTTGCTTTTAAAAAAGAATTGGAAATAAAAGAGAAATATTTGAAATTTTTAGAAATCCAAAATTTAGATGAAGAAATTGAAAAAAGTGTTTTGTGTTTACAAAAAGTATTTTTAGCATGTTATCAAAGAAAAATAGAAAAAATAGTAACCAAGCAAGATATGATGAAAATGATTTATGAATTTCGATATTATTGTTTGTTACCATTTTGTCAAGAGAAATCAATGAGTCAAGTAGAAGAAATCGAACAGCAAATCCAAGAAGTAGAAATGCGATTAATAAAAAAAGCACAAGAATTTAAGTTAATGAATGTATTTTCAAATGAAACAGAAATTGATTATCAAATATTGAAAAGTATTTTTCGTATCAGAGTCATTAATTTAGAAAATTTATATATTAAAGTCATAAAGGAAAAAGAAAATTATTTTGTTCAGATATTTGATGAAGATATATTTGAAGAAAAAATAGAAATGGAAATAAGAGGGAATGAGAATAAAAAGGAATTATTATTCAAATTAAATAAAAAAATAAAAATTTTCAATTAAAGATGTTAAAAAGTAAAAAAGGAGGAAGAAAAACGATGAAAATTACATTTTTGGGAGCAACCAAAACGGTTACGGGTTCAAATTTTTTAGTAGAAGCATCAGGAAAAAAATTTTTAGTGGATTGTGGAATGTGGCAAGGGAAGGCAGAATACGAAGCACAAAATGCAGATGATTTTGAATTTAATCCAACTGATATTGATTTTATGTTATTAACACACGCACACATTGATCATTCAGGAAGAATACCAAAACTTTATAAAGAAGGATTTCGCAATAAAATTTATGCACACAAAGCAACTTGTGACTTATGTGCCTTAATGTTACCAGATAGTGGGCATATCCAAGAAATGGAAAATGAATGGAAAAATAAGAAAAGAAAAAGAAAAGGAGAAAAGGAAGTAGAGCCATTATATACAGCAGAAGAAGCGGCAAGATCCTTAGAAGTTTTTGAACCAGTACAATATGATGAAATTATTGAAATTACAGAAGATATCCATGTAAGATTCAATGATGCAGGGCATATGTTGGGATCAAGTATTATTGAGTTATGGACAAAAGAAAAGGGAAAAGAAACGAAAACAGTATTTACAGGAGACTTAGGTAATAATGATATTCCATTGTTAGATTCTCCAACGATGATAGAAAGTACAGACTATTTGGTAATGGAATCTACTTATGGGAGCAGGTTTCACTTAAGAAATGATGAGAAAGCAGAACTTTTTTTAGATATTGTATCACAAACTTTGGATCAAGGAGGAAGTGTAGTAATACCATCATTTGCTGTGGGAAGAACACAAGAAATTTTATATGAAATAAATAAATTAAAAGAAACCAAAGATGATGATGAATTTAGAAGAAAATATAAGACTCTAATGAAATCGAATGTTTTTGTCGATAGTCCATTAGCCATATCAGCAACAGAAGTATTTAGAGAAAATACAAATTTGTTTGAAGAACAAATCCAACAAGAAATAATGAGAGGAGACAATCCACTTGAATTTCCTGGATTAAAATTTACACAAACAGCAGAAGAATCGAAGGCATTAAACGAAGACAAAACACCAAGTATTATTATATCAGCAAGTGGTATGTGTGAAGTGGGAAGAATCAAACATCATTTAAAACACCATCTTTGGGATCCAAAATCAACCATATTATTTGTTGGATACCAAGCTGTAGGAACATTAGGATATAGCATTGTAAATGGAGCTAAAAAAGTAAAAATATTTGGAGAAGAAATTGCAGTAAATGCTAGAATTGAATATATAGAGGGATATTCTGGTCATGCGGATCAACAAGGATTAATGAATTTTATTTATTCCTTTCTGCAAAAACCAAAACACATTTTCTTAGTACATGGAGAGGCAGATTCACAAAATACTTTAGAAGAAAAAATTAAGCAAGATACAGGGATACAAGTGACGATACCAGAGTTTGGTGAAACTTATCAGTTGGGCGAAAATGAAGATAAGATAGAAGAAGTACAAATGACTGATAAGATAGAAAGAAGAATTACTTCAGCAATCAGAAGAGAAGTAATCGAACGATTACAAAAATTGAAAGAAGAAATCAAAGATATGGATCTTTATGTAAGACAAGATTTAGATGATAGTCAACTAAAAGATGAAGATATTTTTAGAATTAATGAAAAAATAAAAGATTTAGAAAAACAAATCATAAATGTAATAGAAGGATAAAGGAGAAAAAGATGGAAAATAAGTATTTTAATGAAGCAATGATAGGAAATAAAAATATGTTAGCAACATTTACTGGAAAAGGAGAGTTGCAAAGGATTTATTTCCCAAGTAAAGATAATAGACAATATTTGGATTTTTTCCATACAGGAGTAAAAATCAATTATTCCGATTTGATTTATTTGCATGATGACATCAATAATGTATATAAACAATATTATGAAACAGATACCAATATTGTAAATACAGAAATATTAAATACTTATTTTAATTTAAAAATTCTACAGACAGACTATGTTATGATAAAGGAAAATGTATTAGTAAGGAAATACATTTTCTTGAATGATGGAAAAATTGATTTAAATACTAGTTTTTATATTCACTCACAATTGCTATCAGATTATAATAATCATGTTAGTTGTAAAATTGTAGATGGTGGTATGATGCAATATGCTCATGATTTTACTTTTTCAACGTTTGCAAAGGGATATCAACTTTTAAAACATCAAATTAATGGTAGTAAAGAGAACATCAAAAGAGGAGAAATTTACGACAAAGATTATATTGGAATGTCAAATGATACCAGTATATGTTATGATTTAGGGATCATTAAGCCACAAGAAAAAAAGACAATAGAAATCTGTATTGCAATTGATGAAAATAAGAATATATCATCTGTTGAAAATGAAATAGAAAGAATCAAAAAGATGGATTTAAATAAGCAATATTTAGATACCAAATCTTATTGGAGAAAATATGTAAAAACACATAATGGTTTAAACTTAAAAGAACCAGAAAATAGTTATGAAGAAAAGATCTATGATATTTATAAAAGAAGTATTTTACTATTTCCATTATTAACCAATACGGAAACAGGAGGAATTATTGCTTCAGCAGAAGTCGATGAAAATTTTACACAATGTGGAAGATATGCTTATTGTTGGACAAGAGATGCAGTATTTATGACAAAAGCTTTGGATATTTTAAAAATGGAAAAAGAAGCAGATAAATTCTATAAAGTTTTTTGTAAAAAAACACAAAGTAAGAATGGCATGTGGGAACAAAGATTTTTTACAGATGGAAGATTAGCACCAGCATGGGGATATCAAATTGACGAAACAGCTAGTGTGGTGTATGGTGTGTATGAACATTATCAATATACCAAATCGGAAAAGTTTTTAAAAGATAATCTGCAAATGTGTGAAAAAGCGGTAGAATTTTTGAAACGCTATGTAAAAGATTGGTTAAATATACAAGGACAAGATGAGCATGAGAAAGACAAAGTACAACAAGAAATAGAGGAACAAGTAAATCATCAAGGTCATAAATATCACATAAGTTATGACTTATGGGAGATGTGTGAAGGAATCCATTTATATTCATTAGCCAGTATTTATTCTGCATTTGAATGTATCATGAAAATTTATCGAGTATTAGGGGATAAGACATCAGATTTTGATAACAATCGTTTAAAAGACGAGAAGATTATAAAAAGTGAAAGAGAATTAGAAAGATTGCAAACAGAGATAAAGAGATATATCAATGAAAATATGTATGATGAAGAAAAGAAAACCTATTTAAGAAATACCGAAGATAAAAAGATGGATATTAGTATCATTGGGGCTGTTACACCATTTCATGTATTTCAGCCAAAAGAAAAGAAAATGATAAATACAGTAGAAAGAATCAATTTATCGTTAAGAACTTATACAGGAGGCTATCAAAGATTTGAAGACGATCATTATCGAAATGGAAATCCTTGGCCAATTGCTAATTTGTGGATAACTTTATATTATCTGGAAACAGGAGAAAAGAAAAAAGCAAAAGAAACGTTTGATTTTGTAGTAAAAACAGCAGGAAAACATCATTTTTTAGGAGAACAAGTGGATAACACTACCTTACAACCCAATTGGGTATTAGGTCTTGGTTGGTCTCATGCCATGTTTGTAATCGTATTAGAAAAATTGTATCATTAAAAAGTAAAAAGTACTTGCAAACTATTATTTTTTGTTATAGAATTGAATAGCCTAAGAAATTTAGGTAATACTATAAAAAAGATACCAAGAAACAATTTTATTAAAACATTGCTAGAAACAAATAGGTATCGAAAGAAGGAGGAATTTGTTATGTCAGTAAAAATTGGAATTAATGGATTTGGAAGAATTGGAAATTTATCATTTCAAGCAGCTTTAAAAAGAGGAGAAGTTGAGGTTGTAGCAATAAATGACCCATTTATTACAGCAGATTATATGGCATATATGACCAAATATGATACAGTACATGGAAAATTTGAGGGTACAGTAGAAGGAAAAGATAAGGTATTAACAGTTAATGGAAAAGATATAAAAGTATTCAATGAAATGGATCCACATAATATTCCTTGGGGAGAATTAGGTGTTGATTATGTATTAGAGTGTTCAGGTGTATTTACAACACTAGAAAAAGCACAAGCTCATATTGATGCAGGAGCTAAAAAAGTAATTATTAGTGCACCTTCAAAAGATGCTCCAATGTTCGTTATGGGAGTTAACCACACAGAATATGATCCAAGTATGAATATTGTATCAAATGCATCTTGTACAACAAACTGTTTGGCACCACTTGCTAAAGTTATTCATGATAATTTTGGAATTAAAGATGGGTTAATGACAACCGTTCATGCGATGACTGCTACACAAAAAACAGTAGATGGAGCTTCTAAAAAAGATTGGAGAGGTGGTAGAGCAGCAGCTAGTAATATTATTCCATCTTCTACAGGTGCAGCAAAGGCTGTTGGAAAGGTTATTCCAGCTTTAAATGGAAAATTGACAGGTATGGCATTTAGAGTTCCAACTGCTGATGTTTCTGTGGTTGATTTAACTTGTAACTTAGAGAAATCAGCAACTTATGAAGAGATTTGTAATGCTATGAAAAAAGCATCTGAAAATGAAATGAAAGGAATTGTAGAATATGTAACCGATCCAGTTGTTTCTTCTGATTTTACAACCGATCCACATACTTCTATTTTTGATAGTACAGCAGGAATTATGCTTACAGATACTTTTGTAAAATTAGTTGCTTGGTATGATAATGAATGGGGATATTCTAATAAATTAGTTGATTTAGTTTGTTATATTGCAAGCAAAAATTAGAGTATAAGATAGAAAAGAAAAAACCAGCGTTATGATAAAATAACGGTTGGTTTTTTTGTATATTTAGAAGAAATATCACGAAAGAAGTCAAAATAATACAGAAAACACTTGCAATTTATAGTCAAAATTTGCTATAATATTATAGATAAGAAAAAAGAAGAAAGGAAAGTAAGAAAATGAAAGAACCATTAAGAAAAGTAAATTTCATAACAAAAGCAAACGTTTTCTTAATCGTTGTTTTATTTTTATTTACATTTTGATAAGGAGTTGTGTTCCTTATTTTTTTTTGCAAAATACTACAAAAATGGAGGTAGAATATGAAAGAATTTAACAAAAAAATTGTATTAGAAGATGGAGAAGAATATTATGGATATGGATTTGGAGCAGACAAAGAAGCAATCTGTGAAATTGTATTTAATACATCTATGGTAGGATACCAAGAAATTGTATCAGATCCATCTTATACCTATCAAATGGTAGTTATGACTTATCCATTAATTGGAAACTATGGAATTACAGATGATGACTATGAAACCAAGCAACCAACAATTGGTGGTATGATTGTAAGAGAATACAATGATTTACCAAGTAACTTTCGATATACCAAGACCCTATCAGAATATTTAGAAGAAAATGATATACCAGGGATAGCTGGAATTGATACTAGAAAATTAACAAGAAGTATACGTGAAAAAGGAAGTAGAAAGGTAATCATAACCGATTGTAATACAAGTAAACAAACCGCTTTAAAAAAGTTAAAAGACAATGACATACCAAAAGATGCGGTAGAAAAAGTAAGCTGTAAGAAAAAATGGTATTCTAGAACAGCAAATCCTAAGTATAATGTTGTAGCTGTTGATTGTGGCATTAAGTTAAATATTGTAAGGAGTTTGAATCAAAGAGGGTGCAATGTAACAGTAGTTCCTTATAACACAAAAGCAAAAGAAATTATGGACTTAAAACCAGATGGAATATTTTTATCAAACGGACCTCGGAGATCCAGAAGATGTAAAAGAAGTGATTAAATTAGTAAAAGAATTAAGAGGGAAATATCCAATTTTTGGTATTTGCCTAGGACATCAGATGATAAGTTTAGCTTATGGAGCCAAAACCTATAAATTAAAATTTGGTCATAGAGGTGGAAATCACCCTGTTTTGAATATTGAGACAGACAAAATTGAAATAACGAGCCAAAATCATAGTTATGCAGTTGATGAAAAATCATTAGCTAAAACGGATTTAAAAGTAACACACACCAATATTTTGGATCATACAATAGAAGGTGTGGAATGTAAAAAAGACAAAGTATTTAGTGTGCAATATCACCCAGAAAGTGCACCAGGGCCACAAGATAGTGGATACTTATTTGATAAGTTTATTAACTTATTGAAGAAATAAAATAAATTGAAATAAGAAATAGGAAAGGTGAAGAAGATGCCAAAAAGAAAAGATATAAAAACTGTACTAGTAATTGGTTCAGGGCCAATTGTTATTGGACAAGCAGCAGAATTTGATTATGCAGGAACACAAGCTTGTTTAGCTTTAAAAGAAGAAGGATACAAAGTAATATTAGTTAATTCAAATCCAGCAACCATTATGACAGATACAGCAATTGCCGATAAAGTATATATGGAGCCATTAACCATAGAATATATTGCTAAAATTATTCGTTATGAAAGACCTGATGCAATTCTTCCTGGAATAGGAGGACAAACAGGACTAAACATAGCAATGCAATTATATAAAAAAGGTGTTTTACAAGAGTGTCAAGTGGAACTTTTAGGAACGAGTAGTGAAAGTATAGAAAAAGCAGAAGATAGAGAAAAGTTCAAAGCTCTTTGTGAAGAACTAGGAGAACCAGTACTAGAATCAATTATAGCGACAACAATAGAAGAAGGAATGGAAGCTGCAAAACAAATTGGTTATCCAGTTGTATTACGACCAGCTTTTACGTTAGGAGGAACAGGGGGAGGTTTTGCTGATAACGAAGAAGAACTAAAAGAGATCATTAAACATGCATTAAAACTATCCCCAGTAGGACAAGTATTAGTTGAAAAAAGCATTAAAGGATACAAAGAAATTGAATATGAAGTGATAAGAGATAAGAATGATACAGCAATTACGGTATGTAATATGGAAAATTTAGATCCAGTAGGAGTTCATACAGGAGATTCTATTGTAGTAGCACCAAGTCAAACACTGACCAATAAAGAATATCAATTATTAAGAGATAGTGCATTAAAAATTATTAGGGCATTGAAAATAGAAGGTGGTTGTAATGTGCAATTTGCCTTAGATCCACATTCTTTTCATTATTACTTAATTGAAGTAAATCCAAGGGTATCACGTTCTTCAGCTTTGGCATCTAAAGCAAGTGGTTATCCGATTGCAAGGGTTTCAGCTAAAATTGCTATTGGCATGAGATTAGATGAGATTTTGTTAGCCAATACACCAGCTAGTTTTGAACCAGCTTTAGACTATGTAGTGACTAAAATTGCAAGATTTCCATTTGATAAATTTACATTAGCATCTAATAAACTAAGTACTCAAATGAAAGCCACAGGAGAAGTGATGAGTGTAGGAAGAACCCTAGAAGAAAGTTTGTTAAAAGCAATACGTTCTTTAGAAATTGGCGTTTGTCACATTTATCATAAAAAGTTTGACAAAATAGAAACAGAAGAATTGATGAATTACATAAAAGATGGAACCGATGATAGAATTTATGCCATAGCAGAATTAATGAGGAGAAATGTAGACTTAGGATTAATTTATAATACTACTAAAATTGATATGTTTTTCTTAGAAAAAATTAAAAATATTGTAAAGACAGAAGAAATATTAAAACAAAATAAAGGTAAGATCGATTTATTAAAACAAGTAAAAAAAATCGGATTTAGTGATAAATATATTGCAAAAATATGGAAAATGACAGAAGAAGAAGTTTATTCTTTAAGAAAAAAAGAAAAAATCTATCCAGTATATAAAATGATCGATACTTGTAGTAGTGAATTTGAAAGTTATGTACCATATTTTTATTCAAGTTACGAAGAAGAAAATGAGTCTATTGTTAGTAAGAAAAAAAAGATAATTGTATTAGGAGCTGGACCAATCAGAATTGGGCAAGGAGTAGAATTCGATTATTCCACGGTACATGCTATTCAAACAATTAAAGAAGCTGGCTATGAAGCTATTATCATAAATAATAATCCAGAAACAGTTTCTACAGATTATACAACAAGTGACAAATTATACTTTGAACCATTAACGGTGGAAGATGTAATGAATATTATCGATTTGGAAAAGCCAGAGGGAGTTATTAGTGCATTAGGAGGGCAAACAGCCATTAATTTAGCAGAACCATTAGCTAAGTTAGGAGTAAAGATAATAGGAACAGATGTAAATGCAATTGAAAAAGCAGAAAATAGAGATGCTTTTGAAAAAGTTATGAAAAAATTAAAATTATTGCAACCAAAAGGGGAAGCAGTAACCAATATAGAAGATGGTATTCAGGTAGCAGATCAAATTGGTTATCCAGTTTTAGTTAGACCAAGCTATGTTTTGGGTGGAAGAGCAATGCAAATCGTTTCAAATAAAAAAGCATTAGAGAAATATTTGAAAACAGCTGTAGAGGTGAATAAAAAACAACCAGTTTTAGTGGATAAATATATTATAGGAAAAGAATTAGAAGTAGATGCTGTATGTGATGGAAAAGATGTATTTGTTCCAGGAATTATGGAGCATGTTGAAAAAACTGGGATTCATTCAGGAGATAGTATTAGTATTTATCCGACTTTCAGTGTAAGTGAAAAGGCAAAACAAACGATAATAGATTATACAATAAAACTGGGATTAGGCATTGGAATTATTGGATTGTATAATATTCAATTTATTGTAGATAAAAATGAAGATGTTTATGTGATTGAAGTAAATCCTAGGTCTTCTAGAACAGTACCATTTATATCAAAGTCAACAGGATATTCATTAGCCGATATAGGAACTCTAGTTATGCTCGGAAAGACATTGAAAGAACAAGGAATAACAGAAGTTTATCCAAAGGAAAAAGAAAAATGGTATGTAAAAGCGCCAGCATTTTCATTTTCTAAGTTGAATGGTTTAGATGCTTGTTTATCACCAGAAATGAAATCAACAGGAGAAGCAATTGGTTATGATAAAAAATTAACAAGAGCATTATATAAAGCATTGCAATCATCTGGAATGCATTTGGCTAATTATGGAACCATCTTTTTAACAATTGCAGATAAGGACAAAGTAGATGCCCTTCCTTTGATTAAAAGATTTTATGATTTAGGATTTAATATTGAAGCAACCAAAGGAACTGCTAATTTCTTGAAACAACATGGGATTAGGACAAGAGTGAAAAAGAAGATAAGTGAAGGAAGTGAAGAGATATTGGATTCAATGAGAAAAGGATATGTAAATTACGTAATAAATACAAGAAACATTGATTCAGTAGATCAAGAAACAGATGGAGCACTTATACGAAGGTGTGCAGTGGAAAACAATATTCCAATTTTTACAGCATTAGATACAGTAAGAGTCTTATTAGAGGTTTTAGAAGAAATTACGCTAGGAATTTCAACAATAGATGAATAAATAGTAAGAGAGATTTTTGATCTCTCTTATAATTTTGAAAAAAATATTGACAAATAGAAAAAAATGTATTAGGATAAAAGACATATTTCATTCAAATTTTGATTCTGAAAATTTCCAAAAATAAAAAAAATAGAAAAAAAGAGATAAGAAAACAAAAAAAGCAAGAAACAGAAGAATGATGTTAATTTTATCGATTCATAAAATTTGACTTAACTGTGAAATAAAATTATAATGAGAAAGGAAATAACAATGAAGAAAGTTACTTATTCTGACTATCTGAATTATACAAAACAAATGATAAAAATAGAAGATACAGCAACAGAATATAAGTTAGAAGAAATCCATCAATGTAAAGATAAAGGATTTAAAATTATTTTAGAGGATAAAGAGGAAGCGGTCCAGTTTATTAATTATGTTTTAGAATTAGAGAATACGCAATATGCAATTACAAAAAATGAGATTGAAAGGTATCATAGTCATTTTATAACAAAAGATTTTAAATCAAAAGAAGCAGATATTGTTTATAAAAAAAATGGAGAAGACATATTTTTCTTAATAGAACAACAATCACAAATTGATTATTCTATGGCTTATCGAATTTTAAATTATAGTATTGAAATCATAAGAAATGCGGTAAAGAAAGAAAAATTAAAAAACAAAGGCTATAAAATGCCGATTGTGTATCCAATTGTATTGTATACAGGAAGTAGAAAATGGAATGCAAGAAGATATTTTGAAGAATGCCAGATGAAATTAAAAGGCTTACAAAAAACAACTTTTACTTCTTATAATTTGGTAGATATCAACAATTATACAGAAGAAGAGTTGTGGGAACAACAAAATTTTTTGTCAAAAATATTACTATTGGAAAAGGCAAAGCAAAAAGATAAAATAAAAGAGTATTTAAGAGAAATAGAGAAAAAGGCATTGAATGATAAAGAAGTAAATGTATTATTAAAAATGGTGTGTGGTTCTATTGGTAGAAAAATAGAAGAAAAAGAAATCGAAGAGTTTATTAGGAAAATGAAAAATAAGAGGGGAGGAAATAGTATGTTAACAGCTTTAGAAGAATATTTTGATAATTTAATTGAAGAAAAGATGGAAAAGGTGGAAACAAGAGAAAAAGACATCAAAGTAAAAGAAAAAGATATAAAAGTAAAAGAAAAAGATATAAAAGTAAAAGAAAAAGATATAAAAGTAAAAGAAAAAGATATAAAAGTAAAAGAAAAAGATATTAAAGTAAAAGAAAAAGATATTAAAGTAAAAGAAAAAGATATTAAAGTAAAAGAAAAGGATATCAAGGTAAAACAAAAGAAGTTTCAGGAAAAAGAAAAGGAGTTTAGACAAAAAGAAAAAGTTATTGCAACAAAAGAAAAAATATTACAAGACAGAGAAAATGAAATCAACAAGTTAATAGAACAAGAAAAAAAGCAAAACATGTACGATATAATAAAGAGAATGTTAAGAAACAGCCTAAATGAAAAAACAATATTATTAATGACAGAGATATCAAAAGAAGAATTAGAAGAAATAAAAAAGGAATAGGAGGGGAAATATGACAAAAGAAGAATTAATACGATTTTTAGAGAAAGAACAAGGAACAGATATTGTATTAAATCTGCAAGGAATTATGATAGGAAGTCTTTTAATCAAATGTATACAAATAAGGCAAAAAGAAAAAATATTAATCCTAGAAAACAAAAAGAATCCCCAAGAAGGAATCGGATTTAATATGAGTCAACTTATGAAAATAACGAGGATACAAAAAAATGAAATTTTATTAGAATTTGATCCACTACAGAAAGTAACAATAAAAACAAAAGACAAAATAAAAGAAGCTATGAATCTTGTGGAAAAATAGCTACGAATTTTTTAAAGTCTCAGCAATATTTTTGCATAAACTAAAATATAATGCATGATTTTTTTCAGGAATTGTTTTTAAGATCTCACTAAAAATCATATTTGAATTATTTAATCTCATACCAAAAATCAGATAATCTAAACTCATATCTAATGTTTGAGCAATTTTTGTAATCGTAGATAAACTGCAAATACTACAACCTCTTTCAATTTCGCTTACATAAGAAGGAGAAACGTCAATAATTTCAGACAACTTCTCTTGTGTTAATTTCATTTCTTTTCTTTTTACTTTAATTCTATTTCCAATTTCAATATAATTTAGATTTTCCATTTATAACACCTCATAACAGTAATATTTTATACTGAACAAAAAAGAAATAAAACAAACTAAAACTGTTGAAGTACAACTAAAAATGTAAAAACAAGGAAACTTAATAAGAATACTTGCAAAGTAATTTTTTTTAGTATAAAATGATATCAGTTTAAGAAAAAGGGTAATACTAATAGTAAGAAAAGAAAAAAACATTTGTTAGGAGGAATGTAGTATGAATAAAAAAACAGTAAAAGATATTGATTTAAAAGAGAAGAAAGTAATCGTTCGTTGTGACTTTAATGTTCCTATGGACGAAAACAAAATGATAACAGATAACACAAGAATTGTAGCGGTATTGCCAACAATTCAATATTTACTAGAAAATAATTGTGCAATTATTTTGTGTTCTCATTTAGGAAGACCAAAAGGAGAATTTAAGCCAGAGTATTCATTAAAACCAGTAGCAAAAGAATTGGAAAAATTATTAGGAAAAGAAGTGGTAATGGCAAACGATGTGATAGGAGAAGATGCAAAATCTAAAGCGGAGGCATTACAAAATGGTCAAGTAATGTTACTAGAAAATGTGAGATTTCATAAAGAAGAAACAGATAACGATTTGAATTTTGCAAAACAATTAGCTGAGATGGCAGAAATTTATGTGAATGATGCTTTTGGAAGTGCACATAGAGCGCATAGTTCAACGGCAGGAATAGCTGAATTTTTACCAGCAGTTGCAGGATTTTTAATAGAAAAAGAATTAAAATTTTTAGGAGATGCAATAACAAATCCAGAAAGACCTTATGTTGCTATTTTAGGAGGAGCAAAAGTTTCTGATAAAATAGGGGTAATTGACAACTTATTAGAAAAAGTTAATACACTTATAATTGGAGGAGGAATGGCATATACATTCTTTAAAGCACAAGGATACGAAGTAGGAAACTCAATTTGTGAATTAGATAAATTAGATTTGGCAAAAGAACTAATGAAAAAAGCGGAAGAAAAAGGGGTAAAATTGTTACTCCCTATTGATACTAAAATAGGAAAATCAGAAGAACTAAAAGGAGAAACAAAGACCGTAAAATACAATGAGATTCCAAAAGATTGGGAAGGATTTGATATTGGAGAAGAAAGTATAAAATTATTCATACAAGAATTAAAAAATGCAAAAACTGTTGTATGGAATGGACCTTTAGGATTATTTGAAGTAGACCAATTTGCAATCGGAACGAATGAAATAGCAAAAGCATTAGCAGAAATGAATGGTACGACAATTATTGGAGGGGGAGATTCTGCAGCAGCAGTCAAGAAAATAGGATTAGAAGATAAAATGACTCATATTTCAACAGGAGGAGGCGCTTCTTTAGAATTTCTAGAAGGAAAGAAATTACCAGGAATTGAGTGTTTGTTGGAAAAATAAATAAAAAGGGGACGTAAAAATATGAATGATTTTAAAAAGGAAATGCAAGTAAATAAACCTAAAAGAAGCTTTTATAAAACTTTTGAAAAAGGACAGAACAATCAAAAAATTTATAAAAGTAGTATTGTACCAGAAGGAGAATTCAATTCCAATAGCTATCTTAGAGGAGTTTCTTGCTTTCTATTAGATGAACAAGGAAATATATTAGTAGAAAAAAGAGCGGATACAAAACTTACGCCAGGAAAATTAGATATTGTTTCAGGACATATAGAAGGCAACGAAACACCAACACAAGCAATGATTAGAGAATATGTAGAAGAACTCCATTCAGGTAGTGAATTAGAAGCGGAATTGGCAAGAAGAGAAGCAAGTCAAAATCTAAAAAAATTGGAAGAATTAGATTTAATATTTCAAAGTAGAGGAGAAGAAAGAAAATTCTTTATTCAGTTTTTTGTTAAGAAAACGAAACTAAAAACCTGTGCCAAACAATTAGAAGAAGTAGAGGGAGTAAAATGGGTTCCACAAGAAGTCGTGTGGGAAGCAATCAGACAAAATAAAACAAAGTTTCCTTACGACCAAAGATTTGAAAAAATTTTTCAACAAGTAAGAGAAGCGTACCAAGAAAAAGAAAAGGAAAAGTAGTGATAAAAATGATCATAACATTATCAGGAGAAACAGGTGTTGGAAAGTCCTATTTAAAAAAGGAAGTTCAGAAAAGGTTAGGAATTGACACACAAGCAATTGTAACGACTAGACCTAAAAGATTAGATGAAGTTGATGGTGAAGATAAAAAATTTGTTACGGATAAAGAATTTGAAGAATTAAAAAGAAGGAAAGAAATTATACTTCCTGTAAAATTTTTAGGGTATCAATATGGTTGGCCAAAAGACAAAATGGAAAGTAAAGAAGATAGTATTGTTGAATTACAATATTCATTGATTGAAAAATTAAAAACACAGATTGAAAACACCTTTACTATTTATATTCTTCCTAAAAGTTTAGAAAAGGCAAAATTAAAACTAAAAGAACGACAATTACCAAAACAAATAGAGCAAGAAAGAATAAAAGAAATGGAGCGACATGCTCAAAAATTTAGAGAAGAGGAAGAATATAGAAAACAATTTGATTTTATTTTTTATAATGATTACACAGAAGAGTCTGTAGAAAAATTAGTGAAAATAATAGAAAAAAAGTTAAAAGGAGAGAAGAGTTTATGAGAAAAAAAGTAATTGCAGGAAATTGGAAAATGAATATGCTTCCGAATGAAGCGATTCGTTTTATTGAAGAATTGGCACCAAAAGTCAAAGATACAGAAAATGAAGTCGTATTGTGTGTGCCTTATACAGATTTATTTTATGCATTATTGACAGCACAAAATACCAATATAAAAATAGGAGCACAAAATATGCATTATGAAGAAAGTGGAGCTTATACAGGAGAAATATCTGCCAAAATGTTAAAGGCAATTCAAGTAGAGTATGTCATCATTGGGCATTCTGAAAGAAGACAATATTTTAATGAAACAGATAAAACTGTAAATAAAAAAGTAAAAGTGGCATTTGAAAATGGCTTAAAACCAATTGTATGTGTAGGGGAAACGCTAGAACAAAGAGAAGCTGGACAAACAGAAGAAATTATTACGAATCAAACAAGACTAGCGCTTGAAGGACTAATGCCAGAACAAGTAGAAAATACAATTATAGCTTATGAGCCAATCTGGGCAATAGGTACAGGAAAAACAGCAACCAAAGAAGATGCCAATAAGAGCATTCAAGCCATTCGAAATAAAATTGCTGAAATCTATGGACAAACGATAGCTAATGGCGTTATAATACAATATGGAGGAAGCGTAAAGGGCACAAATGCAAAAGAATTATTTGAAATGTCAGATATCGATGGAGGATTAGTTGGAGGAGCAAGTTTAAAAGTAGAGGAGTTTAGTAAAATAGTCCAATTTGAAAAATAAAAAGGAAGTGTAAACATGAAAGATAAGCTAACAATGCTAATGATATTAGATGGATTTGGAGAGAATTCAAAAAATGATGGAAATGCAATTAAATTAGCAAAAACACCTAATATGGATAAATTAATGAAAAAATATAATCATACTGAAATTCATACAAGTGGTCTTGCAGTTGGATTACCAGAAGGACAAATGGGAAATTCAGAAGTTGGACACACTAATATTGGGGCTGGAAGAATCGTATATCAGGAATTAACGAGAATTACCAAATCAATTGAAGAGGGAGATTTTTTTACCAATCCACAATTTATAGAAGCAATTGAAAATTGTAAAAAATATCATTCAAAATTGCATATTTTAGGATTGGTATCAGATGGAGGAGTACATAGTCATAATCGTCATTTATATGGCTTATTAGAAATGGCTAAAAGAAGAGATTTTGAAGATGTATATGTACATTGTTTCTTAGATGGACGAGATACGCCACCAGCATCAGCAGAAGGATATATTTTAAAATTGCAAGAAAAAATGAATGAAAAAGAAGTGGGAAAAATTGCAAGTATAACGGGAAGATTCTATGCAATGGATCGTGATAAAAGATGGGAAAGAGTTCAAAAATGTTATGATGCTTTAGTAAAAGGAGAAGGAAACAAAGCAGGAAGTCCAATCAAAGCGATTGAAGATTCTTATCAAAAAGAAGTATTTGATGAATTTGTAGAACCAACTCTTATTTGTAATAATGAAGAACCAATTGCAACAATTGGAAAACATGATTCTGTTATTTTCTTCAATTTTAGACCAGATCGAGCGAGAGAAATTACAAGAGCTTTGGTTGATCCAGAATTTGATGGATTTGAAACCAAAAAAGATTTAGCTTTATATTATGTATGTTTTACAAATTATGATGAAACTATGCCAAATGTGCATATTGCTTTCCAAAAAGAATCGTTACAAAATACTTTTGGAGAATATGTGAGTAAAAAGGGATTGAAACAATTACGTATAGCAGAAACAGAAAAATATGCACATGTAACATTTTTCTTTAATGGTGGAGAAGAAAAACAATATGAGGGAGAAAATCGAATATTAGTACCTTCTCCTAAGGTAGAAACTTATGATCAAAAACCAGAAATGAGTGCTTATGAAGTAACTGATAAAGTGTTAGATGCAATTCAACAAGAACAATATGATTGTATTATATTAAATTATGCCAATACAGATATGGTAGGACATACAGGAAGCTTAGAAGCGGCTCAAAAAGCAGTAGAAGCAGTAGATGAATGTGTTGGAAAAGTAGTTGAGTTAGTCGAAGAGAAAAAAGGAAATTTACTAATTACAGCAGACCATGGAAATGCGGAACAAATGATAGATTATACAACAGGAGAACCACACACCGCTCACACGACCAATCCAGTACCATTGATTTTAGTAACTTCTGATGAAAACTTAAAATTAAAAGCAGGAGGAAAATTAGCAGATTTAGCACCAACAATGCTTGATTTAATGAATCTTGAAAAACCAGAAGAAATGACAGGAGAGAGTTTATTAGATAAGGAATAAAAGATATGTTAAACCATACCAAAAAAATAAAAGAAATATATGAAGATATACAAAGAAAACTATTTTATATGATACCCGAAAAATGGGATAAGTTATATCTATATAGTTCCATTCTTGATGAACCAGATAAAGAAGGAAAGACAGGAGAGCTATTTTTCTACTATATTCCAAAAGGTATCTTTAAAAAGAAAGCAGTTAATGTATATGAAATACCAGCAAAATTCAATTTAGACGAAAACCAATATTTAAGATTAGTCCAAATACTATATGGGAAAATAAAAGAATTAAGGCAGGAATTTCGCAAATCAGAAAGAAATGAAATGTGGACCAATATAACGATAACAATACAGAGTTTGAAATTTAGAGTGGAATATGATTATACTGATCTAAGTAACAGTGATTTTTCAAGCTATGAAAGACATGTAATATGGCGTTATGAAATGTTAGGCATTGGAGAAGAACAAATTAGTAAAGAAGAAAAAGAAATATTGAAACGTTATCGATTAGGAGCAAGAACTTTAGCCAAAAAAGAACATTATGATTCAGGTATTTATATTCGTGACATCGAAAATGTAATTGCATATAGTAATGAAAATGATTCTACACAAAATGTAGAACAAATGGTAGAGACAGCAGAGAAAAGAAGTAAAAACCAACTTTTGTTATCAAAAGAAGAAATTGAAAAAATGAGGAATCAATAAATGTTATTAATTTTTATATAGAAAGTTAAAAAACATCTATATAAAATCAAAATATAAGTAGAAATGAAAGGAGCAATTAAAATGATTTATTCAAAAGAATTAGAAGAAATGAGCTGTGTAGCAAAAGGAGTAAACCATGGACCAGCACCAATTCCAGAAGAAGGAAAATGGGTAAAAGCAAAAGAAATTAGTGATATTTCAGGTTTAACACATGGTATTGGGTGGTGTGCACCTCAACAAGGAGCATGTAAATTAACTTTAAATGTGAAAGATGGAATTATTCAAGAAGCTCTAATTGAAACAATTGGGTGTTCAGGAATGACACATTCAGCTGCTATGGCAGGCGAAATTTTAACAGGAAAAACGTTATTAGAAGCATTAAATACAGATTTGGTATGTGATGCCATCAATACAGCAATGAGAGAATTGTTTTTACAAATTGTATATGGTAGAACACAAACAGCATTTTCTGAAGGAGGACTTCCAGTGGGAGCAGGTTTGGAAGACTTAGGAAAAGGGCATACAAGTCAAGTTGGAACAATTTATTCAAGTTCTTTAAAAGGACCTAGATATTTGAATTTAGCAGAAGGTTACATAGTAGAAATTGGATTAGATAAAGAAGATCAAATTATTGGTTATAAATATGTTCATTTAGGAAAAATGATGGACAATATAAAAGCTGGAATAGAAGCAACAGAAGCAATTGAAAAAGCTTCAGGAAAATATGGAAGATTTGATGAGGCTGTTAAGAAAATAGATCCAAGAAAAAATTAGTTTTAAATATTTAAAATGTAGAGAAATAAAAGTATGCAAGAATCTGGATTAGAAGAAAAAATAAGGAGGAATAAAAATGGCAGTAACATTTGAAAGTTATGAAAGAAGAATAGACCAAATCAAACCAGTGATGGAAAAATATGGGATAGAAAGTTTTGAACAAGCATTAGATATATGTAAAGAAAAAGGATTTAATCCTTATGAAATTGTAAAAGGAGTTCAACCAATTTGTTTTGAAAATGCAGCATGGGCCTATACCATTCGGAGCTGCGATTGCAGTAAAAAAAGGTTGTACCAAAGCTTCAGATGCAGCAAAAGCAATTGGTGAAGGTTTGCAAGCATTTTGTATTCCAGGATCAGTTGCCGATGATAGAAAAGTAGGATTAGGACATGGAAACTTAGCATCTATGTTATTATCAGAAGATACCAAATGTTTTGCATTTCTTGCAGGACATGAATCTTTTGCAGCAGCAGAAGGTGCAATTGGAATTGCCAAATCAGCAAACAAAGTAAGAAAAGAACCATTAAGAGTTATTTTAAATGGATTAGGAAAAGATGCAGCACAAGTTATATCAAGAATTAACGGATTTACTTATGTAAAAACAGACTTTGACTTTTTCACAGGAAAGGTAAAAGTTGTGGAAGAAATTCCTTATTCAGATGGAGAAAGAAGTAAAGTTAGGTGTTATGGAGCAAATGACGTAAGAGAAGGTGTTGCTATTATGTGGTTAGAAGATGTAGATGTATCGATTACAGGAAACTCAACGAATCCAACAAGATTCCAACACCCAGTAGCAGGTACTTACAAAAAAGAAAGAATAGCAGAAAATAAAAAATATTTTTCAGTTGCATCAGGAGGAGGAACAGGTAGAACATTACACCCAGACAATATGGGGGCAGGTCCAGCATCTTACGGAATGACAGATACGATGGGAAGAATGCACTCAGATGCACAATTTGCAGGTTCATCATCGGTACCAGCACATGTTGAAATGATGGGATTAATTGGTATGGGGAATAACCCAATGGTAGGAGCATCTGTTGCAGTTGCAGTTGCGGTAGAAGAAGCTATGAAATAATCAATTAGAAAAAACAGGGATTAGAGGGACGTTCCTTAAAATCCCTGTTTTAGGGATTTTAAGGAACGTCCCTCTAATCCCTATTGAGGAGAAAAAATGAATCAAAGTGAAATAACAAGACCAACTGTAATGGAGGTCAATGTTCAAAATTTTAAGCACAATATCCAAGAAATAAAGAAAAAATTAAATTCAACAACAACGATTATGCCAATTATGAAAGCAAATGCTTATGGAACTTATTTCAATACCAAGTTAGAAATAGTAAATGAATTTGAAATAATAGGAGTAGCGACAGTAGATGAAGGGATCAATTTAAGAAAAATTGGATTTAATAAAGAAATCTTTGTATTAAATCAACCAGCAAGGAGTGAAATTAATAAGATTGTAGAAAATAATCTAGTAATTGGACTATCTTCAAAAGAATTTTTACAAGAAATAGAAAAACAAAAACAACCGATTCGAGTTCATCTTGAAATAGAAACGGGAATGGGAAGAACAGGTATAACATTAGAAGAAATATACCCTTTTTTAAAAGAAATAAAACAGAGCAAAATAGAAGGAATTTATACCCATTTATCATCACCAGATAAGGATTGTTCTTATACAGAAAAACAATTGAGTATTTTTCAAGAAGCAGTAGAAATGATAACAAAACAAGTAAAAGATATAAAATATATTCATGTCTTAGCTTCTAATGGTATTATAAATTTTCCAAAAGCACAGTTTAATCTAGTAAGACCAGGTATGCTTATTTATGGTTATGAATCAGCTGAAGGGATAAAAGAAAAAATAGATTTAAAACCAGTAGCAAAATTAAAATCTCAAATTACTTTTATCAAAACAGTAGAAAAAGGAACGAGTATTAGTTATGGTAGAAGTTTTGTGACAACCAAAGAAAGTAAAATAGCGACCATTCCAATTGGCTATGCAGACGGGATAAGAAGAAGTATGTCAAATCATAGTTATGTAGTAGTTGGAGATAAAAAAGCTCCTATTGTTGGAAAAATTTGTATGGATAGTTTCATGGTAGATGTTACCAATATAAAAGATGCACAAGTAGGAACAGAAGTATGGATTTGGGATAATGATAAAATAACATTAGAAGAAGTAGCACATCAATGTGATACAATTACTTATGAAATTTTAAGTGGGATCAGTTATCGTGTACCAAGAATATTGATAAGTTAAAGAAGAATGTCTATTAAGGACATTTTTTCTTTTTTTAATGAAAAATATACTGTATAGAGTGGGGAAATTAAAACTTATTGAAAAGAAAAACTAGTCAGATTATTTCATAAAATGACTAGTTTGTAGTTTATTAATAGTTCTATTTTTTATCTGACATAATTTCTTTGATAGCACCTAATGAACTTAGTGTATTAGTTGCTTCAAATGGAATAAAGATTTTATTAGCATCACCTTTTGCTACTTCTTCTAAAGCTTCCAATGATTTTAATTGAACTAAAACATCGTTAGGATCAGCTTTTTTCATTGCTTCATAGACCATTTGAATTTCTTTTGCTTTGGCGTCAGCTACTTCACGAATTGCTTGAGCTTCACCAACAGCTCTTCTAATTCTTGCTTCTTTGTCAGCTTCAGCTTCTAAAATAGCAGCTTGTTTTTTACCTTCTGCAATGGTAATAGCAGATTGTCTTTGAGCTTCAGATTCTAGAATTAAGGCTCTTTTATTTCTTTCTGCATTCATTTCTTTTTCCATAGCATCTCTAATATCAGCTGGAGGTGTAATATCTTTGATTTCTACTCGATCAATTTTACAACCCCAACGATCGGTTGCTTCGTCTAAAACAACACGTAACTGATTATTAATACCATCTCTTGAACTAAAAGTTTCATCTAAATCCATTTTACCAATGATATCACGAATCGTTGTAATGGCTAAGTATTCGATTCCTTTCTTTAAACTTTGAATTTCATAAACTGCCTTGGCTGGATCGGTTATTTGATAAAATACAACTGTATCGATGGTAATGGTAACATTGTCTTTCGTAATTACACCTTGTGGTGGAACGTCCATAGTTTGTTGTTTTAAACTAACAACACTTCTTACATGATCGAAAAAGGGAATAATAATGGTTAATCCAGCATCAGCTACTTTATAAAATTTTCCTAACCTTTCAATAATGTATACCTCGGATTGTTTAACAATTTTGATTGACATGGCAGAGATGATTAAAATAATAACTAGTAAAACTAATAAAAATGCCATAATTTTACCTCCTTTATAGAATCTATTAATTTTCTTTCAATTAATAGATGATTCAAATTAAAAACTATTTTTGAATTGGTGTAACGATTGCTTTCACACCTTTTATCTCTTTAATTTCTACTTCTGTACCTTGTGGAATATTTGAATCATTCAATCCAATAGCAGACCATTTTTCACCTTCTACTTTTACTTGCCCAACAGATTGAATGGAATCAATGTCTTTTGTTACAACTCCTATTTTTCCAACAATGGAATAGACATTTGTTTTTAGGGTATCATTTTGATGAAGAAATTTTTGTACCAATGGTTTAGTTGCCAAAATTAGAATCGTGGAAGATACGATAAATACCGTTGTTTGTATAATTAGATTGTCGGTAAAAAAACTAACAATCATAGCAAAAATACTTCCAATTGCAAACCAAAAAACTAAAAATCCTACTGTCATAATTTCAATCATAAAACAAATTCCAGCAATGATTAACCATATTTGCCACATGGAAAATTCCTCCTTTTTTTCCAACTGTTATTATTATAACACATTTATATGCAAAAAGGAATAGCTTTATGTAAAATTTACAAATCATTATGATTCATTGAATAAAATAAAAAAAAATGTACATAACAATAAAAAGGAGTGTGGCATTTTATGAATCAAAAAAAAGAAGAAAAAGAGAAGCAAGTAGAATATGGAATTACAGAAGTAGGGGAAGATGCAACAAAATATGGAGAATTTATATCTTCCTATTTTGCTTGGGTATCTTTGCCAGAACAAAAAGAAAAAGTAGAAGAATTAGAAGATATAACAAAACAGAAAAAGAGTAAAAAAGAATGAAAGATAGAGATAAAACGAGAAAATGATACAGAAATCGAAAAAGAAAGAAGAAAAAGGTCAAAGAAAGTCAAAAAAACCTCTTGAAAAAATAGGAGAAAAGAGTATAATTACATTGTAGGTCAAAGAAAGTCAAAGACAATACAAAAAGGAGATGAAATAAGTGAGAGTATCAGATATTATAGAAGAGTTTATAAAAGAACTATTTGAACAAGAAGATAGCATAGAGATACAAAGAAATGAGTTAGCGGAGCAATTTAATTGTGTTCCATCACAAATTAACTATGTCATTGCCACCCGATTTAAGCCTTCACAAGGCTATTATGTAGAAAGCAGAAGAGGTGGAGGAGGACACATCACCATAAAAAAAGTAAATAACACAAAATCTGAATACATGATGCATATTATAAATAATATAGGAAGTGAGATAACATCAAATGAAGTAGATATATTAATTAGTGACTTTTTAACTTTTGATATCATCAAACCAATGGAAGCTAGATTATTAAAAGTTGCAACAAGTGATAATGTTTTGCAATTAGAACGAACGGAAAAAGATAAAGTAAGAGCGAGAATTTTTAAAAATATGTTATTAAATTTAGAATAATGAAGGAGGAAAATTAAATGTTGTGTGATAATTGTGGAAAAAAAGAAGCAAATGTTAGGTATTCTGAAAATATCAATGGAAGAAAAAAAGAATTAAGTTTGTGCGAGGAATGTAGTAAAAAATTAGGAATAACGAGAGAAGAATTTAGTTTGCCAATTGATTTTTCTAATTTTTTTGGAGAATTTTTAGAAGATTTTGGAACAACAGAATTTATGCCATTATTAAGTGAAATGAAGACATTAACGTGTGGCAGTTGTGGTTATACTTTTGAGGATATTATTAATACAGGAAAATTAGGCTGTGGAAATTGTTATGATGTATTTGAAGAAAGATTGGATCCAATTCTTCGAAGAATGCAAGGAGCTAATAGGCATACTGGTAGAATTGGAAAAGTATTGGATCATAAAATTGAACAAAAAATGGTAAAACAAGAAAACATAGAAGGAAAGAAACAAGAAGAAAAAAGTTTAAGTAAATTAGAAAGTAAGCAACAGGAATTGAAACAAGCGATAAAAGAAGAAAGATACGAAGACGCAGCCAAGATAAGAGATGAAATCAAAAAATTAGAAAAAGAAGATAAACAATAGGAGGAAGGAAAATGAATTGGTATTTACAAAGTAATGAAAATTCAGATGTAGCAGTTAGTACAAGGATACGATTCAGTCGAAATATACATGATTTTAAGTTTAATATGAGTACAAAACAAGAATTAGAAATTTTGCAAAATAGAATAAAAGAAAAAGTGTATCAGATTGGATATGGATTAAAATTTTTGAAATTAAAAGATATGGACGATATTACTAAAATGAGCTTAGTAGAGAAAAATTTGATTAGTCCAGAATTTGTATTAAAAAGAAATGAAACTGGTAGTATGCTAATCAATGACGAAGAAAATATTTGTATTATGATAGGAAATGAAGAACATATAGAATTGCAGGTATTTAATAGTGGTCTTGAGTTAGAAAATACACTTAATTTAGCCATTGAAATAGATGAAAAAATGGAAGAAGTGTTAGGATATGCTGTTAGTAAAAAATATGGTTATCTAACAGCATGCCCAAACCATGTAGGAACAGGACTAAGAGCTTCTGTTATGGTACATTTGCCTGCTCTTTCTAAAACCCAAAACACCAAAAAAGTATTAGAAGCAATTCATAGTTTTGGAATTAACATTAGAGGGGTCTATGGTGAAAATTCAGAAAGTACAGGAGATATGTATCAAATTTCAAATCAACAAACACTAGGAATAACGGAAAAGGAAATTGTACAAAATTTGAAAGTAGTAGTTGATAAAATGATAAAGCAAGAAAGACAAGCAAGGAAACTTTTAGCAAAAGATGATATCTCTTTTGAAGATTTGATTGATAGAAGTTACGGAATTTTAAAGTATTGTAAAAAGATTTCTTCAGAAGAAACAAGGACATTGCTTTCTAATATTAAGCTAGGGACTGATTTAGGAATATTAAAAGAACTGACAGATTTAAAAGTACAAAAATTGTATTTGTATACTAAGCCAGCTAATTTGCAGAAATTTTTAGGGGAACAGTATGAGGCATTAGAAAGAGATATTAAAAGAGCCCAAGTGATAAAACAGATTTTAGAAGAAGAACAATAGTGAGCTGATTTATATTTTCTAACTTTTGAACGGTAAAAATCTTTGAAGTTTCCAATACAATAAAAAAAGCCCCTAAGGAGGGGCATCATTCAGAAAACATACTAACTACACCGAATCCGACCACAGAAAATAAGACAGTATTTGCAGAAAATTCTTTTGTTACACCATGTTTAACATAAAAAAACAAATTTGATAAGTCCAAAAGAAAACATTTTTGTTTGGACACGAAAGGAGCCAGAAAAAAATGACATATAAATTTACAAATAGAGCGAAAAAGGCTATTGAATTAGCCAATGAAATAGCGATAGAATTGGGGCATAACTACATTGGAACAGAGCATGTTTTATATGGGTTAGCCAAAGAAGGAAGTGGAGTTGCTTCTAAAGTATTAGGGAATCAAGAAGTAACACCAGCAGAATGTATTGATAAAATCATTGAATTGATTGGACAAGAAGAGCCAGTAGCAGAAACATTGGGATTTACCCCCAGAACCAAAAGAGTATTTGAAAATGCCTTTATTGAAACAAGAAAATTAGGTTATAATTATATAGGAACCGAACATTTATTAATAGGAATTTTAAGAGAAGGAGATTGCATTGGTGCTAGAATTTTGTTAGAATTAAATGTTAATATTCCAAGACTTTATAATGAAATTGTAAAAGTAATCAATGAAGGGGAAGACTTAACAAGTGAAGAAAAGAAAGGTACAATCGAAAAGAAGGCAGGAAGCTATAATCAAACAACAACCTTAAATCAATTTGGAGAGGATTTAACCAAAAAAGCAACAGAAGGAAAATTAGATCCAATTATTGGAAGAAAAGAAGAAATTGAGAGAGTGATTCAGATCTTATCTAGAAGAACCAAAAATAATCCATGTTTGATTGGTGAACCAGGTGTTGGTAAAACAGCAGTGGTAGAAGGATTAGCACAAAAAATAGTAGTTGGTGATGTTCCAGAAATATTGAAAGACAAAAGAGTGGTAAGTATGGACATTTCTGGTATGGTAGCAGGAGCAAAATATAGAGGAGATTTTGAAGAAAGAATCAAAAAGGCTTTAGCAGAAGTGAAAAAAGCGGGAGATATTATTTTATTTATTGATGAAATTCATACCATTGTTGGAGCAGGCGCAGCAGAAGGAGCAATTGATGCGGCTAATATCTTAAAACCATTACTAGCAAGAGGTGAAATTCAATTAGTAGGTGCTACTACTTTAAATGAATATCGAAAATACATTGAAAAAGATTCAGCCTTAGAAAGAAGATTCAGTCCAGTTCATGTAAATGAACCAAGTGAAAAAGATACAATCAAGATATTAAAAGGAATTCGTGACAAATATGAAGCACATCATGGAGTAAAAATTACAGATGAGGCAATTGAATCAGCAGTAACAATGTCAGTTCGTTATATCAATGATCGTTTTTTACCAGATAAAGCAATTGATTTAATTGATGAAGCTGGTTCTAGAGCCAAATTGAAAACTTTTACTGAGCCAGAAAACATGAAAGAATTAGAAGAACAAATAGAAGAAATCAAAAAAGACAAAGAAGAAGCAGTCCGAACACAAAAATTTGAAAAAGCAGCAATGTTAAGAGACAAAGAAAAAGAATGGAAAGAAAGATATGAAAAAGAACGAAAGAAATGGAAAAATAAAAACAATAAAGAAGTGGTTATTATAACAGAGGAAAACATAGCAGAGGTGATTAGTAATTGGACAGGAATACCAGTCAATAAAATAACAGAAGATGAAAATATCCGTTTAAAAAATCTTGAAAAAAATTTACATGAAAGAGTAATTGGACAAAACGAAGCAGTAGAGGCAGTGGCAAAGGCAATTCGTAGAGGTAGAGTAGGATTAAAAGATCCCAAAAGACCAATTGGTTCCTTTCTTTTCTTAGGTCCAACAGGGGTGGGAAAAACGGAGTTATCCAAGGCATTAGCAGAAAGTTTATTTGGTGATGAAAATGCAATGATTCGAGTAGATATGTCAGAATTTATGGAACCACATTCCATTTCTAAATTAATTGGTTCACCTCCAGGATATGTAGGATTTGATGAAGGTGGTCAATTAACTGAAAAAATAAGAAGAAAAC
>JAAVZN010000015.1 GCA_022791675.1 Clostridia bacterium | reverse complement strand
TAAATGTAAATAATTATCTGTTTCATTTGAACCTGAAAATGTTAATATTGGAACATTTATTGATTCAAATTGATACCAATTTTCAGAATTAGCCATAACTGGTAAATTATCCAAATTAGAGTTCTTTCTAAACCAATTATAATATGTTTGAAAACTCATATATATATAATCTTCTACTAAATTGCTAAGGAACTTATTAGGATTGCCATTATCAATATTCTTTTTTGCTTCTTTGATAAGTTCGTTATAATCCTTTGTTAATAAGTCATCAAATACTACAGTAAAAAGAGTAAACAATTGGAAAGAATTAAAAAATGAAATAGATATAATTTTAAGAACTGAGCAATAGAAAATACTATAAAATGCAACTAGTTAGAAAAATTCACAGAAAATTCTTGATTTATTAGAGAAAATATATTGAGTGGTACTCAAGAAACTTTCGAAGCCTTGAGTCATTTTTTATATAATGTGGAGGTAACATTGAAAAGAATATAGAAAAATATTCATATTATTCTATTGTTAATGGTTATAAAAGTGTTTTTAAAGATAAAGATAATAATTATAAACCTAATGTTACTTTCGAAGAAATATTTGCTCTATATGAATTAAAAGACTTTACTTTATCAATAAAAAAGTATATAATAATACCAATAATTTAATTAAAATAAGAAGCTAGAGTTATAAGAAGTTTAAAGGAGGAACAAAATCATGGAAAAAATCGAAATGTTAGAAGGAATTTTAAACAGTTATCCATATCCTATTGTTTTTGTAGATAATGACTACATTATTAGATTTATGAATAAAAATGCACAATACCATTATTATGAAGAAAGAGGATACAAAAATCTAATAGGAAAAAGTCTATTTGAATGTCATAGTAACGAAAAATCCATCGAAAGGATCAAAAAAGGTTATGAAGGTATTAAAACAAATGGAAAAGAAGTTTTTGTTTGTGTAACAACTAGAAATCAAAGAGTATATATGCAAGGTGTAAAAAATAAGAAAGGTGAATGGATTGGATTTATCGAAAGATTTGAATTAAATTTACAAATGTAAAAAAATAATATTGCTACACTGCTAAGTTAGCTTACTTGTATAAATGTAAGAAAACTGTTGCCGTAGCAATATTATTTTTAATTTATTTTTTCTATAAAATCAGTCATTTTCTTTATCATATCTTCAACACTTTGATATTCAATAAACTGATTTGTAATAAATTTTAACGATGAACTTATCTCAGTTCCTTTTTTATTTATACACAGTATTGGTATTTTAGCATAATCTGCCCAACCTAACTCAATCCCCTGTCCTGTTGCTGGCAATGAAACCTCTGCAATTACTAGATCACAATTTGAAATAACATCTTTTGTATTTATTATTTTATCTTCATGTGGTAAAAAAAATGTATTTGATTTAAATAAATTAGAATTTTTGATAGGTTTATAAATTTCATTTGTATAATCATATAAACTTGAATGTGAAATATATATTTTCATTTTTTTACTCCTAATCTTATAATTTACTTTCCTTCTCTCTATTTCTCTACCCTTTCATTAGGCAAAAATAAGCTAAAACAATTATACCTAATGCGATTCTATAATAACCAAATGGCTTAAAATCATGTTTTTTAATATAGTTCATTAAAAACTTTATTACTAAAACAGAAACGAAGAAAGAAACAACCATTCCTACTAATAAAATCATTAATTCCATTCCTGTAAAAGCAAAACCGAATTTAACTAACTTTAACAAACTAGCTCCTAACATAGTTGGAATTGCTAGATAAAAAGTAAACTCTGCTATATTAGGTCTTGACAATCCAATCAATAAACCTCCAATTATGGTTGCTCCTGAACGCGATGTTCCTGGAAATATTGCTGCTAAAAGTTGAAAAAATCCAATAATAATCGCATCTTTATAAGTTATTTGTGAATTTTTTTCTTTTACCTTGTCACTTTTTCTTTTTCGATTAAAATTCTCAACCCCAATAAAACCAATTCCAAACACAATCAATGCAATAGCAATACAAAATGGATTATAAAATAATGCTTCAAATGTTTCATCAAAGAAAATTCCTATTACTCCTGCTGGTATACATGCTACCAAAATTTTACTCCACAATATCATAATATCTTTATTCAAATAAGATAAAATCCCTTTTGACTGTATTGCATCTTTTTTATTAACTGTTATTGGCCATATTTTATTCCAATACAACAACACAACTGCTAGAATTGCCCCAAATTGTATGACCACTTGGAACATACCCCAAAATTCTGGTGATACTTCTTGTAATTTTACAAATTGTTCCACCAATATTAAGTGACCTGTACTACTAATTGGCAACCACTCAGTTATTCCCTCTACAATTCCAAATAAAATAGCTTTTAATATTTCTATCCACATTTTTCTTATCTAGTATGATCTATTTATCATACTCTCCTTTCTCTTTTTTTATTTCTTTTAACATTCGTTCTATTGTATCTTTTATAAATTGGGCTGTTGTAATTGGAGCTACTTTTCCTGGTAGAGCTAAAGCCCAAATTGATTTTATTCCCATTTTTTTGGCTGATTCTTGATCCATTCCTCCTGGTTTTGATGCTAAATCAATTAATAAACATTCTTTATCCACAAAATGTAATCTTTCTGTGGTTAAGATCAATTGTGGTACTGTATTAATTATGATATCAAATTGGGACAAATTTTCTCCTAAAGTATTAATAGAAATCCCTTGATATCCTAATGCTTCAATCCAAGCAAAGTCTTCTTTTTTTCTAACTGCACAAGTAACTTTTGTTGATAATCCTTCTAATTTTTTGGCTAATACTTTTCCAATTCTTCCAAATCCTAAGATTAGTACACGAGATTTATGAAGCATTTTTTCTGTATTTCTCATTGCAATTTCTATCGCTCCTTCTGCTGTTGTAATAGCATTTAATATAGCTAATTCTTCTTGCTCCATTAAATCAATTATTTCTACTTTTTTTTCTTTGGCTAATAAAGTTATTTTGAAATCTACCCCTCCTGCCATTACGATTTTATTTTGTGCTTTGTGCATAAAATTATTAATATCAAGTTCGTTCTGGCTAAGTGGCATAAAGATATGCTCTTTGTCTTTTGAAAATGGAATTGCTCCTATTATCACTTCTGTTTCTTTTATTGCTTGTTCTAAATTTCTACATAGAGTAATGTTTTCTACCTTTTTTATTTCTTCTGCTTTTTCTAATCCATAAGTATATACTATATTTTTTTCTTTTGCAAGCAGATTTGCTAATTTTATGTTTCGCAAATCTCCTCCTATTATAGCATATTTTGTTTTCATTTTTTCTCCTCCTGCTTTCATTATATGCTACTTTTTCTTTAATATTTGTATGATTCTTGCTCCTTTTTTATCGATTCATACTATTTCTTTCATTTCTGGCAAC
Source organism: Clostridia bacterium (assembly GCA_022791675.1). Lineage (GTDB taxonomy): Bacteria > Bacillota > Clostridia > TANB77 > CAG-508 > CAG-269. The sequence goes on along the minus strand of JAAVZN010000015.1, from coordinate 822 downwards.
TTGTTCATAATACATGATTTAATGTCTATTTTATTAGGTATTAGGATTTAAAAAAACTTATCAAAATATAAAAAATTGGTCAAGTAGTTTCAGATAAAATTCAGGGTAATTTTCAAGTTTTTGACACCTAGATATTTTGCTACTTCTGGAACAGTCCATATAATATTTTCTTTTTCCATAATGACAGCCAACTTTCATAAATTGTTATATATGAATTATCACAAATTTATTGCATTCATTTTAAAAGTTTTTAAATATTTTATAGTATTGTCTAATATCTAAAAATATAAAAATCCTATAACCACTTAAATATTCGGTATTTATAGGATTTAAAACATTAATTTTAAAATTATTTTTTAGAAATATGAATTTGGAAAATTATTCGACATATTATAAAAAATATAGTATACTATATTTAACTTAATGTATTCTTCTATTGCTTTTTTATTTTTGCCTACTGTATCCACATAATAGCCTGTACACCAAAAGTGCCTATTTCCATATTTATATTTTAAGTTGGCATGTCTATCGAATATCATCAGGCTACTTTTTCCTTTTAAATATCCCATTATACTTGATACACTATATTTCGGTGGAATACTAACTAACTAACATATGTATATGGTCTGGACATAGTTCTGTTTCTATGATTTCTATTCCCTTTTGCTCACATAATCTCCTTATTATTACTCCTCTATCTTTTCTTATCTTTCCATATATTGCATTCTTCTATATTTTGGTGCAAATACTATATGATATTTGCAATTCCAAGCACTGTGTGCTAAACTATTTTTGTCTATTTTCATAGATAAATCTCCTCCT
>JAAVZN010000014.1 GCA_022791675.1 Clostridia bacterium | reverse complement strand
TTGATAGAAAAGAAATCGAAAGAGGTCAAGTACTTAGCAAACCAGGAACAATCAATCCACATACAAAATTCACTTCTGAAGTTTATGTATTAACAAAAGAAGAAGGTGGAAGACATACACCATTCTTCAATGGATACAGACCACAATTCTACTTCAGAACAACAGACGTTACAGGTGTTATCGAATTAGCAGCTGGAACAGAAATGGTTATGCCAGGAGATAACGTATCAATGACAATCGAATTAATTACACCTATCGCAATCGAAAAAGGATTAAGATTCGCTATTCGTGAAGGTGGTAGAACAGTTGGTTCAGGTGTTGTTGCAGATATCTTAGCTTAATTTAAAAATTTAAAATATGAAAGAACTAGAAATTGGATTTACCATTTCTGGTTCTTTTTGTTGTTAGAGAAAAAGTATAGAAGGAGTTTAGCTAATATTACCACTTATAGTGTGTTTAGGAAAAATGAAAAAGTTCTTGAATAAAAGAAAGAGAAAGGCTATAATGATTATAGAAAAATACAAAGGAGGAACAAAAATGACCGGTAAAAAAGAAAGAGGAATCACCTTAATTGCATTAGTAATAACCATTGTTGTCTTACTAATATTAGTGGCTGTATCAATTGCAACATTAACAGGAGAAAATGGAATACTTGCAAAAGCAGAAATAGCACAAAAAAATACAGATATTGTAGAAACCAAAGAACAAATCAAACTAGAATTAATGGGGACATTTGAAGAAGAAAAGACGAATTATACCAATCAAGATGTAATAGATGTGGTAGAAAAAATCACTGGAAATCAAGTAACAGAAAATACAGCAATCATTAAAAGTAAAAAAGGAAATGATATAGACATTTCAGATTTATGGGTAAAAGTAGATAACGAAGAAAAAGAAGAGGAAACAAAATATTATTTTACGATAAATGGTATTAGCTGTTATTTTACAGACAAAGATGCAGGATTCCAATATGACCAGTCTGGGAAGGCGAAATTCTATTATGATGAATGGTTAAACAATCATGTATCTGGTGTTCAATGTAATGAACTAGGGTTAGTGACAGTTGATGGAGAAATGATAGATTGGATTGAGTATCATTTACTTCGTAGTAGTGGAGATACTTTATCACTTACCATTGACAACATAGAAAGAAGGATTTATTATTAATATTTTAGGTTACTTAGGTACAGACACACCTTGCCTTTAGATTGGGCATCTCAAATTTTTAGAAAGTACTTGCTTTTTTCCAGAAAGAATAATAAAATATAGGGGCTAAGAATATTAATAAATAGACAGGACTTAGGGAGGAAGAAAGATGAAGATATTATTAGATAGCATGGGAGGAGACAATGCACCAGATGCCAATATTAGAGGAGCAGTGAATGCGATCAACAAGATAAAGGCAGAAGTGATTTTAATAGGAAAAGAAGAGGTAATTAGAGCGAAAATAAAAGAGTTCTATGGAAAAGAGATGGAAGAGATTTCGGATCGACTAAAGATCAGAAATGCAACAGAAACAATTGAAATGGAAGATACACCAACAGTAGCTATCAAACATAAAAAAGACTCTTCTATGGTAGTAGGATTTAAAATGTTAAAGGAAAACGAAGGAGATGTATTTATTTCAGCAGGAAATTCAGGAGCTTTATTAACAGGTGCAACTTTATTAGTAGGAAGAATTAAAGGAATCGATAGACCAGCATTAGCAGGAATATTGCCAGCATACAAAAGTCAGTTATTATTAATTGACGCAGGATCCAATACAAATTGTAAACCAATTAATTTGTTACAATTTGCGCAGATGTCTAGTATTTATTTACGAAATACTTTTCAGATTGAGTCTCCAGCGATTGGATTATTAAATATTGGAACAGAAGAAACAAAAGGAAATGAATTGGTACGAGAAAGCTATCAACTTTTAAAAGAAAAAGCAGAAGAGTTAAACATTAATTTTGTAGGAAATGTAGAAGGAAGAGATGCCTTTTCTGGTAAAATTGATGCGATTGTAGCTGATGGATTTACAGGAAATGTATTTTTAAAAACAACAGAAGGATTAGGCAAGTTTGTAAAAAAATCACTAACAGAAAGTTTTACCAAAAATTTATTAGCTAAAATTTTTTCGATACCTGCTTTGCCAGCAATCAAAAGATTTTCTAAAACAATGGATTATAAATCTTATGGAGGAGCATTGTTTTTAGGTGTTAAGAAACCAGTGGTGAAAGCTCATGGAAGTAGTGATGCTTTACTATTTGAATACACACTAATTCAAGCGGAGAAATTTGTAAAAAATAAAGCAGTAGATAAGATGATAGAAGAATTTGAAAAAGAGCCAAAAGATAAAATTTAGTATAAAATTGTTCGATTTTCGACTGGAGAGTACAAAATAAAAATATTTTTAGAATAGACTTGACAAAAAGAAAAACATATAATATAAATGATGTATGAATCAGTCATTTACAAACTAGGGAGGAGGTGAACTCGGAGATGAGTTCAGAAGAAGTATTAGAAAAGGTAAAAGGAATTATAGTAGAACAATTAGGTGTAGCAGATACAGCAGTAACAATGGAAGCATCATTCATTGATGATTTAGGAGCAGATTCACTAGACATTGTAGAATTAGTAATGGCATTAGAAGAAGAATTTGATATAGAAATCCCAGATAGTGATGCAGAAAAAGTAGTAACAGTAGGAGATGTAGTTGACTACATAAAAGAAAACGTAAAATAGTAAATAAAAAATGAACCTTTTTAAAAGGTTCATTTGTTTTATATATTAGGAAAATCAAAGAAAAAAGTTTAAATTATGCAATGTTAAAGATTTCCGATTTGTTCTTTCAAATAAAAAGAACATACAAATTTACTAGAAAACAGAATTTTCAAGTTCATGAGGATAAGACTTAAAAAATTCTAATAAATAATCAAACAGATTATTTTTTTTGATATCGGTATTAGAAAACAAATCAAATTCAGCAAGGATCGTGTTTTTAGAAGAAATCTTTAGTGTACCAAGATGATCACCATCATGAACAGGAGCTTGCAAGTTGGGATTGAGAGTAAAAGAAGCCTCAACCGAAGAAATGGAATCTTTGGGAATAGGAATAAGAGGAGAGATTTCCAAATTAGGATCTAATTTAATTCCTAAAGATTGGGAAGTTCCTTTTTCAATAGAAAAGTAATCAGGGTTATGAGAATTCCAATCAGAAAGATAAGTTGTTACATAATCTTTTAAATTAAAATATTCATAAGTTTTAAAGGTATATTCAATTAGTTTGATACTATCTTTGGTTCTAAAATTTTTCGTATCTGCACCTAGAACGACACAAATAATATCCATTTCACCTCTTTTGCAGGCAGTCACCAAACAGCGATTAGCACCATTTGTAAAACCAGTTTTAATGCCATAAACACCATTGAAATTTCCTAATAGTTCATTTGTATTAGAAAGGTTTTTTGGATAACCATTAATTGTTACGGTATAATTTTTGGTTCCTACAATACTTAAAAAAGTAGGATTTTTTAAAGCATAATTTGAGAGTAGTGCTAATTCATAAGCTGTTGTGTAATGCTCATCAGAATCTAAACCATGAGGAGATTCAAAATGACTATTGGTAAGCCCCAAATCGTTAGCTTTTGCATTCATTAAATTGGAAAATTCTGCTACACTGCCAGCAACACTTTCAGCTAAACAAACTGCCGCGTCATTTCCAGAACATAGCATTAATCCATAAAGTAAATCACGAATGGTAATTTTATCTCCAGTTTTTAAACCTAAACGGGAACCGACCAGTATGAGCTGATTTTTTAGAAACTTCTACTACTGTGTCTAAAGGAGTAGTTTCTAGTACAATGATTGCTGTCATGATTTTAGTGGTAGAAGCCATTTTAACTCTGTTTGTTTCATTTTTTCCAAACAAGACGGTTTGGGAATTTCGATCTAGCACAACACAAGAACGAGAATTAAGATCGGGCAAAGATTCTTGAGAATGAACAGAAGCCTCTATTTCTGCTGTAACGTCAATTATTTCTTCATCTTTATCATCAGCAAATGATAAGGTAGTTATCGGAAGTATAAAAACAAATAAAATCAGTATCTTATATAAAATTTTTTTCATAATCCACCTCTTATTAATCATATAAACGATTTCGTTTTTTTATGATAAAATTATTTTACTTACTATAAATGGATAGGAATGTATCACCAATATCACTAGGGACAAAAGAAAAAACAAATTAATTAACGTAAAATATTGATTTTATCATAAAAATGTAATATAATTGTAATGTAGATTTGTTAACCAAATCAAAAAAGGCGAAATAATGCTTCCGTAGTAGAAAAAACGATACCAAAATTTACCGATTTTATCGGAAGAAAAAAACCTATTGACTTCAAAGAAAAAAAGAGTAAAATATAATATAGATAAGAAATAAAAATCAAAGGAGAGAAAAAAATGAACTTGAAAAAAATTCAAATCACTTTCATAGGAATGGTAATGCTAGTAACCATGCTATTACCAAATGCAGTACAAGCTACTATTTTGCAACAAAAAGTGTATATGGGAATTACAGAAATTATGGATAGTAAAACCCCTATGGGATATGCGATTAATACCCCTGGAAACACAGGTGCATCGAAACTATGGAATATTGTAAAATATGCATCAGAAGATTCCACAACCTATCAAGAAGGGAATATCTATTGTGTAAAAGCAGGAATTGGTTTTACACAAGTGGATAATGATACCTTTAAAAGAGCAGGATACAATGTTTTTTATGATATGAAAGCAGAAAGAGAAGCGATCAAGGCACAAAATGATATCTTAAGAGAATTAGTTGAAAAAAACATAACAGAACAAGGAATTACCTATAATCGTTATGATGCACTTTTAGCAGTTTTAGATATGTTATACTTACCTGGAGAATCTACACCAGCTGAAAAAACAGATATCATCAACAATATTCTTAATTGTGCAATGTATGACAATGATTACATAGCTTATAGAGATTACGTTGAATTAATGGAAGCCTATCCATTAACAGACTATGATATCAAAGCAATACAACAAGCTGTTATCTGGTATTTTACAAACTATTACAAAGTAGATACAACATCAGGTTCTTATGCTGAAACAGCAGAACATGATACAAAATATGATAAAACAGCAGACAAAGGTTGGCTTAACTACACAACAGATGGTAGTAGTTATTCACCATTAGTAAATTATCGACCAAATGGATTAGCAGAAGGTTATGATGCTGGAGCAGGAAGAATGTACCAAGCAGAAGTTTTATATAACTATATGATCAAAACAGCCAAACAAAATGCTAATAAATATAGTAATTCAAGTTCATTACCAAGTGGAACACCAGTTAGAATTGATACAAACAAATTAAACAGTGAAACATCAGGAAATAATTGTATTGTAGGACCAATTCACTTGACACAATTAAATACAACACCTTATACTATTGAATTTAAGGTAAAAAATAACGGAAATGAAATTTCAAATTATCAATTATTAGATGAGAATAAAACAGCAGTAGCAAATGGAACCAGTGTAAAAGATTTAGTAGGAAAAGACTTTTATATCTCTCTTCCACAAGATCAAGTAAACGCTTTGAGTGTAGACATAAACATTAATTATAACGAAAAAACGATTAAACTATGGGCATCTACAACAAATAACCAAGAACAACCATTAGCTGAGATTACAAAAGCTGACAAAACAGAAAGCAAAACACTAACATTAGAAGTGGAGAAACCATTTGACTTAGCATTAAGAAAATACATTACTAAAATAAATGGAACAGAATTAACAGGTGCTAATGTCAGAGTACCAGAAATTGATCAATCAACATTAAATACAGGAACAACAGCAACTTATAAACACAAAAAAGATCCAGTAGTAATTAGTACAGGTGATGTGGTAACTTATAAAATGACGATCTATAATGAAGGAGAAAAAGCAGGAAGAGCTACAAAAGTAGTCGATCAACTACCAACTGGATTGAAATTTAAACAAGTAATAAGTGGAAACTTTGAATTAGATACTTATGATGAAAATACAAATACTTTAAATTTAAAAAGAAAAGCTAGTAATACAGACAATTTACCAGCTTATGATCAGACTAACTTAGCACAAGAAACCATAGAAATTGAATGTATGGTAACAGCTACCCCAGACACGAATAACCAAAAGATTTTAACCAATGTTGCTTGGATTTCAGAAGCTTATGATGCAGAAGCAAATGAAGTAATTACGAATCAAGTAGGAGCAGATAGAGATTCTGAACCAGCAAGTAAACCAAGTGTTGACAAAGATAATATGGAAAATTATAAGGGAAAAGATAGTAACAAAACAGATCTAACAGACCCAAAATATCATTATGAAGGACAACAAGACGACGATGACTTTGAAAAATTAGTATTATTACCAGAAGCATTTGACTTAAAACTTATTAAACGTATCACAGCAGTAAATGACCAAAATGTACCAGAAAGAATTGAAAGTATTGATGTAAGTAAATTAAACAGATTAGACGAAAATGGAAATATGGTAACAACAGCAGATTATCAATTAAACAAAGAACCAGTAGCTGTTAAAAAAGGAGATATTGTAACATATACTTTCAGAATTTATAATGAAGGAACCATTGATGGATATGCTGAGGAAATATCAGAAGATGTACCAGAAGGATTAGAATTTTTATGGTCAGAAAAAGAAGGCGAAGAATTAAAAGCAGATACAACCTTAACAGCAGAAGAAAAAGAAGCGATAGAATTTAACCAAAAATATCTATGGGGAAAATTTGTATATAATGATAGCAAAGATAAAATTATTCAAATTTCTTCTGATTACTTATCAAAAGAAAATGAAACCACACAAGGTGGAAATTTAATAAAAGCCTTTGGAAAAAATGATGGAACAAAAACAGAAAATGACCTTTCTTATAAAGAATTAGCAGTAAGATTTAAAGTAATTGCTGAAAATGAAACTGGTAATGTAATCAAAAACGAAGCGGCAATTACAGAAGATTGTGATGAAGAAGGAAATCCAGTTGATGATAGAGATTCTGACACAGAAGATTGGAAAGAACACCCAGATCATGAAGACGATGAAGACCACGACTATATCATTTTACAATCATTTGATTTAGCATTAAGAAAATTTATTATTGCAATTAGTCCAGATACTAACATTGAAAATAATGAATACTTAAAAAATCAAGATGGTTCATACCAAAGAGCACCAGTGGTAGATACTTCTAAACTAAACACAATCGATGCCAATGGAAAGATGATAACAACAGCTATTTATAATCACACCAAAGAACCAATTATTGTTAGACCAAATGATATTGTAGTGTATATGTTAAGAGTTTACAACGAAGGTGGAATTAATGGCTATGCAAGCGAAATTAAAGATCATTTACCACCATATTTAGAATTTGTTGATGATGAATTTAATAAACAATATGGTTGGGAATTATCACAAGATGGAAGAACAGTTACAACAAGATATTTGGAAAATTCTTTGATTCATAAAGCAGAAACTGATGAAAATGGAAAAATTGTACTTTCTTATAAAGAAGTACCAATTATGTGCAAAGTAAGTAAAAATGCGAAAAGTAGTGAAAATATTACAAATATAGCAGATATTACAGAGTATTTAGATGAAAATAAAAAACCAGCAACCGATCGTGATTCTGAGCCAGACAATGTTAAACTTCCAGAAGATAAAGACTTACCAGGTTATAAAGAAGAGGAAAAAGGAAGTTATGTACCAGGACAAGAAGATGATGACGATTTCGAGAAAGTAAATATTAAAATCTTTGACTTAGCTTTAAGAAAATGGGTAACTCAAGCGATTGTAATTGAAGATGGAAAACAAACAGTAACGCAAACAGGACATCAACCATGGGACGATCCAGAAGCAGTTGTAAAAGTTGAATTGCACAGAAAGAAACTAAGTCAGGTAACAGTTAAATTTAAGTATTCAATTCGTGTATATAATCAAGGAGAAATTGAGGGATATGCAAAAGAAGTAACCGACTATATTCCACAAGGATTAAAGTTTATAGCAAGTGATAATCCAGGTTGGACAGATGAAGGAAATAATGTAATTTCTACTAGATTATTGGAAAATACATTGTTGCAACCAGGAGAATATGCTGATGTAGAAGTATTACTTACATGGATTAATAGTGAAAACAACATGGGAGTTATGACCAATACAGCAGAAATTTCGGAAGATTATAATGAATATGATGTGCCAGATATTGATTCAACACCAGATAATCAAAAACCAGGAGAAGATGATATTGATGATGCACCAGTTATGTTATCAATTAGTACAGGTCAAATAAGAATCTACTTTACACTAGGATTTGTTGTATTAGTAACAATCGCAGGTGGTGTGGTACTAATTAAAAAATATGTATTATAAAATAAAAAATATTTAAAAAAGCATAAAATGTGATATAAATAGAGTATTCTATTAGGCACATTTTGTGCTTTTTAAATTTTTAGAAGAGTTGTTTTATTCTAAAAAAATTCCAAAAGAATTCAGAAAAAACAAATGATTAATGGATAATGACAAAGAAAAGAATCGAATAAAATTAAGTAATTAACCATTGCAAAATGAAATAAAGTATAGTAAAATAGGAATAGTTAAAATAAAAAGAGGTAAAATAAGATGAAACAGGATATCATAGAATTATCCAATCAAGTAGAAAAAGAAATAGAGCCAATACTAAAAAATGTGGATAACATCTGTCAAAAAAACAGTCAAAAAGTATTAAAAGCATTTCAAGCGTGCCAACTACAAGAAGCACACTTAAATGCTTCGACAGGATATGGAATCGATGAACCAGGAAGAAACAAAATAGAAGAAATATATAGTCATGTATTTAAAGCAGAAGATAGTTTAGTAAGAGCGCAATTAATATCAGGAACACATGCATTAGCAATTACTTTATCAGCCTTACTAAGACCAGAAGAAACAATGTTAAGTATAACTGGTGAGCCTTATGATACTTTACAAACAGTCATCGGAATAGGAAAAGAAGAAAGCAAAAGTTCCTTAAAAGCATATCATATCCATTATGAACAAATTGACTTAGTAGAAAATGAGTTTGACATTCCTAACATTCAAGAAAGATTGAAAAAAAATGACATTAAATTGGTAGAAATCCAAAGATCGAGAGGATATTCTACAAGAAAAAGTTTAACCATAGAAAAAATAGAAGAAGTAATAAAAGCAATTCGAGAAGTAAACAAAGAAGTTATCATTATGGTGGACAATTGTTATGGGGAATTTGTACAAGATAGAGAACCAATTGAAGTAGGAGCAGATATTGCGGTAGGATCCTTAATGAAAAACTTAGGGGCAGGAATTGCTACTTCAGGTGCATATATTGTAGGAAAGAAGGAACTTATTGAATTATGTGCAGAAAGGTTAACTTCACCAGGAATTGGAAAGGAGATTGGACCATCATTAAACCAAAATCCATTCTTTATCAAAGGTTTATTTTTTGCACCAAGTGTAGTGGCAAGTAGTATTAAGACAGCAATTTTTGCAAGTTGTTTATTAGAAAAATTAGGTTATCAAGTAGAACCAAAATTTCATGAGACAAGAGCAGATATTGTACAAACCATTCATTTAGGAAATGAAAAAAATTTAGTTCAATTTTGTCAAGGAATCCAGATGGGATCTCCAGTGGACTCTGATGTGATTCCTTATCCAGGAGACATGGGGGGATACGAAGATAAAGTAATTATGGCAGCAGGAACCTTTACACAAGGTTCAACCATAGAACTTAGTTGTGATGGACCAATTCGAGAGCCATATATAGCTTACATGCAAGGAGGACTTACTTATGAATATGGAAAATTGGGTATATTAAAAGCAGTTGAACAGATGAAGAAGTAAAAAGAAGGGAGAAAGAAAATGTTAGTAGTTACAATTTTATCAATTTTAATCCTATTGATACTAGCTATATTGATTTTAGGAGGAAGTGCAGGAAGAAGAGCCAGTACAAAAGTAGAAAGAGAGAAAAAAGAAGCGATTAGAAATGCAAAAAAAGAAGTGAAAAATAGAAAGAAAGAGGCTAAGAAAGCTAAAAATCAATATGTTGATATTTTGAATGAGCCAGAAGAAGAAAATCAAGAAGAAATAGAAGTATATAACTTTAATGAAAGAGATGAAGTGTCTGACATTTTAAATCATGTACAACAAGAAGAGGAAGAAGAAGAAATAGAAGATTGGGAAGAGGAAGAGGAACCAGAAATAGAAGAAGAATCTGAGCCAGAATTCAATACAAATACAAGTTCTGAGCTAGATTCTGATATTCAATTTTTATTTGATGAAGAAACAGATGATGATCCAATAGAAGATGAGATAGAAGCTGAAATGGAAGACGAAGAAATAGAAGAGCCAGAAGAGGAAGAACAATTATCAGTTTATGATTTTAGCCAAGATATGTTGTTTGATGATGATGAGCCAAAAGAAGAAATAACATCATTACAGGAAGATGATGCTTTGGAACGCTATATTAGAGAAGCACAAGCTGACGATATTGGCTATTTGAATGGAGATGATCCAGAAGAACAAGAAGATAAGGATCCTTTGCAAATATTGATGGAATTAGAACATCAAGAAGAGAAAAAAGAAGAACCAGTTAAGAAAAAAACAACTTCTACTACGAGAACTAGAAAAACACCAGCAAAAAAAGAAAGCAAAACAAAGACAAAGAAGGAAGATGGGACAAAAGCTACTACGAAAAAGGCAAGTAGTACAAAAGCAACAACGAAAAAAACAACGGGAAAAACAACTACAACCAAGAAAACGACAGCAACTAAGTCAACAGCAAAGAAAACAACAGGAACAAAAGCAACAGGAGCAAAGAAAACAACAACAAGAAAATCAACCACCAAAAAGAAAGAAGATAAATAAATGAAAGTGATTGTAATTGGCGGAGGTCCAGCAGGAATGATGGCAGGAATCTGTGCAAAACAAAATGGAAATCAAGTAATCTTATTAGAAAAAATGAAATCTATTCGGAAGAAAATTGTTAATAACAGGAAAAGGAAGATGTAATATTACATCTTCTTTAGATATAGAGGAATTTATTAAAAATACACCAGGAAATGGGAGATTTTTATATAGCTGTTATCAAAATTATACGAATCAAGATATCATTCAGTTTTTAAAAGAACAAGGTTTAGAAGTAAAAGAAGAAAGAGGAAATAGAGTATTCCCTGTGACAGATTGTTCACAAGATGTGTTAAAATGTTTTACCAAAAAGCTAAAAGAATTAGGAGTAGAAATTAGGTATGAAACACAAGTTGTACAAATATTGATCCAAGAAGATGAGACAGGAAATCAAGTGGTAGGGGTAAAAACAAATCATGAGACGATAAAAGCTGATAAGGTTATTTTGGCAACAGGAGGAAAAAGTTATCCTTTAACAGGTTCAACAGGAGATGGCTATCAACTAGCAGAAAAGTTAGGACATACGATTACTAAAATTAAGCCATCATTAGTTCCTTTCGAAAGTTTTGATAAAAAAACTTGTAAACAATTGCAAGGGTTAAGCTTAAAAAATGTAGGAATGAAGTTAGTGGATTTGGAGAAAAACAGAGATATTTATCAAGATTTTGGTGAAATGTTGTTCACTCATTTTGGGGTTTCAGGACCTACTATTTTAAGTTCATCGGCTCATTTGGTTCGTTATCAGCAAATAGAAGAGAAGTTGAAAAATCAGACAATTGTTTTAAAAGTGGATTTGAAACCAGCTTTATCAGAAGAAAAACTTGATGAAAGAATACAAAGAGATTTTAAAGAGATTCCCAATAAGCTTTTTAAAAATGGCTTAGACAAGTTGTTACCACAAAAAATGATTCCAGTTATGATAGAAAAGAGTGGAATTGCTATCGACAAACCAATTAATCAAATTACAAAAGAGGAAAGGAAAAAACTGGTCAATCGAATCAAAAATTTTACGATCAAAATCAAAGATTTTCGACCAATTGAAGAGGCAATTATTACAAGTGGAGGCATAAATGTCAAAGAAATAAATCCCAAAACAATGGAATCGAAGAAAGTGAGAGGATTGTATTTTGCAGGAGAAGTGATTGATGTAGATAGCTACACGGGTGGTTTCAATTTACAGATCGCTTATTCAACTGGTTATACAGCAGGATTGTTACAAGAGTAAATTATGATATAAGGAAGAAAGAGTATGGAGTTTTTTACAATAAAAACAAATGTCCAAGCAGAAATAATAGAAAAAAAGTCAAAATTTATTGCCAATTTATTTCCTATACAAGGCGTAAAAGAAGCGGAAGATTTGATTCGAGAGATTCGAAAAAAATATCATGATGCAAGACACAATTGTATGGCATATAGAATTGTAGAAAATGATCAAATAATGGAAAAATCAAGTGATGATGGGGAACCTTCAGGGACAGCAGGAGCGAATATGTTAACGATTTTACGAAAAAATGATTTAGCAAATGTTTTGATAGTAGTTACTCGATATTTTGGCGGTATTTTATTGGGAACAGGTGGCTTAACAAGAGCTTATTCAGATAGCTTAATGAAGGCGATGGAACAAAGCGAAAGAATAAGAAAATGCAAAGGGATAGAAATACAAATTATAACGGAATATGCGGAATGGGAAAGTTTTAAATATTATTGTAAAAATCATGAATTTTTGATAACTGATGTAGAATATAGTGATTTTATTGTTTGTAAAATAGAGTTAGAACATGCGAAAAAACAGATATTGTTGCAGGATTTTGAAGCAAAACATATCATTTTAAAAGATGTGAAAGAAATAACTGAAAAATATATCACGAAAAGTATAGTAAAAAGGTAGTTTTATAAAAAACGCTGGAAAAAATTTCCAAAACTATTGCATTTCCTCGAATTAATGATTATAATAAGTGATGTAAAAAAAATTACTATTTAGGAGGGGAAAAATGAAAGAGAAGCTTAGTATTTTAATCGCTGATGATAATCAAGAGTTTAGCTATACACTATCTTCTTACATTAATAGTCAAGAAGATATGGAGGTTATAGCAGTTGCCAAAGATGGAAATGAGGCAGTGGACATGATTTCAAATTCAATGCCAGATGTTATATTATTAGATGTAATTATGCCACATTTAGATGGATTGGGTGTATTGGAAAAAGTAAATATGTTAAATATAGATAAAAAACCAGTTTGCATTATGTTATCAGCAGTAGGTCAAGATAAAGTTACACAACAGGCAATTGCAAATGGTGCAGATTATTACATAGTAAAACCTTTTGATATTGAGGTATTAATTAGAAGAATTAGAGATGTGAAGTCTTATAGGCCACTTCGAACAGGTGGAAATTTCCTTGTAAGAGAATCAAGACCAAAGTATATTGAGTTACCCGAAAATGAGGAAAAGAGCGAGAAAAATTTGGAAGCATTGGTGACTAATATCATTCATGAAGTAGGTGTACCAGCTCATATTAAGGGATATCAATACTTAAGAGAAGCAATTATGATGGTAGTTAATGATATTGAAGTGTTAAATCAAATTACAAAACGTTTGTATCCTAAAATTGCTTATAAGTATAGTACTACTCCAAGTAGAGTGGAACGTGCAATTCGTCATGCTATTGAAGTTGCTTGGGGACGTGGTCAACAAGATGCCGTGGAAGGTATTTTTGGTTATACGGTTTCTGCTTCTAGAGGAAAGCCAACGAATTCAGAATTTATTGCTATGATTGCAGATAAGCTAAGACTAGAATTAAAGAGTGCATAGAGAAGTTGCGTAGGTGCTGAGAAAGTAAGCGTATAGCGAAATATAAAATTCGCACTTATTGCAATGAATATCTTAAAATACGATTAGAATTGAAGAAAGTTCGTGTGCATTGCAATAAATAGTTTTAACCTATGCAATAAAATAAAAAATTTATTGATTGTTAAAAACCTTATTATATTTTTGAATATAGTAAGGTTTTTATGTGTATATTTTTGACAATTTAAAAAATTGTGTTAAAATATATTTATAAAAATAGGTTAACATACTAAGGAGAGAGAATATGTTTAATGGATTTTTTTATAATATAGATTACACGGAAGATGTAAAAGAAGAATTTTTAAGAAATGGAAAGCAAACATTACCAAATGACAAAATTTCTAATATAGCAAACAATATACAAGGGGATAATTGTTCGATAATAGTGATAAATAGAATACTATATTGGATGAGAAATAATTTAAAGTACGAAAATAATAATAGTATAAAATTTAAAAGAACAGCTTCACAAATTATCAATAGTGGAATATATACTGGATGTAGCGATTTTGCTTTGTTATTTGAAACTATAGCAAGAGAAAAAGGAATACCAACCATTCATTTACAAACTGTTAGAAAAAGGTTTGTAGAAGACCTACAAAATGGTATTCAAACTGCTACAAAGGGACATCATTTTTGTGAATGTTGCATGAATAACAAATGGATTCTAATAGACCCACTAGGAGATAAGATATTGCAAGATTATAATAATAAAGATTTTAATTTAGGACAATATTTTGTTTTTTCAAAAAGTACAGATATATTTGAAACAGGGATAAAGTGTGTAAAAGAAAATAATGATGTTATTAGAGATTTATTTTTAAAATTCAATACCAAAAACTTCCATCGTGCAAATGTAGATATAGAAATTACTAGAGAGTAAATTTGTATAGTAATTTAAGTATGAAAAGGTATTTTACAAATTTTTAATTTGTTCGTTGATTTTTATTAAAAAGTATAATACTAATCATAGAAAATGAGAATAAGCAGATGTGTGTTGCCACCTTTTACATAGCCACGACTTAGGTTGTGAGATTGATATATGGGGGTGGTGCTTATGGTAGAATCAGCAATACTAGCAACAATTAAACTATTATTCTATGGATTAGTAGGAATAACTATCATAAATGTTGCCTTGATAATTGCGTTAGCAGTTGTAGTAAGTAAGCAACAATAAAAAACGACACATTTGCTTGGACAGAGCGAGTGTCGTTTTTTAAGATAATTTTTGCAACCGCATTTTCTGTGGTTTTTCATTTTCTATTTTTATTATACAGGGATTTTTGGTATTTGTCAAATAATAAAAAAATATAGTTTGTAAAATTACAATGAAAAAATTTTCTATTACAATTAATGCAATAAACATATTGAGGTAAATGCAACAAATGTTTATTGCAACAGACAATTTTAAGCAAACACAAATTCAACATAAAATATAATGCAACACCAAGTAGAGTAGAACGTGCCATTCGTCATGCTATTGAAGTTGCTTGGGGACGTGGTCAACAAGATGCCGTAGAAGGTATTTTTGGTTATACAGTTTCTGCTTCTAGAGGAAAGCCAACGAATTCAGAATTTATTGCTATGATTGCAGATAAGCTAAGACTTCAATTAAAGAGTGCATAGAAACAAGGTGGAAATAGGATAACAAACTGTTTTACAAAATATCAATAAACTTTTAAGATTTATTGGGTAATTAGATAAGTAAAAAATAGAAAGCCTTTTGTTTATTGGATTTTATTAAGTTAAGATTTAATAAATGGGAGGTTTATTTTTATGTGTGAAATTGATTTACAGATTGATAATTTTATGATTGAGTGTAGTGCAAAAGGATTATGGGTTGTTAAAATAATAAATAGAAAGAGGAGCAAAGAATGCTCCTCCAAGAAATGTTAATTTAGAGAGTGTCATCAGATATCTCAGACGAAGACGTGTCATCTGAAGAAGTGTCAGCCGAAACAGTGTCATCTAAAGATGTATCAGCTGAAGAAGTGTCATCTGAAGATGTATCAGCTGAAGAAGTGTCATCTGAAGATGTATCAGCTGAAGACGTGTCATCTGAAGATGTATCAGCTGAAGACGTGTCATCTGAAGATGTATCAGCTGAAGAAGTGTCATCTGAAGATGTATCAGCTGAAGATGTGTCATCTGAAGACGTGTCAGCTGAAGATGTATCAGCCGAAGACGTGTCAGCTGAAGATGTATCAGCCGAAGACGTGTCAGCTGAAGAAGTGTTATCTGAAGATGTGTCTACAGATGATAATGAAGTGCTTTTGCCAGGAACTGTTACATTAAAAATTGGTAGATCAGATAAAATAAGTTCTACATTCTTAATGATAGTTCCTTTCGAATTACGATCCAATACGGTTATGTCTTTTAAGAGAATAGAACTATATTTACCACTTTCTGTTTTGTTGAAAGTGATATTAGCCACTACATTGCCATCTCCGTTTACGTAATTTGCGATAGCATATAACCGGCCACTATCCTCTTGAAAAACGTGAAAAGTCCAATCTGATTTATTTAGTTGTAAATCTGAATATTCCAGATTATCGGAATATTCAAAGGTTCCCTGCAATCCAGTTGCACCTTGATTGCAGTTTAAAATAAGTTCAAATTGTACGCTTCCGTCTGTCGATTCGACGGGACGAAGTTCAACTGAATAAGGATATTCAGTTGAGTCCTCTTCAGCAACATTATAAATTGCTTCAGACGAATCGATTGAATTGTAATTGTCAGAAACTGAATAATCAGTCTTGACAACGTATTTGCCAAGTTCAGTAAAAATCTGATCGTTGGCAATTTCTTGACCATTTACCGAATAGGTGCATGATACACCTTCTGGTAAATCAGGGACAACAAATTTAAAGCTACCATCTTCCAAGAGCTCAAAATTTGCTTCTGAAAGAACAAAATCGAGTGTTGCTTTTTCAACAACAAATTCGGCCTGCATATCCGCAGGAATTTCATATCCTTCAGGTACTTTGAAGGATACAGTTACTGTCTGTGTACCCGCATCTGTGCGGGTATTAAATGAATACACAGGTGTAACATAGTCTGGCAATCCAGACAAAAGAACAGAATGTTCATTGCCGTCATAGACGACAGATAACCCTTCAAACTTCCAATTGGAAGTGTCAATTTTTATCAGGGTTGGTGGCTGATCCGTGTCAGGCTTGTCAGTGCCAGGCTGATCTGTACCAGGCTCATCAGTGCCAGGCTGATCTGTACCAGGCTCATCAGTGTCAGGCTGATCTGTACCAGGCTCATCAGTGCCAGGCTGATCTGTGTCAGGCTGATCAGTGTCAGGCTTGTTAGTCCCAGACTGATTGGTGTCAGGTTTGTCATCAATGGGCTCATTAATAATGGGTTCATTGACAATAGGCGCTTGCAAATCTAAATTTGCATTTTCGACCTGAGCGAAATTCTGAAGAAGAATAGGCGCCATTAGAGTAATATAAGTTAACTGTTTCTTTTCTCCAGTTAACTTGTTTTCCAAAGATACTTTGATTTCAAGCTTTTCGAGCTTAGAAGTCTTGATTTTAATTGAAAGTATCTTTGGATCTTCTTGCTTGTCCCATTTTTCCGCTTCAATGCTTTCGCTTGAAGTTTCAATTTGGGAAATTTCCCAGCCTTCTTCTTCGACTGGATAACTAAGAAGGTATACTTTTTTCGGTTCAAGGTATATTTCCAGATTTTCTTCTGGATCTGAGAAAAGAATCTCAGTAAATATTTCTGAACCTATCTGCCGATCCCGAATAATCGGGGAAGCAGAAGCTACTAATGGACACAACATAAACATAAATAATGTTGCTGTGACTAGGCTTACGAGTTTCCGATTTTTGTTTTTCTTCATTTTTGTCCTCTCCTTAACATTTTTGGT
>JAAVZN010000013.1 GCA_022791675.1 Clostridia bacterium | reverse complement strand
TTATAATTGCACCAGTTGTTACTGAAAAAAGTAATGACCAATTACAAGAAGGAAAATACACCTTCGAAGTAAATAAAAAAGCAACCAAAGTTGAAATAGCAAAAGCGGTTGAAAAACTTTTTGAAGTAAAAGTATTAAAAGTAAATACCATGAATGTAAATGGAAAAAAGAAAAGAGTAGGTTACCATGTAGGAAAAACATCAGATTGGAAAAAAGCAATTGTTACAATTGATACAAATCCAGAAGATGCATCTTACTTAGCAAAAGGTGGAAAATCGACAAAAGTTTCTAAAAAATACAAAGATAGTATTGATGAATTTATGGGAGCTTAGTTAGAAACATAAAAATTGAAGGGAAGTTAAAATGAGTTTATTGAAAAAAATAAAAGAGGTATTTACAAAAGAATATAGACAAAAAATTGAAGAACAAGAACAAATAAGAAGAAATGTAGATAAATTCAAATTAAAAAGTCAAGAAAGAAAAGAGTTATCAGAAAGTTTAAAAAATCAAATTGATACTAATTTTCAAAGCGATTTTCAAATAAAAGTAGAGCCTAGACTTGCAGAAAATGAAGAAAGAGACTTTTAAGATAATATCTAAAAATAGGAGCTTAAGTTATGAGAAAAGACAGAGAAGAATTTAAAAAAAATTTAAAGGTAATACAAGGTGGAATGCCATCTAAGAAAAAGATGCCATATATTGTTAGGAAACAATTTGAAGAATTGAGAATGGAATTAGCTAAAGTAAAAGATTATGAATATTCTCAAGTAGAAGAAACAAAAAAGTTGATACTTCAATATGAAATAAAATATGGTCTTTATTTGGAAAAGATAAACTTACAGGAAATAGAAATATGGGATAAACTATATGAAAGTCTAAGAAAAAAATTGGCAATCATAAAAGAAGCTCAAATAATGCAAGAAAAAGAAGATTCAAGTTCAGAAATAGCACAAGGATAAACTTGTTAAATATCTGGAAAAAACCAGGAAAATAAATAAAAAGGAGAGAAATAAAAATGGGAATGAAACACTTTAAACCCTATACACCATCTAGAAGAAACATGACAGTTTCAGACTTTGGAGAAATTACAAAGAAAACTCCTGAAAAATCTTTATTAGCAAAGAAAAAGAAAAATGCAGGAAGAAACTCTTATGGAAGAATTACAGTAAGACACCAAGGTGGTGGAAATAGACAAAAATATAGAATCGTAGATTTTAAAAGAAGAAAAGATGATATGACAGCAACTGTAATAGGAATTGAATATGATCCAAACAGAAGTGCTAATATCGCTTTAATTCAATACGAAGATGGAGAAAAAGCATATATTTTAGCTCCACAAGGATTAAAAGATGGAGATAAAGTAGTATCTGGAGAAACTGCTGATATTAAACCAGGAAATTGTATGCCAATTAATAGCATTCCAGTAGGTACTTTAATTCATAACATTGAGTTAAATCCAAAACAAGGTGGAAAATTAGTAAAAGCTGCTGGACAAAGTGCACAATTAATGGCAAAAGAAGGAAAATATGCACACGTAAGACTTCCATCAGGAGAAATGAGACTAATTTTAGCAACTTGTAGAGCTACGATTGGAGTAATCGGAAATAGCGACCACGAAAATGTTAAAATTGGTAAAGCTGGTAGAAAAAGACACATGGGAATTAGACCAACTGTTAGAGGATCTGTTATGAACCCAGTGGATCACCCACATGGTGGTGGTGAAGGTAGAGCACCAGTTGGACACGCAGGACCAATGACTCCTTGGGGTAAACCAGCACTTGGATATAAGACAAGAAATAAAAAGAAACAATCAAATAAATTTATTGTTAAGAGAAGAAAATAATAAACGTAAATAAAACGAACTTTTAAAAGAAGGGAGGACATTTGAAAGATGTCAAGATCAAGTAAGAAAAAACCTTACATAGCACCAGAACTACTAAAAAGAGTAGAAGCTATGAACGAATCTGGAAACAAAGAAGTTTTAAAGACCTGGTCAAGAGCTTCAACCATATATCCACAAATGGTTGGTCATACAATTGCTGTACATGATGGAAGAAAACATGTTCCAATTTATATAGCAGAAGAAATGATTGGTCATAAATTAGGTGAATTTGCTCCTACAAGAACCTTCAAAGGTCATGCAGGAGATAAAAAGACAAATAAATAGTTGGGAAGATTACCTAATGGAAAGGAAAACAATTTCCTGTCATTAGCAAAAAGGAGGTAAAAAAAGTGCAAGAGCAAGAAACAGTAGTTAAAAATGAAGCAAAAGCAACTTTGAAATATGCTAGAATTTCTAGTAGAAAAGTTAAAATTGTAGCAGATTTAATTAGAGGAAAAGCTGTTGATGAAGCTTTAGCTATCGTAAAATTCACACCAAAAGCATCATCAGAAATCATAGAAAAACTATTAAAGTCAGCAATCGCAAATGCTGAAAATAATCATGATATGAAACATGACGATTTATATGTTGCTGAAATCTATGCAAACCAAGGACCAACTCTAAAAAGAATACGTCCTGCAGCAAAAGGTTCAGCCGTAAGAATTAGAAAAAGAACAAGTCACATTACAATTGTTTTAAAGGAGAAAGAATAAAAAGAGGAAAAATCTCTTAGTCAAAAAAGAAAGGAAAAAGGAGGACTAGAAAGCAGATGGGACAAAAAGTACATCCAACAGGAGTAAGAGTTGGAATCATAAAAGACTGGAATTCTAAATGGTATGCAGATTCTAAAAATTTTGCAGATTATTTAATAGAAGACCAAAAAATCCGTAAATTTTTAAAGAAAAAATTATACCTTGCTGGAATTTCTAAAATTGAAATTGAAAGAACAGCAAAAGCAATTAAAGTTAATTTATATACTGCTAAACCAGGAATTGTTATTGGAAAAGGTGGAGCAGGAGTAGAAACAGTAAGAAATGAATTAGCAAAATTAATTGGTAAAGACATTAACTTAAACATTGTAGAAGTTAAAAATGCTGATATTGACGCTCAATTAGTAGCAGAGAATATTGCAGGGCAACTAGAAAGAAGAATTTCATTCAGAAGAGCCATGAAACAATGTATGCAAAAATCTATGAAATCAGGAGCTTTAGGAATTAAAACAGCTGTGTCAGGAAGATTAGGTGGAGCAGATATGG
>JAAVZN010000012.1 GCA_022791675.1 Clostridia bacterium | reverse complement strand
CGCCAGCGTTTATCCTGAGCCAGGATCAAACTCTCTTGTTATGGTATCTATATTACTTTCCTAAGAAAGATATAAATCATACTTAAAGTTTTAATCAAGCTCTTTCAATGCTTGTTCAATCATTTTTACATGATTATTTTTAAATTTACTTGTTCGGTACGATGTTAACTCTTTAAAGAGATAACTTACATAAAATCAATTATGTTCTTTCATACCGCTTCGGTTTATTCTCTAAAGGATTTTATTGTTTACTTTTCAATGTACTTTTTATGTCCCATTTTTGTGGGACGATTTTTATTATACGCTAGTTTTTTTTGTTTGTCAACACTTTTTTAAAATTTTTTTTAGCTTTTTTTTTAGTTATTTTTTCCAAGTACTAAAAAAGCCAAAATTAACTTGAAATTTAAGCTAATTTTGGCTATCCTGATCCATTTTCATAACGCTTTTACTTTTCTAAAATGGTTAAAATCAAATCACTTACTAGTCCAGTTGTTTCATTATAGGATACCTTTGCACTATATTTTCTATTTTTATTTTGTTCCATAAAAGATGTCAACGTAGTATATAATTCTTCCTTATGCTCAAACTGATCCAATTTTAATTTCAATTGTGTTCCAGATAACACTTCAATATCAATTAAATTATCTTTAATTGCTGTAATCAAATCCAAAACTCTTGCTTGCTCTAAACTTTCACTTTGCAACATCTCAAATTTCGAATTAAATCGGTGTCTTTCTGTTTCTGTAATTCCTGCTTCAAAATTTGGTTCTTCCTTTGTAATTCCTACCACCATTAACACTTTCCATAATTCAGCTACCTTTACTTCATTGGTTGTTATATCCTTTAACTTGTCATTTGCTTGATGAAGAATTGGATCGATGGTTGATTTCAATTGTTCCTTATCTAGTTCACTTAAATTGATATAATTTTCTTCTTTAAAAATAATATCTTCTTCGGTTACATCAATTATATTAATTTGTTGTTCGATCGTTGCCTCTACACGATTCAAATTATCTTCATACTTAGCAATGATATTTTTATCGCATTTTTTTCCTTCTATTTTTTCATTTCGAACTAAACTATATTGTTTTATTTGTTGATCTTCTTTTATTTTTATTCCTATTTCCATTTTTTCTTTTGCTTTTTTATAAGTTAATGTTTGTGTATGTTTATTAGGTGTATCTTGATATTCTATTTGAATATACTTTTCTCCTTGTAATGATAAAGAATCAATCGTTATTTCAAAATCCACATTTTGTATGATCGTTTTTACTGTACTATGATAGTTTTCATAAACGATTATTTTCGTTTCTTCCATTCCAATATTATTTCTTATGATATTTGTACTTAAATCCTCTATATTTTGTATGAACTTTTTTCTAAAGTCGGTTGTCTTTTTAAAATATTTTTCCAACAAATTTTGTACTTTATCAATTCTACCCAAAATCAATTCATCTTTTTTAACTTCTTCTAATATTTTAAGATAAATCTGATTCATTTGTTCTTTACTTAAAGTCAAAATATAAGCATTGGCATATATTGTCTTTCCATCAACTTGAATGGTTTGATTTTTCTGCTTTGAAAAATTTTCTTTTGCACTGTTCGTTTTTATAATATCTAAATATTTGGTTTGTAAATTTTGCTTTTCTTCATCTGAAAATTCAAATATTTCTTGCAAATCATAATTAAATTCTATATTATTGGGTATGTTATCTAAAGTTTCTTCTGCATATCCTGCTTTTTTTAAAATATCTTTTATGTTTTCATCATTTTGGATTAATAAAAATTTACCAAATAAATCAGAAAACTTTATCCCATATACATCTTTTGTCTTTACATATTCTACTTCTGTTATTTTTTTATCATTGTTATACAAATAAATATCTTGGTAATTATATTGATTCGTTTCATCACCTTGTCCTTTTATTTGCAAGTTTAATTGATTGATTGAATTTCTTGTATTTTCTGTGCTTTTTCCCAATTCTTCTGTATAGTTTATTTTTATTTTGGTATCTGTTGTATATTTATTTTGCTTTAATTCCTCATCATATTCGCTTGTTCCAACTTCATCATACATTTTTTCTATGTTCGTAATATTCTGCCCTACATATTTAGCAAACAATGTTTGATTTGATTTAAACATATCGGTTGTAAAATATAAAATCATGCATACTACCATAATAATTAATAATATTGCTATTATCGATGCTAGGAATAACATTTTTCTTTTTTTTCTTGGCATCATTGGTTTTTCCTCCCTTTATCTTCGTATTTTTCCTCTTCATTATATCCTTTTCCTTATAAAATATCAATCTTTCCTTCTATTTTTTATTTTATAACATAATTTACTTTTTCATTCTCTGTTTAACAGCCTCATAAATAATAATTCCAGTTGAAACAGAAGCATTTAGAGATGTAATTTTCCCTTTCATTGGGATTTTTACCAAAAAATCACAATTCTTTTTCACTTTTTGGCTGATTCCATTTCCTTCATTTCCAATTACAATTCCAATTGCTCCTGTTAGATCTTGTTCATAGAAAAATGTTTCCGTTTGTATGTCAGTTCCACAAATCCACAATCCCTCTTTTTTTAATCGTTCTATTGCATCTGATAAATTGGTTACTCTTGCCACTTTAACATGTTGTACAGCTCCAGCAGAAACTTTACTAACAGTACTATTCACGGTAGCGGATCTTCTTTTCGGAATAATAATACCATGTACCCCTGCTGTTTCAGCAGTTCGAATGATAGAACCTAAATTATGAGGATCTTCTATACTATCTAAAATCAAAACAAATGGCTCCTCTTTTTTCTTTTTTGCTTCTTGTAAAATGTCCTCTATTTCTACATATTGATAAGGTGGTACTATAGCAATCACGCCCTGATAACTTGGTGTCTGTGCCATTTCTTCCATCTGCCTTTTTTCTTTTTCTACTATAATTACTTTATTTTCTTTTGCCATACTAATAATTTTGTTAATAGAACCATGCCTTTCTCCTTTTGTAATAAATATTTTATTAATATCTCTTCCACTTTCCAATAATTCAATTACTGCATTTCTTCCTTCTACTTGATCTTTGTAATCTTCTTGCTTCATTTTTTTCTCCTTTCAAAGAATAGGTGTGGGATTAGAGGGACGTTGCTTAAAATCCCTGTTTATAAAATATTTAATATGTGTTCTTTCTAACAGGGATTTTAAGCAACGTCCCTCTAATCCCACCTTCTATTCATCATCTAATTTAAGCACAGATAAAAATGCTTCCTGTGGTATTTCTACATTTCCTATTTCTCGCATTTTTTTCTTTCCTCTTTTTTGTTTTTCTAATAATTTCTTCTTTCTTGTGATATCTCCTCCATAACATTTTGCTAATACATCTTTTCTCATTGCTGATATGGTTTCTCTCGCAATAATTTGTCCTCCAATAGCTGCCTGAATTGGTATTTTAAATAATTTTCTCGGAATGACTGTTTTTAGTTTTTCTACCATTTTTTTGCCTCTTTCATAGCTACTATCTTTATGAACAATAAAACTCAAAGCATCTACTGGCTCACCATTAATATGAATATCTAATTTTACAAGATTTGATTTTCTGTATTCTTTAAATTCATAATCTAAGGAAGCATATCCTTTGGTTTTGGATTTTAAATTGTCAAAGAAATCGTAAATAATTTCATTTAATGGCATATCATAGATTAAAGTAACTCTATTTTCATCTAAGTATTTCATATCAATATAAACACCACGTCTTCTTTGACATAGTTCCATAATGTTTCCTACATAATCTTTCGGTGTTAAAATATTGGCTGTTACAAATGGTTCTTCTATACAGGATATTTCTTGTGGTTTTGGCAAATCTTCTGGATTGTATAATTCGATTATCTCTCCATCTGTTTTATGAACTTTATAGATAACAGATGGTGCTGTTGTAATAAGTCCTAAGTCAAATTCTCGATCCAATCTTTCTTCTATAATTTCTAAATGCAGTAAACCTAAAAATCCACAACGAAACCCAAATCCCAAAGCTACTGATGTTTCTGCTTCATATTCTAAGGCCGCATCGTTTAGTTTTAATTTTTCAATTGCTTCTTTTAATGCTTCATACTGACTTCCATCAATGGGATATAATCCACAATATACCATTGGTGTAACTTTTTTGTATCCTTCTAATGGCTCTTTTGCTGGATTTTCTTTTAAGGTAATGGTATCTCCTACTTGAATATCAGATAAGTTTTTGATACTTGCTCCAATATAACCAACTTCTCCTGCTTTTATTTCTTCTGTTGGCATATAAGAACCTGGCACAAAATATCCAACTTCTGCTACAGTAAAAGTTTTGTTGGTTGCCATTAGTTTAATTTCATCACCTACTTTTACCGTTCCATCAACAACTCTAATATAGGCTACTGCTCCTTTATAATTATCATAATAGGAATCAAATATGAGACATTTTAATGGCTCTTTTTCATTCCCTTTGGGTTGTGGTAAATCTGTAACAATTCTTTCAAGCACTTCTTCTACATTTAGTCCTGACTTGGCAGAAATACAAGGTGCATCTTCTGCAGGAATTCCTATAATTTCTTCAATTTCTTGTTTCACTTCTTCGGTTCTTGCATTTGGTAAATCAATTTTATTCAATACTGGTAATATTTCTAAGTTATTATCAATTGCTAAGTAGACATTTGCTAATGTTTGTGCTTCCACTCCTTGGCTTGAATCAACCACTAAAATGGCTCCATCACAGGCTGCTAAGCTTCTGGAAACTTCATAGTTAAAATCTACGTGTCCTGGTGTATCGATTAGATTTAGTGTATATTCTTGTCCATCTTTTGCTTTATATATCATTCTAACTGCTTGAGACTTGATGGTAATTCCTCTTTCTTTCTCGATTTCCATATTATCTAAAACTTGACTTTCCATTTCTCTTTTGGATAATACTCCTGTCATTTCGATTAGTCTGTCTGCTAACGTTGATTTTCCATGATCGATATGCGCTATGATACTAAAGTTTCTAATATGTTCTTGTCTATTATTCATTCTTATCTCCTTTGTTCAAGCTTTTTTCCATTCTTTGTTATTCTAACACATAAATCCTAAAATCACAATACATTTTTTATACAGAATTTTCAAGTCCATTTTGTAAGTTATATACTTCTTTGTAGCCAAGTCTTTGTAACAATTTTTGCGCTTTTATTCCTCTATGTCCTGTACTACAATATACAATCATTACTTGTGCTTTATCTGTTGCTATTTGCTCAATCTTTTGTTTTATTTCATATTCTGGTAATAAAATAGCATTTTCCAGATGTCCTTCTGCAAATTCTTGTGGACTTCTGACATCAATTAAAAGTGCTCCTTTTTCTACCATTTTTTCTAATTGTTCAAAATTAATTTCTAATTCACCATAACTTCTATTTTTACTAAAAACGTATCTTAACCTGTGTAACATGTCTTTCTCCTCTTTTCCAATACTATTTGTACTATTTATTATATGTTATTTTTCCATTTTTCGTTCTTTTCCAACATTATTTTAGATGTTATCCACATTTTTTCTTTCCTTGTTTCCTTTTTTCTTTTTTACAAAAACGTTACAATATTGTTGCATTTTCCTTTCGTTTCTTTTTATCCCAATTGGGTTTTCGCCTTTTTTCTCACCTCTTTGTCAAATTTCTCACGCTTTTGTTACAGTTATATTTCAAAAACGTTACAATTATGTTTTCTTTCTTGTTTTATGTTTCCTGTTTTTTGTTTTTTTATTCTTTTCCACATTTTATCTTTTTATGTGGAAACTGTGGATAACTTTGTGAATAACTTAATTTACTCACATTTTTTTCACAAGTTGTTCACATTTTTATTTAGTTGCTATAATGTATTGACTTTTCTTTTATTTTTCACACTCTTTATGTGTACTCTTTTTTGAACTTTTTGTGACAATAAAAAAATCCAGATTTGCTTATTTTCAAAGCTTCTCTGGTTTTTTTATTTTTTTAATCTAACATAATATTTTAACTTTCACTTATATCTTTCCAGTCTTTTTGACTCTTGTTACCTCTTTTCTTCTCCTTAAAATTCTTAATTAAAAAACAACCAATATACAATACCTACTATTTCTAATATCGTAATAAATGGAAAACCAATCACAAAATTTAACTTTTGTGTTTTATGCCTAAATGTGTACATTCCAGCTATGGTTCCAATTCCTCCTCCCAAAGCAGTTATGATAAAAAGTGTTTTTTCTGGAATTCTCCAAGATCCTTTTTTAGCTTTTCTTTTATCAATCCACATGATGAAAAAACCAAAAAGATTCATTCCTAACAAATACAGTAATATATTTGGCATTGAAAATATTTCTTCCATTTGTAGGTTGGTTTGTTGTTGATACATTTTTCCATTTCCTTTCTAACTAATGTTCTTGTCCTTTATCTTTTGTCTTGGCTCGATCGATTGTCACAACATTTGTGTCCAAGTTATAAGTAACTCCTGTATCTATCTTTAATTCTTCTTTAAATGCATTTGAAGTTTTACTATCTTCTTTTTCAATTTGTTCTAACATTTTATTTTGTGCTTGTAATCCATATTTTTTCTCTAATTCTTCTATACTTAGTTTTGGTTCTAAAAAACTCTTGATATAATCAGCAGGATATTGTGTAATTGCTTTGGTACCTTTGAAAATAAGTTCCGTTCCAAACTTTCTATCATAAACCGCTTCACTTGGTTGTCTTTCATTAAACATATACATTTTTCCATCTTTATAAATCCCTAAACTTAAATTGGTTGGATCAACTAACAATGTTACATTATCACTTTTAATATCCACTGCAGTCATAACATGATTCCCTGTTTTTTCTTTTGATTTTTCTAATTCTTCTAATTCTTCCGATAATTTACTACTTTTATTTAAAGTTAAAAATATATTTTCCTCTTCTGTTTTTTCTTTTTTTCTTTCTATTTCTTCTTCTTGTTCATCATAATATATTGTCGTTTTATATCCATCTTTAACAATTGTTTCGAAATTTTTTTGTCCATTTTCATAATAAAAAATAGTTCGATCCATTTCTGCATCAGCAATTGTAAAAAATATTTTTCTTTCATTCTCATCATAAAATGTATTTTTATAATACTGGTCTGTCTTTTCTCTTATCTCTTTGATTCTTCCATTGACAAATATTTTCTTTATTTCCTTATCTTCTGTCTTTTCCATAATTGTGTTTGATTTTTCTACAATATTTTCATTTTCATCATAATTTATCTCATATTCTTTATTTGCTTTTTCTAATGCTATTCTTTTTATTTTGCCTTCTTCATATTCTTGTATATAACTGCTTTTACCTATCTCTATTTCTCTGCTGAGCAACTGATCTTTTTCATAAGTTTCTCTTATATTTCCTTTTTTTCTAATTGTTACTTCATCTTCAATAACAAAATTCTCTATATTGTTTTCTTCTTGCTCTTTTGCCCTATTATATAAAGCAAATATTCTAGCATTATATTCTGGATTAATTGCATTTAATTTGTCAGCAATATTAGGAGCCATATTTCGACATACTCCAATTCCGTCTTTGTCCATTACATCGATTCCTAAATATCCAGTTGCATCAATTTCTGGCGTTCCATATCCTCTTATTGTTTCATGCATATCTTTCATGGTTCTCATAATAATTTCCATATCACTTTGCGTTTTTGGATCAAATTTTTTTGAGTATTCTTTTATTTTTTCTTCATATTCCTTAATTTCTTTTTCATATTTTTTAGCATTATCTTTTATTGCTCTGTCTGCAAAAAAAGCAGGAGCCAAAACGTGGCTACTTAAAAATGAACCTAAAAATGAAGGAATGAAAGTAATTAAAAATGTTCTCTTAATAGATTTCCAAAATGTCTTTTTTGCTAGTAAATTTTCATCTTCTTCCCCTATTCCATATTTTTCCTGCATCGTTTGATAAGTTTCTCCATACTTTTCATAAATTTTTTCAAACTTTTCTTCTTTTACTAATTTTTCAACATCTAGAATCTTAAATTCTATTGATACACATCTTCTGAAATGATAGGGACCATATTCTTCATAAATTTGGTCAAACTTTTTTTGTTTTGCTAATAATTTAATCTCTCTTTTTATTTCTTTATTCATTTCTTTCATTTCCTTTTCGTTTATTTTTATTTAGAATTCAAAGTCTAAATATGCATAATTTTTTGTTTTAAAATTTTTAGCTAGCTCGATCTCTGTTTTAGCAATCTGTGATACTTGATTAATTCGTATAAATCCTGTTTTGGTTCTTATTAATGGTACAATATATCTTATTTTAGGATTTGGAATTTTCACACAATACTTGTCTTTCACTTCTTCATCGCTTTCCTTTATTTGGGTTGCTTTCCTCCAAATCTCAAAATTCTTAGCAATACCACCAATTTTACTGTTCTCAATTTTTTCTATTACCTCTTTTTCAGATAATCGATATAAATCATTTTTGCTAATTTCATTTTCTTTTGACATTTTTTTCACAATGTCTGCTAAAAATTGCATCGAAAATTTAGTTTTATTTTTAATATACTCAGCCGATAATTTCCTCATACCTTGTACAAATTTTTCTGCCATTTCTTGGCTTTTAAAGCCTAGTTCTTGTATTCCTTTTTCATTTTTTTGTATTTCTATATCTTGATACATCTCTTTTACTTCTGATAAATTCCAACATTTCATGATTGCTCCTAATCCGTTGGAAAGTGTATATTCCAATCTATCACTTGATAATTGAGGTGTATCATTATCAGCAATTGGATAAATGTGATAATCTTCCACTTCCTTTATCGTAACTCCATCTTTTTCCAATAATTCCATAATTTCTTTGGATTCATAAATTTTTCTACTTGTTAGTTCTTCTGTTGATTCTTGTTTTTCATAATCTCCATTCATAAAATCTATCGTGTGCTTAAAAACAGGAGTTGCTATATCATGGAATAACCCTGCTAATGTTTGCTTTTTATTTTTGGTAAAATTCCAGATAATTAAAGCTACACCTATACTGTGTTCTAAGCTTGAATACCAAAATTGGTTTGAAAACAGATTTGAATAAACCGTTCCACACGTTGTGCTTATTTTGGCTTGTTTTTGCATCTGTGGTGTTTCAATATAAGGTACTATAAATTCTGGTATTCCTTTGGGTGATAAAATTTTATAATATTCTTGTATCTCTGGATTGAAAGATTGTACATAATTTTTCATTTTTTTCTCCTCTAAATTTATTTTACATTATGTACATTATTTTGTCAACTTCTGAATTCCAAATAAAAAAGGGACATCATACAATTTTTGTACTTGTCCCAATTTTATACGATCCTATTGGTTGGTATAAGAACACTTAAGGTTTTTTAACATTTTTTTACTGCTAACCAAACAAACTCATCTGATTACTTTGGCTCATTCCTTCTAGGCACCCAAAGCTTTTTAGTAAATCAGTAACAGAATTTCCCACCTTAGATCGAATCTTCAAATCATCAATTGACATGAATTTTCCGTCCTTTCTTGCATTAGCAATTCCCTGAGCTGCGACAGTTCCAAGACCAGGAATACTATTTAATGGTGGCCTTATTCCATTTTCTTCTACTAAAAATTTAGTGCTATCAGATTGATATAAATCCATTGGCAAGAAATGAAAACCACGTTCATACATTTCTAGTACTAATTCTAAAATAGCATACATATTTTTATCTTTAACTGTTGCTGAATTTCCAGCCAAATCAATTTCTTTCATTTTATTTTTTACTTTTTCTTTTCCAAAAATCATGCACTCACTATCAAACTCGTCTGCTCTAATTGAAAAATAGGAAGCATAATAAGCTAATGGCTGATGGACTTTGAACCAAGCAATTCGAAAAGCATTGGTTACATAGGCTGCTG
The DNA here is from genome assembly GCA_022791675.1 of Clostridia bacterium. Lineage (GTDB taxonomy): Bacteria > Bacillota > Clostridia > TANB77 > CAG-508 > CAG-269. Next base: position 9,773 of record JAAVZN010000012.1, on the reverse strand, counting down.
CATGCGCCTTTGGAAACATATATTTAATTTTTTCACAAGACTTTATATACCAATCTGGCACGTCATGTTCTTTCATTAAACTAACGTATTCTGCCCATTTTTCTGGATCTTTTAAAGCTTTTCCTTTACGAACCGTCTCCATAATTTTGAAGGCTGGGTTAGGTGGTAAGCCTTGCTTAATCAAATAAATCATAATATCATCACGACAACAGATAGCATCTTGTAAAGTTACCGTTCCTGCTTCTATTAAACTTTGGGCATTTCCTAACCACACATCAGTCCCATGAGATAGCCCTGAAATTCTAATTAATTCATCAAATGTAGTTGGTCTGGTATCCACTAACATTCCTCTTACAAATTTAGTACCGAATTCTGGCACACCAAAACTTCCTACTTCAGAATGAATTTGTTCTGGACTTACTCCGCAAAGCCTTGGTAGAACTAAAAATCGACATCGTTTCTTTATCATCTAACGGAACTTTTGTAGGATCGATTTTGGTGATATCTTGCAACATTCTAATCATCGTTGGATCGTCATGCCCTAATATATCTAGTTTTAATAAGTTCTGGTCAATGGAGTGATAATCAAAATGGGTTGTTACAATATCTGAGTTTGGATCATCTGCTGGGTGTTGTACAGGACAAAATTCATAAATTTCTCTTCCTTTTGGTACTACAATAATTCCGACCTGGGTGTTGTCCTGTGGTTCTTTTAATTCCAGTACAACCTGTTGCTAACCTTTGTGTTTCTGCACGATTAATTGGAATATTTCGTTCTTCAAAATATTTTTTCACATAACCAAAAGCCGTTTTATCTGCTATGGTTCCAATGGTTCCTGCTTTAAAAGTAGTTCCTTTTCCAAAAATAACTTCTGTATAACGATGTGCTTTGGCTTGGTATTCTCCTGAAAAGTTTAAGTCAATATCAGGCTCTTTGTCTCCATTAAATCCCAAAAAAGTCTCAAATGGAATATCCATTCCGTCTTTGTCTAATTTATGACCACATTGGGGACATTCTTTATCTGGTAAATCAAATCCATTTTTATACCCATAGTCTGTAAAATCTGAATATTTACAGTTTGGACATCGATAATGAGCTGGCAAAGAATTTACTTCTGTAATTCCTGTCATGTTAGCAGCAAAGGAAGAACCAACCGATCCTCTTGATCCCACAATGTATCCATCTTCGTTAGATTTCCACACTAATTTTTGAGCAATGATATACATAACAGAAAATCCGTTTCGAATGATGGAATCTAGTTCTTTGTCTAGTCTTTCTTGTACTATTTCTGGTAATGGGTCACCATATAATTGATGGGCCTTCTCATAAGCTATATCTTTTATCGTTTGTTCACAACCTGGTATGTGTGGTGGACATTTTTCTGGCGAAATGGGACTGATTCTGTCACACATATCTGAAATTAAATTGGTATTGGTTACTACTACTTCATAAGCTTTTTCTTTACCTAAATAGCTAAATTCTTCTAGCATCTCTTCTGTGGTTCTTAGGTATAAAGGTGCTTGATTATCGGCATCATCATAGCCTTGTCCTGCTTCTAAAATACGTCTATATACCTCATCTTGTGGATCCATAAAATGAACATCACAAGTTGCAACTACTGGCTTGTTCAATTTTTCTCCAACTTCTACAATTTTTCGATTGATGTCTCTTAAGATTTCTTCATCTTTTACCATTTCTTTTCTGACTAAAAATTGATTGTTTCCTATTGGTTGAATTTCTAAGTAGTCATAATCATTTGCTATGGCTTCAATTTCTTCATCGGTTTTTCCGAAGTTCAATGGCTTGATATAATTCTCCTGCTTCACAAGCACTTCCAAGCATCAATCCTTCTGAATATTTTTGATATAAACTTTTTAAGATTCTTGGTTTTCTGTAAAAATAATGTAAGTGCGACAGCGATACCAATTTGTAAAGGTTACGTAACCCTATATAGTTTTTTGCTAAAATAATAGCATGATACGTTTTTAATTTTTTATATTCTTCTTTTTTGGTTTCTTCGGTACTACTTACTTGGTCGATATCATCTACCGTTTTGGCTCCACGTTTTTTTAACATATCAATCATAACACGAAATACTTTTACTGTTGTATCAACATCATCTAAAGCTCGATGGGCTACTTCTACTTTTATTCCTAAATTTTCTGCAATTTTTCCTAGTTTGTATTTTTTATAATCTGGAAATAAATCTTTGGCTAAACTTAATGTATCTAAATAAGTATAATCAAATTCATATCCCAAGTTTTTGGCATTTTGTTTTAAAAATCCGATATCAAATGGTGCATTATGGGCTACTAAAACAGAATCTTTGATAAATTCTAATATTTTTGGAAAAACTTGCTGAATGGTTTCCGCATCTTTTACCATATCATCTGTAATATTGGTAACTTCTGTTACTCTTTGTGGTATATGCTTTTCTGGATTAACAAAACACCCTAATTGATCGATTACTTCTCCATTTTTTATTTTCATAATTCCTACTTCTGTAATTTTTTCAGTAGTAGCTGAAAAACCTGTTGTTTCCAAGTCTAATACACAGTAAGTCGTATCAATATCTTGTCCCTTACTATTGGTTACAATAGCATTTTTATCTGGTGCTAAATAAGCTTCTACTCCATATAATATTTTCATATCTGGATTGTCATATCCTAACATTTTATGGGCTTCTGGAAAGGCTTGTACCACTCCATGATCCGTAATTGCAATTGATTTCATTCCCCATTTCATAGCTCTTTTAATTAAGTCTTTGGCTGACGTCATGGCGTCCATTTGGCTCATCTGGGTATGTAAATGTAATTCTACTCTCTTTCTTTCGCTGTTGTCTTGTCTCATTTCTTTCTTTAATCCCGTTTCCTGCTCTACAATGGTATTTGCCATAACTGTTAATTCATTCGAAAATGTGTCCATCTGTGCGGTTCCTGCTATCATTAATCCTTTTGCATTTTGAATTCTTTTCATGATTCTTTTTGCTTTTTCTTTATCTAAAAAAGCTTTGCAAGTAATGGTACTGGTTCCATCATATAAGTCAAAACTAAATAAAGTTTTTCCAGATTTTAAGGTTCTGTCTTCTGTATAAATAACTTCTCCTTGCAAGGCAATTTTCCCATCATCAACCCCTAAGTCTTCTACCTTTACAAGGGTTTCGGTTATGTTTGGTGTGTTTCCTAAGATCAATGGTGTATCTTCTATTTCTTCCTCAGTTGGTAGTTCTGGTAAATTGGTGTCTGTTTCTACAATGGTATTTACCATAACTGTAATATCTCCTGCATAGTTATCTAGCTGTGCTTTTCCTGTTGCTTTTATGGCTTTGGCTCCTGTTATTTTTTCTTCGATTTGTTTCCCTTCATTGTAATCTTTTCCAAAGGATTTACAGGTAATTGTTCCTGTTCCATCATATAAATCAAATATAATCATTCCTTTTCCTGATTTTGTTTCTCTTACATTGATGCTTACTAGCCTTCCTTCTAAGGTAACTCTTCCATCATTGGCTGTAATATCTTTTATTTTGATGTATTTTTCTTTTGCTCTTGATGGTTTTCCCATAATATATTCGTGTTCTTCTAATTCTGGCATTTCCATTTCTTCTGATGGAATATAACCTTCTAAGTCAGTTGGTGGAACATAATCTGGATCTTCATACTGTGCTATGGTCTCGGTTTCGTTTTCTTTTTCACTGTGATATTGTTTGTTTTCTTCTTCGATTTTTGCAATTACTTGTTCTTCTTGTTTTTTAATGGTTTCGCGAATTTCGCTCATGTCGTTTGTCGATAAGTTTTCTGTTATTTCAATTACATATTCTTTTCCAAATAGGTTTTTAATTGTCTTTTGTAATTCTTTGTCCGTTTTTTTTGCTTTTAAGAATTCTGCTCCTTTGATGTGCATTTCTATGTAAATAGTGTTCTCTTTTACTTGTACTTCACTTTTTAATAGTAACATTGGCTTGGCAAGTGGATATTTGTGTGACATATAGGCTATGATATTTTTCCATTCTTCTACAATTGGTTTTTTTTCTACTTTTTCATGATATTGTATTTCGACATCTGTGTGTTCAAATTGAAATCTTTCTTTTAAAAAATTTTCAAAGTACCATGTTTCTTTGATTTCAATATATTCGTCTAGATACAATACTACTTGCAATGTGTTTGTTTTTTTGATCACATTTAATCCTCTTACTTCTGCATATTTTATATTGGCATTTGTTTTATAATCACTAAATATTTCCCCTACTTTTTTTGTTTTTTGCTCCATTTCTTTTTCTCTCCTTTTGTTGTTTTTGATTGTATCATATTTTATGTCAGAAAAAAAGCGAACATTTTATTTTTGATTCTTTTTTCCATACAAAAACTCCAGCTTGTTAAAGCTAGAGTTTTTTGTTTCGAAAGAGGATATTATCCTCTTTCTTTCACTTGGTACCGATATTGAAGTGGTCCAGAATGTACTGAACCTCCTTTAATGGTAATCTTGACCAAAAGAAATGTTACCTAGAAGGCACTTGCCTTCCTTCTTCATGCCATCGCTTCCTGCCCAGGAATGTGCTACTTCCTAGTCAGCAAGTGTTATTTCCGACGCCATTTCCTTAGCATCGGAAATAACAAGAATGGAATACTGCACGTCAACATCTATCATGTTGATGATTTTTTCCAACTCGTTCTTTCCTAACCGGCCATTAACTTTCTTATTAATAACCATCAGTAACCTTGCCCGCTTTTCTGCCTCTGCCAACTTCATAAACTTTGTGTTCTTCATAATGATCTCCTTTTCTTGCCCTTACCACCTTATTTTCTCACTTCTATTTTAACACACTAAAAAAAATTTTATCATTTTGTAACACAATTTTTCCTACCACATATTATATATCATACAAAGGAAAACAACAAAAGAAAAAATAAAAACCAAAACATATTTCTTTATGGAAGGAGGTCTAGACTATGCCAGAAAATAGAGGATGCGGTGGATTCGGATTTGGTGATGATTGTTGCTGGATTATAATCCTAATATTATTAATCTGTTGTTGTTGCGGTGGTAACAGAGGAGGTTGTTGCTAATTTTAGTAAACTTCCAAAAAGCGTGTAAGATTGACTTACACGCTTTTTTCTATTTAAATCTTTTCCCTTTTTTAGGTTTTCTTTGGGGCTTAGCTTCTTCAAAATTGTCCTCGAAATCCAAATCAAGTTGAGAAGTATAACCATTTAAAAATCTCTCTTTTAAAGCATCTTTTGGCATTCTGTCATAATCGTCTTCTTCTTCATCTCTTACTTCCTCTTGAAATCTTTTTCCTCGTAAAGCTTTTGGAAGTTCCTCCTCCTCTTCCTCTTCAAAATTCTCATCTTCATCATAAAAACTTCCTGAAAACTCATCTTCTAATCTTTTATTTCTTTTACGTATGATAATAACGGATATTACAACTGCTATCACAGCTACCACTGCAATTGCAATTCCAATCATTATCTTTTGTCCTTGTGCCTTTTTTAACGCTTCTTCTTTTTCCAAAGCTTCCTTATCCACTAAACTTTTCTCAACTGTTATTTGATAAGTTGCTATATTATTATCATTTTCCTCTGATACTAAAATCGTAATTATATTTTTCCCTTCCTGTAAATTATCATTTCCAATTACTTCTATCACATAACTTTCATTCGTTGCTTCTGTTTGAACGTTTAATTTCGTATCTTCTCCAATATATTTAACCGTATATTCATAATGATTGGTTTGAAAGTTAGGTGACAATTTCAAATCATTGATTTTTAATTTTGATAATCCCTTCCCTTGTTCTTTGGCATGATCTGTCACTCCTTCCAAATCTTCTGTCTTTTTTATTCCTCGGAAAATATTTATGGTATAAGTTTTAGTCGCTCCATTTTCAGCTGTAACAACTACTTGTGCTTTATTATCTCCTTTTTCTAGTGACTTTTTTCCCGTTCCTGTCATGGTTGCTTTTTCATCTTGTACTTTTGCATAAACTTCTACTTCATCTACTTCTTCTGGAACTTCTACTTCATAAGTTGTCGTTCCATATCGAAATCCTGTAAAATCATTTGGCTTAATTCCTAAAATGGCCAAATTAGCATTACTTGATTTTTCTTGTGGTTCTTGATTTGTTGTTTCATTACTACTATTATTTTGTGTGTTATTTGATGTTCCTTGTGTATTCGTTGTGTTTTGAACATTTTGACTATTGCTATTCGTTTCATTGACTGCCTTACTTTCTATTTTTAACATTCCTAATAAAATACTAGTACTTAATATCATTATTATAATTGATTTTTGAATTTTCATTTTTTCCTTCCTTTCAAGGTATCAAATTTTCTTAATTATGTACTTATTTTATCATTAGTATTTTTTTTCGTCAACTACAATTTTCAAATTTAAAGATACTGAAATATTTTTAAAAAATTTGTCATTTTAAAGTGAACATTAACAAATTTTGTGATACAATGTAATTGAATTACAAAGATGTGTCCCAGATTGCACAAAAATGTGCAAAAAGAACCGTCCCCATCATAAAGGAGAATAAAAAAATGATAGAATTACTTTCGCCTGTTGGCAATTTTGAATCTTTAAAGTCAGCTGTCCAAAATGGTGCAGATAGTGTTTATTTTGGTTCTGATACTTTTAGTGCTAGAGCCTTTGCTCATAATTTTGGACCAGAAGAATTAACAAAGGCTATTCATTATGCTAAAATCCGTGGTGTTAAAACCAATTTAACTTTGAATACTTTAATTAAAGATGATGAACTAGAAAATGCCTTATCTTTGGCAACAACTGCATATCTTGCTGGTATTGATAGCATTATTGTTCAAGATTTGGGCTTGGCTACTCAATTGATCAAACTTTTTCCTGATTTACCCATTCATGGTAGTACACAAATGACAGTTCATAATTTGAATGGTGCATTAGCCTTGCAAAATCTTGGATTTAAAAGAGTGGTCTTAGCTCGTGAACTTTCTATAAATGAAATTGATTATATTTGTAAAAATACCAAAATTGAAATTGAGTGTTTTGTTCATGGTGCTTTGTGTATTTCTTATTCTGGACAATGTTTATTTTCTAGTATGTTAGGAGGTCGTTCTGGTAATCGTGGTAAATGTGCGGGACCTTGTAGACTTCCCTTTGATTTGTTAGAAGACAAGCAAAAACTTCATTCTGGTTATCTGCTTAGTACTCGTGATTTATGCAGTTTAGATTATATTCCTTCTTTTGTAGAATCCGGTGTTAAATGTTTAAAAATTGAAGGAAGAATGAAATCTCCAGAATATGTAGCCATTGTTACTAGAATTTATCGAAAATATATTGATTTGGCATTATCAAAACAGGATTATGTAGTAGACAAAGAAGATCGAAAACTTTTAATGCAAGTGTTTAATCGTGGTATGTCTTCTTCTGGTCACTTAGATGAAGAACCTAATAAAAATTTAGTTTTCAAAGAAAAACCTAGTAATATGGGATTATTTTTAGGTACTGTTGAAAATTATAACAAAAACAAAGGACTCATTACGGTTAAACTAAAAGAACCCATTGAAATTGGAGATACCATTTCTTTGGAACAAGAAGAAGGTACTTATACTGTTTCTGAATTGATGGAAAAAAAGAAAAATATTGTGGAAACTAAAATTGGTCAAACTGTTACCATTGGAAGAATGAAAGGAAATATTTCTTGCCAGGATAAAATTTACAAAATGTCTTCTAAGAAATTGTCTACTTTTGCCAAAGAAAGTTATCAAAAAGAATATCGTCAAATTCCTTTAAATTGTAAGGTAACAATAAAAAAAGACCAACCTTTATCCATTCAAATTACTCCTGCAAATTCTAGTGCCTTATATAAAAATTTAAAAATTCAATACGAACAAAATGACTTTCCTATGGAGGCTAAAAACAAACCATTGAATAAGGAAACGGTCATTCATCAAATTGCTAAAACAGCTTCTACACCTTATCATTTTAAAAATATCAATGTTTTATTAGAAGAAGGGGTATTTCTTCCTAAATTGAGTATTTTGAATGAACTTCGTAGAAATGCTTTGCAACAAGTAGAAGATTATGCCATTGCTCATTGCAAACGTTCCCTTCCTAGTTCTTCTACTACTAAAACAACAAACTTAAATTCATCTTATCCAATGAAAGATCAGGTTCTTTCTGATATGAGAAATTATGTAAAAAATGATGTTAATTTATCAAAAATACAAGTACCTAAAATTTCTGTCTTACTCAATGACTTGAATATAGATTTTGATTATTCTAAATTAACCCCTGATATTGATAATATCTATATTCCATTAAAGTTTTTTACAAGTAAAAAATATGAAACCATTTTAAATATTCTAAGCAAAAATTTTGATACTTATATTTATATGCCAACCATTGTAAAAGGAAACTATAAAAATCTTTTTTATGCCAATGCAGAAGCTTCTGTTTCAAAATATGAAATCAAAGGTTTTGTTATTTCTAATATATGCAATATTAGACTTTTAAATGAACTTTTTAAGGATTTGAATCGTTATTTTAAATTGGTTACCAATTATACTTTTAATGTATTCAATTCCCAAACGGTATTGGCTTTAAAGGAAATGGGAATTAGTCGATTTACTTTATCTCCAGAGTTGGATAAAAAAACACTTCTTTCTTTGTGTGATTATCATTATTTGGAAAAAGAAATGATGGTTTATGGTAGAGTTCCTTTAATCAATATGAATTATTGCTTACTTGGTGAAACGGACAAGTGTTATCCTGATTGTAAGGCTCGTTGTCAAAATTCTCATTCCTATTTTTTAAGGGATCGATTGAATATGCGTTTTCCAATTATGCCAGATAATATTCAAACAGTTACCACCTTATTCAATAGTAAAATCACTTCTATTGCTCCTTCTGATTTTTCTATTAATTTTGCTAGAATTGATATTTTAGAAGAAGATATTGCTCAAATTAATTCTATTGTACAAACAGTTAAATCTGGAAAGCGTTTGGAAGGTAAAGATTATACCAATGGAAATTTAAATCGTGAAATTTAATATCGAAACAAATTGTTAAAGACGTCTTGCTTAAGACGTCTTTAATTTTATTTAATTTCATATATATTCCTAATTCTTATCCCAATCCCGAACAATTGGTTTTCTACTATATAAAACCTAATAATTGAACATCTTTTATTATATTTTCATTACAATTAATACATTTCTAATATTACATTGTTATAAATACTGTTTATGGTTGTATCAAATTCCTGTTTCAAATTATATTCTATTGCAGGTTTATGTGGTATTATTGAAGTAAATAGTTTTATCTTTTCATCATTTATTATTTGATAAGTCCCATCATCTTTAGTTTTTACATATTTTGAATCTGAAGTTTTAATTCCATTGTTTATTATAAATTGCATAAATTCTCTTAACGCCTTAGTACATTCACCTTCTTCTTTAAAATATGGAGACTTACCAAGTGCTTGTGTATTTGAATTTCTTGGAAATATTTTAAAGCAATATTTGTCATTTTCCTTAACTACCTGTATTCTTTTCATAGTTAATCCTCCTTTAATTTCTTTCTGCTATTTTCATATAAAATCACTTCGAAATTATTATAGCACTTATTTGGCAAAAAGTAAATATTTTCAATTTTGCGATGTATTTAATATATGATAAAATCACCTTGAAAGTTTGTAAACGAATATTTCACCTTAACTGTATAAAAATGTAAAAAACAGACAAAATAGAAAGGTGGAATATTTAATGTTAAAACAAAAAGATTTAAAAAGAGCTACTTT
>JAAVZN010000011.1 GCA_022791675.1 Clostridia bacterium | reverse complement strand
CGCCAGCGTTTATCCTGAGCCAGGATCAAACTCTCTTGTTATGGTATCTATATTACTTTCCTAAGAAAGATATAAATCATACTTAAAGTTTTAATCAAGCTCTTTCAATGCTTGTTCAATCATTTTTACATGATTATTTTTTAAATTTACTTGTTCGGTACGATGTTAACTCTTTAAAGAGATAACTTACATAAAATCAATTATGTTCTTTCATACCGCTTCGGTTTATTCTCTAAAGGATTTTATTGTTTACTTTTCAATGTACTTTTTATGTCCCTCTTACGTGGAACGTTTTGCATTATACTATACCTTTTTTTATTTGTCAACACTTTTTGACAATTTTTTTTATTTTTTTATAAGTCAAAATAAAAAATTAGTAATCACTGTTTATAGTGTATTCTTCAAGTTTTATATTTATTACTAATTTCTTAAGTTTTTTATTTTTTGTCTGTGCTAGGTACTTTCTTATCATATCATGTTTAATTTTTAAAGTCAATACTTTTTCGCAAACTTTTTATGGAAATCATTACCGCTAAAATTAAGATAGAAATAGAGCCTAACAGAGCTGTTCTTTACTCAAATCTTCTTCCTATTATCTCCACTTTTTTATTCTTTCGATTGCTTCTATTGTATTTTCTTTTGTAGCAAAGGCTGTTAACCTAAAATAGCCTTCTCCATTTTTTCCAAATCCACTTCCTGGTGTTCCTACTATATTCACTTCTTCTAGTAATTGATCAAAGAATTCCCAAGATGTCATACCTTTTGGTACCTTTAACCAAACATAAGGTGAATTCACTCCTCCATATACAGTAAATCCTCCTTCTTCTAGACCCTCTTTAATTATTTTAGCATTTTCTAGATAAGCATTGATATTTTGTCTAATTTGTTTTTTTCCTTCTATAGAATATGTCGCTTCTGCTGTTCTTTGAACTATGTAAGATACGCCATTAAATTTTGTACATGTTCTTCGATTCCATAATTTGTTTAAACAAATCTCTTCCCCTTGCTTTGTATATCCCTTTAATGTTTTTGGAATTACTAAATATGCACATCTAACTCCTGTAAAACCTGCTGTTTTAGAATAACTTTTAAATTCAATTGCAACCTCTTTGGCTCCCTCTATTTCATAAATACTATGTGGTATATTATCTTCTGTTATAAAAGATTCATAAGCCGAATCATATAAAATGATAGAATGATTTTGTTTTGCATAATCCACCCATTTTTTTAATTCTTCTTTTTCTAATACGGTACCAGTTGGATTATTAGGAAAACACAAATAAATCATATCTACTTTTTCTTCTGGTAAAGCTGGCTTAAAATTATTTTCTTCTGTTACTGGTAAATATATAATTTCTCTTCCTGACATAATATTTGTATCTAAATAAACTGGATAGACTGGATCGGTTATGGCTACTTTATTGTTTTGTGAAAAAATATCAACAATATTACCACAATCACATTTTGCTCCATCTGACACAAAAACTTCATCTTCTTGTATATCCACACCTCTTGCTTGGTAATCATTTTCTACAATTGCTTTTCGCAAAAACAAATATCCTTGCTCTGGTCCATATCCTTTAAATCCTTGCTCTGTCCCCATTTCATCAACCGCTTTATGCATGGCTTCTAAACATGCTGGCACAATTGGTTTGGTTACATCTCCTATTCCTAATTTAATTATTTTTTTCTCTGGATTTTCTTCTGTATATTTTGCTACTTTTTTAGCAATGGTTGAAAATAAGTAGCTATCTTGTAATGCCAAAAAATTTTCATTAATAAAACTCATTTTTCTTCCTCCTCGCTTATTTTTTTAAATAATTCATAATAAACATTGCATTTTGCACAGTTTGATTCCTTCCTGTATATTGTGAAGCATATAATATCATTACATCACCTTTTTTTAATTCCATCATCGTACTTATATCATCTGCTGTAATACCTCCACTTCCGCCTTTTCCTTTTGCTACAATCTCTTCACCATTTCGATGAATGCTAATGCCTTTATAACTCATATTATCATTATTACTAATGTCATAAAAGCCATAAATATCAGCATAGCAATCTTCTGGAACTATAATTTCAAGTAATTTCACTCCTACGCTAGTTTCTACTATTACATTACTACATCTTTTTTCTAATGTTTTCATAGTAGTTCTATTTTCTAAATTGGTAATTTTTGTTTGCAATTCTTCTATTTTATCTTTCGTAGATTGATTGTTCATGATTTCTTCTACTTCTTCTGTTATTGGCATATAATGAATACGAAGTTGTGCTTCTGTAACATTCCTTGTAACTCCTGTAAATTGGTCTAGATATAAATCAATCACATCTCCTTTTTTTAATTCTTCCACATAGCTTATACTTTCAGTAATAAGATCTCCATTTCCACCTTTTCCATGTACTGCTAGTAACTCTCCATTCTTATAAAGGTGTATTCCTTTATAATCACTTCGATCCCCATTTTCCATTTTTATTTTTCCAAAAATGTCAGCATAACAATCTTCTGGGACTGTCACCGTTGTTACTTTTGTTAACGTTCCTGTTGGTATACTTATATTTTGTACTTGTTCTGATATTTTTCTTAAATCCATTTTATTTTCTAATTGTTTTACTTTTTTCTCCAAATTTACGATTCGTTCTGTTTTTGATATTTCTTCTATGTTTCCATACTCGACCACTTGATTTATTGGAAAATAATTTATTTGAATGGTTGCCCAGTGAATCAAAGCCTCACTCGTTATCCATTGCGCAACCTTTAATTCAATCCTATCACCTTTTTTTATTTCTCTTGTGCAATTAGCATTGTCAAGTGTTATTCTTCCACTTCCTCCTTTTCCATTTCCTGCTATAAAAATCCCATTATGATATAACCCAATTCCTTTATAACTAATAGAGTCATTATTTTGTATATTAAAAGCCCCATAGATATCTGCATAACCATCTTCTTCTACTGTTATTGTTACAATCGTTGTCCATACTCCTAATGCAATTTTAACATTTTCAACTCTATTTCCTAAATTTTTCATCATTGTTCTATTTTCTAGTGTTGCAACTTTTCTTTCAAGTTGTTCTAACAGTTGTTCTTCTTGTATTGCATCTTTCCCATTCATTGGGCCTTCTATTTCTCCTTGTTTGGTAAGAATATACTGGTTGTTGGTTTCTATAAAACTAATTACCATTTCGTCTATTTCTCCTTCTTGTACTACTGCATCTGCCATTTGTTTGTCTAATTCTTTTTTTAGATCACTTATTTCTATTTCTCTATCTTCTACTATTTTGGTAATCATTGCACTATTATAAGCAATTTTAATTTGTTCTTTTTCTTTTGCAATCGTTGTATTGATTCCACTTTGTTCCGCTTTTTTTAATATTCCATTTTGTCCTGTTAATGTAGCAATTGATATTCCTGCTAAAATCAATAATATGATTATTGTAATAATCAAGGCAATTAGTGTAATACCTTTTGCATTCTTGAATAACTTTTCCATTCTATTCTCCTCTTTTGTTTTTTCTATATCATATAATTAACTTTCTTTTTCGTCAATTCCAATCAATCTAGTTTATGTAATTTTGCTAAATCTATCAATAATTCACCTTCAAATACAGTTGTTGCTTCTCCTGTCATATACAAATGATTATCTTCCTCATTCCACTCGATTTCCAAAATCCCTCCGTAGTAACTCAACCCATACATGTCGCTCTGTTAAAAGATTCAAATGGCTAGCAACCACTGATGCACAAGCACCTGTTCCACAAGCCAAAGTTTCTCCTGAACCTCTTTCCCAGACTCTCATTTTAATATGTTGTTTATCGACAATCTCTATAAATTCCACATTGGTTTTGTTAGGAAATACAGAAGCCACTTCCAAAATCTTACCATATTTTTCTACATCAAAATTTTCAACATCTTCTACTACCGTAACAGCATGTGGATTTCCAACGGATACACAAGTAAGTAAAAATTCCTGTCCCATTCCCCTTACCTTCAAGCTCTTGACAGGTTCTTCTATTGCCATGACAGGTATTTTTTCAGGTGCTAAAATCGGTTCTCCCATATCCACTCTAACCGTTTCTACTTTTCCTTCTTTTGCATTTAATTGCAGAGTCTTTATTCCTGCTAACGTTTCTATTGTAACTTCCGTTTTGTCTGTTAATCCTTTATCATACACAAATTTCCCAACACAACGAATACCATTTCCACACATTTCAGCTTCGCTTCCATCACTATTAAACATTCTCATTTTAAAATCTGCATTATCACTTTTACAAATTAATATTAAACCATCTGATCCAATTCCAAAATGTCGGTCACTTACAAATTTAGCCAAACCCTTTTCATTTTCAATCAATTGATGAATCGCATCTATATATACATAGTCATTTCCCAATCCATGCATTTTTGTGAACTTAATCATTGCCATTTCCTCTCTTTTACACATAATATACTGCTTAATAGAAAATTATATTTATATTTTACTATTATTGATATTCTATCATTCCTATCTTTTTTTGTCTAGGTGTTTTTTGGGACGGGGTCAAAAAACATCACTATTAAACTTTTTATTTAATAAAAAAACCTTTTCCTAATTGATTTGTAACATATTTTACTCTTTTTGAAATTCCATTTTCTATCCAATACTCCTATTTCATTTATTTATAAAAAAATCGCTCTATTCATATTTTTTAAATTTTCAACAGTTAATTATTTATTTTTAAACATTTAAATCTTAAATTTTTATGAATTCTATTTCTTTAGCCAAAATTTTGTTATATAATAAATAAAAAGTGAGGGAATAAAATAATTATGAAACTATTTAAAAAAATATTAATCGTTCTATTAATCTTATTGGTAGTTGGTACAAGTATCATTTTGGCAATTGGCTTTGGCTATTATTCAAACGCACTAAAAGAAAAACCGCTAATTACAAGAATAGAAGAAATAACAAGTAAAGAAAACTATACTCCTTTTGATCAACTTTCTGAACACTATATTCACGCTGTAATTGCTGTAGAAGACCATCGTTACTATCATCATGGAGCCATTGATCCCATTGGAATTGCTAGAGCTTTTTATACCAATATCCGTGATGGTGAATTTGACGAAGGTGGTAGCACCATTACACAACAAGTATCAAAAAATGTAATCTTTAACCAAGACAAAAATCTCATGAGAAAATTAGGTGAAATTTTTGCTTCCTACGATTTAGAAAAAAATTATAGTAAAGATGAAATCTTTGCTTTGTATGTTAACTCTTCTTATTTTGGAGATGGTTATTACAGCATCTATGAAGCAAGTCATGGTTACTACAACAAAGATCCCAAAGACCTATCTTTATCAGAAGCTAGTATGCTTGCAGGTATTCCCAATGCACCATCTGTTTATGCACCTACCGTTAATCCAGATTTAGCAAAAAAACGTCAAAAACATGTATTAAACAAAATGGTAGAGCATGGATATATTACCCAAGAAGAAGCTAAAAGTGTTGAATAATACAACACTTTTTTTCATATATTCCTATTGGGGGAGGATCCATGAAAGTAATTATTTTAAATAAAAAAATCATATTATCTCTTATTCTTTGCATTCTTTTTTCCTCATTGTTATTCTATTTTAAAACGCCTTTTTCTTTTGCTCTTGAACTAACTACTAACAGCATTGTTGAAGAAAACCTAAAAGAAAAAATTTCAACTTTAACGAAATCAGAGGATAAAACTGCTTACCTTACCTTTGATGATGGTCCCACCTTAAAAGCTACCAGTAAAATCCTTGATATACTAAAAGAAGAACAAGTAAAAGCTACTTTTTTTGTTGTTGGAAAACATGTAAAAGAGCACCCTGAATTAGTAAGAAGAGCTTATACAGAAGGGCATTATATTGCTAACCATGGATATCATCATAACAATACAAAATTGTATCAAAGTAATGATAGCTTTATTAATGAAATTAAAAATACAGATATTGAAATTGGAAAAGCCATAAATGTTGAAAATTATTGTTCTCATGTCTTTCGTTTTCCAAATGGTTATATGTCTTCTCGTTATAAATCCAAGAAAAAAGAAGCATCTAAACTACTTGATGAAATAAACTATACCTATATTGATTGGAACTGTTTAAACAATGATTCCATCAAAAAATACACGAATACTCAATTACTTAAAAATCTTCAAAAATCTTCAAAAAACAAAGGTACCTTAGTTATTTTAATGCACGATACCTCTGATGTAAATGACACTCCCTCTATTTTAAAAGATTCCATTCATTATTTAAGAGAACAGGGATATGAATTCAAAAACTTTTACGAACTCCTAAATCCATAAGCTTCTTAACTAAAAAAGCACAACCTCAGCAAATTGCTTATATTGTGCTTTTTTATTCTAATCTTAGATGATGTTTTTTGACCCCGTCCCAAAAAACATCAAAGTTCAATTTCTATTTGGTACGTGTTTCTACTTCCATCTAATTTTATGCCATTTTCTATTTCATTCCCATTTAAAAATATTTTGCTACTTCCTTTTTCAAAAGTGTTTTTACCATTTGGATTCTTAATTAAAATGTTATAATTGCTTTCTCTATATTGATATTTGATTTGATATTCTTTCCAGTCTTTTGGAATACATGGTTCTATTTTTAAATACCCTTTCTCAACTTTTAATCCTAACAACGCTTCTATTCCTGCTTTATAGTACCAACTTGCTGAACCAGTATACCAAGTCCAGCCTCCTCTTCCTACTAAACTACCTGATCCATAAATATCTGCTGGTATGACATATGGTTCTACTTTGTATTTTTTACTTGCTTCTTTGGTTCTACTATGCTCAATAGGATTAATCATTCGATAGAATTCAAATGCTTTGTCTCCAAATCCTAACATCGCTTCTGCTATAATGACCCAAACGGAGCTATGTGTGTATTGTCCTCCATTTTCTCTTACGCCAGGTAAATAGGCTTTGATATATCCAGGCTCTAATTTACTTTTTTCAAATGGGGGATCCAATAATTTAATCATTCCATTTTCTCGATCAATCAAGTGATTTTCTAAGCTTTCCATAGAGATATATTTTTTGTCATTATCTCCTGCTTTTGAAATAACACTCCAACTTTGAGCAATACTGTCTATTCTGCATTCTTCATTTTCCATACTTCCTAATACATTTCCATCGTCCATAAAAGCTCTTTTGTACCATCTTCCGTCCCAACCGTTTGTGTTTAATGCTTTTTTTAGATTATTTCTTATCTCTTCCCACTTACTAGCTAATGTCTCTTCTCCTTTTTCACGACATATTGGAATAAAATTTTCTAGGATAAGGCATAAAAAGAATCCTAACCACACACTTTCCCCTTTTCCTTTGTTTCCTACTGTGCTAAATCCATCATTCCAATCTCCTGAGCCAATTTTGGGCAACCCATTTTCACCAAAATTCAAACTTCTTTGAATGGCTTTTACACAATGTTCGTAAATACTTCCTTCTTGCTTAGAAGGTAAATATTTTTCGTATCTCTCATCTTGTCCATCTTCCAAAATTGCCCCTTCTAAATATGGTGTTTGTATTTCTAGAATCTCTTTATCTCCTGTAAAATTAATATATTCTATTACCAGATAGGCAAGCCATAAAAGATCGTCTGAAAATCTAGTTCGAATTCCCCTTTGATTCTCTTCATGCCACCAATGTTCTACATCTCCTTCTATAAATTGATGTTTGCTATGTTTAATAATTTGACGTTTCACAATTTCTGGTTCCAAAAATTTTAGCCCAATTGTATCTTGTAATTGATCACGAAATCCATAAGCTCCACCAGATTGATAATATCCTGTCTTACCTAATAATCGACTATTGATAATTTGATAAACAAGCCAACCATTTAATAAAATATTAGTGGATTCTAATGGTGTATATACTTGTAATCTTCCTAAAAATTCTTTCCAACCATTTTTGACTTCATTTAATTCCTGCTTACAATTTGCTATCTTTTGATATTTATATGCCACATTTTTACAATCCATTTCCTCCTCTTCTGCTCCTAAAATAATAGAAATATCTTTGCTTTCAAAACTTTCTAACTCAATCTCTATTTCATAAGCCATACATGGCTTTCTTCCTAAAGAATTTTGATTATTTAGCGAAACTTTTCTAATCCCTTGTGGATTACTTATGCCACCTTCTCCTAAAAAGAAATTTTTATCACCTGTATAAGATTTTATTTTTTCACTAGAAGAAAGATAAACTCTCGTTTTTTCCATTTCCTCTCTATATAAATTTCTTGCTTGTAATAAATTACTATTTACATCTAATTTCAAGTCAATATACCCTTCTGATTTAATTTCATCTTCTCCAATAACAGGTTTCATATAATAATATAATTTTAATTTCTTTCGGTTTGATGTCGTATTTTTCAAAGTTAATAAATTGATTTTACAACTATCTTCTTTTGGCACAAATACTTCTAGTTCTTGCTCAATCCCATTACTTTTATGAATGTATTTGGCATAACCAAATCCATAAACAACATGATAATTTTTTTCATCTGGAAGTGGATTTAATCCTAGCGACCAAGCTTTTTTTGTTTTTTCATCTTTTAAGAAAATCACTTCTGATGGTATATCTTGACTTGGTTTGTTTTCCCAACTAGAGATTCGATTCAATCTACAATTTTTATACCAAGTATAACCTCCCATATTTTCAGTGACAATGGTCCCAAACTTTTTATTTGTTAAAATATGGCTCCATACAGTTGGTAATCTATTTTCTTGGTTTACTCTAATATAATATTCTTTTCCATCGGCAGAAAATGCACCATATTCATTACAATACTTTAATTCATCTTGATTGGCTAATAAATCAATGTCTTCTTTTACTTCTTCTTCTAATATTGGAGAAATCACTTCCTCTCCTATCTCTTTTCGTTGTTCTAAATAATTTTCCTCTGCTTCTTTGATGTTATTTCTTAACCCACCTTTATCACTATCAATCAGAATTTCTGCTAAGAATTCCATTAATTCCATATCTTTTTTAGCAATTTCACTTTTACTTAATGTAAAAATTCCACCTCTTTGATTTTTCAAATATCCTATTTGCTGGTTCAAAATACTACTTTCAATCTCTTCCTTGACATAATTTTCATAACTGTGTTTTTCTTCATCTACTATGATTAGTTCTGTATTTACGTTTTTCATTCTAAAAAATTCATAAGCCTTTAGAACCTCTTTGATCACATAACTATCATTTACATTTCTAACTTTTAATAAAACAATTGGTAAATCTCCTGAAATTCCATACTTCCATAAATCGCTTTGATGATAACTATTACTTTTCTTTTTATTTTCTAATCTTTGTGCCTTCATAGGATTGTCAAAAACAAGATAAGATAACATCTTTTGATAAATTGCTATATCTGTGCCTTTTCGACTCAAATATCTACTTTCTGCTTCTACCCTTGCCTTCGCTAATTCAAATTCTTTGGTTACATTTCCTACTGATTGATATTTTTTAATATTTTCTAGTACAATTTCTTGACTTTCATTCACTGATAAAATAAAATCAACAATTGCTTTTTCCTCTGGCTTTATTTTAATTGTTCTTTTTAAAGCCACAATCGGTTCTGTAACCAACCCTATCTTTTTGGATAGTGGAATGGAATTTTTTATCCTATTGGGAATTCCCAAATTACCTCTTGCCACAAACTTTTCTTCATCAATTTCGTATTCAAAATCCCCAATTGTTTCACTACTTGTGGATAAGTTAGCTCCTAGATAAAGTTTTGGTGCATTGGATTCTCGATTCTTTCTTTGTATGATAATACTATTGGTTTCTTCATCTAGTTGATTCATTAAAAATAAGTTATTAAAAGCAGGGTGCGCATAATCTTGCTCTTTCGGTGATAACACTGGTTCAAAATAACAGGTAACCTCTAATATTTCTTCTTCTTTTCCTTGGTTTTCCAAAAGCATTCTTCTGAGCTCTACAGGAGAATTAGAACTAATGGTAGTTTGAATTTTTGTTTTCATATTTCCATTTATCATTTCTTGTTCTATCTTGTCTGGCATAAAACTAATTTGATATTGACTATCTTTTCCTTCCTGATAAGAATAGTTTGAACTCCATATACTTTTGGTTTTGATATTTTTGATTACAAAGAAAATTCCTTGTGAATAATCATTTGTTTTCTTAAATCGATTGATATAAATGTCTTTATATTTACTCACACCTTGCCCTTTTTGATTCATCGCAACAACATAATCTTCATTTGAAATAAAGTTTCCTGTCATTAATCTTTCATCAATTTTTTTATAGGTAGTTTGTATATAATTTTCATAATCTTTATATTTTAATTTTTCTATTTTTTCTTTCTTCTCTTTCGTAATAATTGCTTTTTCAGGCATCGTTTCTTGTAACAAAATACTAACTGCTTCCATACAAGGATTTTTCATAAATCTCTTGGCTAAAATGTGATCATGAAATAAATTATTAATACTAAGCAAAATTAATCCTTGATGATGTGCCATATATGTTTTTACAACAGCCGAAACTTTGCCTTTTTCTACACGTTCTGGGGTATAATCAATTGCTTCATAGAACCCAAATTGATCGTACATTCCTTGTTCTTCTAATCGTTTCAAATTTTTCACTTCTTCTTTTGGTTCTTCCGAAATGGCTAAAACTCCCCCATAACTCGATACTACCATCTCATCTGCTAATCCTCTTTTTAAACCAAGCCATGGTACACCAAAAGCTTTATATTGATAATTTGATTTCAAATCTTTTACATTAAAAGCAGACTCTGAAATCCCCCAAGGGATATTTAAATTTTTGCTATATTCTATCTGTGTTTTAATTAAAAATTTACAAGACTCGTCTAGTAAACTCCCCTCATATTTTGGAATATTGATATTGGGCATTAAATATTCAAAAGCTGTTCCTGACCAAGACACCAATCCTTTATATTTTCCAAGTGTTGTCAAAGTTCTACTAAGTACATTCCAATGTCTACTTGGTACATCTTTTTTAGCAATGGCTACTAGGCTTGCTTGTCTTGCTTCTGATGCTAACAAATCATAATACGAATCTGTCATTTTATTTTCTTCTATATTAAACCCAATCGAAAAAATTTGTTGTTCTTGATGGTATAATACGCTAAAATCTGTTTGTTCAATTATTTTTTCAATTACTTTTATCAAATCTTTTCTTGTCAAAGATGATGGTTCTTGCTGTTCCATTTCTACTAAAAAAGCTTTGGTTACATACAAATATCCTACCAAATTCCCACTATCCACAGTAGAAACATATCTTGGATTTAAAGGTTCTTTGGTTCGAATATTATACCAATTGTATAGATGCCCATTCCATTTTACTAAACTCTCTACTGTTACGATTATTTTTTCAAGTAAATCCATTGCTTTTTCTTGGCTAATATATTGTAAATCATAAGCAGAAATAACCGCTAATAAAGATAGTCCTATATTTGTTGATGAAGTTCTTGGTACGATTTTTTCTTTTCGATCTTCTTGATAATTATCTGGTATTAAATAATTATTTTCTTCTGTTAAATACGTTTCAAAATACTTCCATGTTCTTTTTCCAATTTCTAAAACATATTCTTTTTCTTCTTCTTTTAATTGATCCATTGCCCTTACTTTTTCAATATCCTGACTAATATACCACATAATCATTGGCGAAATGATCCACCACAACCCTAAAATAATACCAAATATATTTAATTTAAAAAATCCCAAACTAATGGCAATTATTCCTGTTAATACATTCATTGCCATTTGATTGTAGTAAGAAACCAAACTAGATTTTGCTTGTTTTTCCGCTTCTTCTGATGTTGTCCATTCTAATAAATGTTTTTTCGAAATATGCACTCGATACCAAGTTTTAAAAATCGCTTTGGCAGAAAGATATGCTTTGTATGGTAAACACCCTAAAGTAATAAAAGCCCTTATAAAACTTCCTTTTACACCTGATATTTTCGGAGTAAATGTTTTTTGTTTTTCTTCTCCTTCTCTTTTAAACACAAAAGCATTTAACCATTCTAGTACATAAGGAAAAACAACAATTCCTAAAAGAATCGCTATGCTCCACCAAATTTTCCTGAAGCTGATTATCCCTATTATATTACAATATAGCAGTGATACCATAATGGCTATTTCTATTAAACTTCTTCGTAAATTATCCAATATTTTATATTGTGAAAGCAGATTCAGTGGACTTTTAAATCCAATCCATTTGGTAATTTGCCAATCTCCTCGAATCCACCTAGAAAGTCGATTCATAAAACTATTATATTTCGTAGGATATCCGTCCATTAGTAAAATATCGGAAACCAGTCCACATCTTAAATAACAACCTTCCAATAGGTCATGACTTAAAACCGTATTTTCTGGAATTTGTTTGTCTAATACACTTTCATAAACAGTTACATCATAAATTCCTTTTCCTGTAAAAATTCCTTCTTGAAAATTATCTTGATACGTATCGGATATTGCATTTGTGTAACAATCCGTTCCTCCTGCACCTGCAAATATTTTAGTAAATAAGGTTCGATAACTAATATCTAAATTAACACCAATTCGTGGTTGCATGATACCATAACCATCTACTACTATATTTTTTTGAGTATCTATGATTGGTTGATTTAAAATGTGTGCCATAGCTCCTACTAGTTGAAAAGCGGAATTTAATATCAAATCTGTATCAGCATCTAATGTAATAACATATTTTATTTTTTCCTGATTTTCTAAATTTTCTAGTGTGTTAATACGAAAAGGATTTTTTATTTTTCCTAATAAATATTGATTGAATTGTGTTAGCATTCCTCTTTTTCGTTCCCAACCTAAATAGCTTCCTTCTTTTTCGTTCCATTCACGTTTTCGATAAATAAAATGAAAGATGGGTTTGTTTTCTTGTTGCTTTTTGTATTGGTTGTTTAATTGTTTTGTTAATAATTCACCTTCTTGTATTACTTCGTTATCCCACTTTTCTTCTTCTTTGTCACTTTCTGAGCAATCTCCTAATAAGGTAAAATAAATATTATCAGATTGATTGGCCAAATAAAATACTTCTAATTTTCTCATTAATTCTTGTACTTTTTCTTTTGATTTTAAAATGGTAGGAATCACTACCATGGTTTTATGATTTTCATCAATTCCATCTGAAAAGTCTAGTTTGGGAATCAACTTTGGTTTCATTACCTTACTTAAAATATATTGTATTGTCTGCACAGCTACTTCAGAAGCAGGAATTAGGAATAATAAAAAACTCACCAGATTCCATTGGATTAGACTACTAATTCCAATCGATATCATAACCGTTAATAGTAATACCGCTAATATATATGCCTTTGTCTTATCCTTTGAACTCATCTGTCTACTAACTTTATATTGTAAAACATCATATAATTGATTCATTCCTTTATCTATTAAGTAATATCCTATGTGTGCTTGCTTTGTATTCATTTCTGCATTTTTAGCTAATTCCAAAGCTTTTCTAGCAATATATATCTCTGATATTCTTGTTTTCTTTGCCATTTCTTTAATTTTTGTTCGATAATATTCTTTGGTTTTGTCTTCCATTTTTTCATACACATTACTTGGATCTTGTCTTAAAATTTCCTCTACTCCATTAATTTTTTCAAATATTTCTAAAAAATTAATTCTTTGTATTTTTTTGATACTGGTTATACTATTTCCTATGGACACTTTTCTTACAGCAATATCAAAATGCTCTTTTTTAATGATTTCTGATACACTTGTTCCTGTCATTTCAACTGTTTCTTCTAATACTTTTAAATAACTATAACCTTTTTTCCCATATCGTTTTAAAATATAAGACATATATTCTATAAATGGATATTTCATACTTTTAAAAACATCTTTTTCAAAATCTTTTACCTTATTTTTAAAATGTTGTTCTGTTTTTGCTTTGTTCTCTATTAATCTTTCTACCATACTTTCTGCTTTATATTTTTGAATTTGACAACTATATATTTTTTCGCAAATTTCTCTTATATTTTCAATCATAGCAATTTGAAGAAATATTCCAATATTCCATATTTCTTCCATACTTAATGTTTTTTTCGTTTGATAACTTACCAAATAATCTTCTAGTTCTTTTCTTTCTATTTTGTTATCTGTATAAGCCACAATTTCACTAGCTAACACATAAATTCTGGCAAATCCTTTATAAGTTCCATTGGCTACTCCCACAAAATTGGTATATTTTTTTAGGGTTAGTTCTTTTTCTATTTGTTTTACGGTCTCTTCTATGATATACAAATTATCTAATAACCATTCTCCTGCTGGGTGTATACTAATTCCTAGTTTTAAATGTTCATTTAATAAATGATATACCTCCTCAATTACCTTAAAGTTTTCTAACATCTGTGGTACGGGATAGGTTTCTTTTTGAGATTGGTTGCTTAAATTATGACTAGAAGCTATTTTTTGTAAGTGGGTTTCTAGTTGTTCTTTATCTAACATTGTTCCATTGATTTTCAATACTTTGTTTGTTTTCAAAAAATTCCACTCCTTGCTTTTAATATGTTTTACACATATTGTTTGCAAAGAGTGGAAATTTTATGCATTGTTTATTTTTTTCATAATTTTTATATAAAATTTACAATTCGATATCTTCTTCGATATTTTCTAACATTTGTTTCTTTTCTTTCTTTAATTCAAATTCTTCTAATGATTTCATAAATTCTGCCTTACTTTCTGAAATTTTCTTTCTATCTTTATTTTCAAAAACTTCAACGCAATCTAATCCTTTTGGAATAACACTTCCCATTTCACAAAGCAATGATTGGCTATCTTCTCCATACTGCTCTCCTACTATTACTTTGATAGGATTTCCTTCTTTCATAGTGATACAATCAATTACTTTTCCTTCTTTATCATATATTTTATATACTTTTACATTATTTTTTATATCATAAGAAATACCATCATTCATCAATTTTTGCTCTGTTATCATTGGATTATCTCCATGTGTAATCATTTCACCTGTTTGACGATTAACAAAAACATAGTTTTCATAACTTGCTGTTCTTAATATAATATCTTCTGTTGTAAGGCTAGTATCTCCTGTTTTTTCTTCTAGTTCTTCAATGTACATATTTTTCAAATAAGATATTAAGCTTTCTTTTTGATATTTTAATCCTTCTTTCGTATAAGCATAACTTATGTTTTCAACTTTGATTGGTTCTTCTTTTTCCACGTTTTCTGTGCCTGTTTCCATTTCGACTTCTATGGTCATGTGGTCTCTATTTTCTTCTTCGTTTTTCTTTTGATTGTGTATATAACTTGTACTGGTAAGAGCTAATGCACCTACTATTCCTACCATTTTGATTCGTAGTTTCTTTTTTTGTCTTTTTATTTTTAATGTTCTTTCTCTTCTTTTCATTTCTTTTGTTATGGTTTCTAATATTTGTTCTTCTGCTTGTTTCTTTTTTTCTAGTTCAGAATTTTTGGCTCTTTGTATGTTAATTAATTCTATATTCTTCTTTTTATTTTCCATATCAAATTCCTCCTTTTTTGAACTCTATTTTTATTATACCACATTATGTATATAAATGCAAAATTTAGCGAATCTTGCAATAAAAATATTCTCAAAATGATTGAAAAATTTAATATTTTGTGTTTTACAAAAATCATTCATTCCTATTTTTTAAATCCTTTTCCATTTCAAATAAAAAGAAATCTTGGAATTAGTGCACGAATAAAGCAACTGAACTTACCAAAAAACAAATTCAAAAGTTAGCATAAAGCCAAAAGACGCTGAATTTCAGCGTCTTTTTGGTGGTTTTGTTGCTATTAGCAGAATTGCATAAAGAAATATATCCCATAATGCAATATCCACCAAAGCTCCTAAAGCTCTATGTAATTCAATCTCTCGAAAAACATAGAATCCAATTCCTGCCAAGACCATGAGCAATATTCCTATTACCCATGATCCCCGAGTCTCAGGGAATTTTACTAATAAATATTCTACCATTTCTACCATTTTCTTTTGTTTTTTCATTTTTTCTCCTTTCGTTCGGCACGATAACTCGTGCCACACTCAACATAGTTTCATATCTCTATTATACCACATTATGTTCCTAAATGCAAAAATCTTTCTTTTCTTATTGACTTATTCCATTTCAGACTATGAGTTTATTCATGATTATCATAGAAATAATCCGTAATTCCATTATAAATTCCCCATGCCAATCGATTTTGATACTCATCTTCTAACAACTGTTTTTCTTCTTCTGGATTAGATAAGAATCCACACTCTACAATCGAAATTGGAATTTCTACATGTTTCATAATATATACGGTATCTAATTTCATTGCAACCCTTTTATTTTCTTTTTGAATGGCATCATTTAAGTTCGTTTGAATCTGTTTTGCTAGATTGGTACTTTTTTCATCTCCATTTTTATAAAAGCATTGCCAGCCCCAATATTGCCCTTGTGGAATCTTATTTAAATGAATACTTACAAAAATATCCGCACTTGATTCATTTCCTATTTTTACACGATTACGAATGTCTGATATTTTCTTTTGTCTTAAAGTTTTACTATCTAAGTCATAAATAGCATTTTCATCAGAACGTGTTAAAATAACATTACAACCACTCGTTTCTAACAAATTTTGTAATTTTAATGCAATTTTTAGATTCGTTTCTGCTTCTGTTGTCCCAGTAGTACTTTGTGCCCCCTCGTCTGGTACCCCATGTCCTGCATCAATAACAATGGTTTTTCCTGATACTGGTGTAGCAGTTGTTGTAATTGTTCTTTTTTCTTGTTCCTCCCCTTGTTCTTTTCCCTCTTTTGCTTGCTTGTTATTAGCGATTTGAAAAGAAAATGCAAAAACAGCTATTAACACAGATGTTAATATAATTTGAATTCTTTTTCTATTTACTACTATCATACAAAAAACTCCTAATACAAATATTTTACTATATATATATTAAGAAATTTCGTTAATATTCTATTAAATAATGAAAAACCCACATTTTTAAATCACTCTATTTTCTTTCTTATTCTAACTATTTGAATATAAAATCAAACAGCAAATTTTGATTTAAAAAACTATCCAAAACATTATCATGATCTAATATTATTCCCATTTCTACTATTTCATTATTATTGTTATTTATGATATCAGCTGTCAGCCAATTTGACTCATAAATAAACAAAACATTTCCCTTTTTCTCATCTAATATTTCTGGATCATAATCAGAATAACTTGCAAGCTCATAAAGTTCTTCATCACTTTTAATATACTTTAAAAGTTCGTTCGAAATGTCACAATTATTAAGTTCTACTACTAATTTCCAATCTTGATATAACTTTGCTTTCACATTTCCTTCTGCAAATATTTTCATCTCAAATTCATCAAAATTCAAAGAGCCTATATAGCCATTATACCAAATAACATTCTCGCATTTTTCGAGCAAAATATTTCTATTGAAATGGACATCACACGAATTCGTAAGACTCTTTTTCATTATTTCACATACTTTTTTATTTCTCAAAAAATTTGATACTTCTCCACAGTCTAATAAAAAGAATTCCAATAAATCAATTTGTAACGCCAGACATATTCTATTTAAAACTTCTACTGTTGGAGAACTCTCATTTCTTTCTATTCTACCATAATATTTCTCATTTATTCCTGCTAATTCAGCTAATTTATATTGTGAAATTCCCTTTTTTAATCGTTCTATTTTTAATTTTTCGCCTATCACTTTATACCTCCACCGCATATATGCGGTATTCATATTTATAACACTATTATATAATTTCGTCAACCCATACAAATAAAACAGGAAAGGAATACATGAAAATGAAACATTTATGGATTTTAACAGAAGAAAAA
This sequence comes from Clostridia bacterium, assembly GCA_022791675.1. Lineage (GTDB taxonomy): Bacteria > Bacillota > Clostridia > TANB77 > CAG-508 > CAG-269. The sequence goes on along the minus strand of JAAVZN010000011.1, from coordinate 15,527 downwards.
CCAAAGACTTCTGTCATTAAGCAAATTATCGATCAATACGTCCAAGATTTTAAAGGAGTTATCCAAAATTATTCTACAATAAAGATACGACCTGTTATCAAAAATCACATTTTTCAATTTTATTATTTAGTGGAAGGAATCCAACTAAAAGACATTGAACAAATTATCATAAAAACTGTTAGTGGAAATTCAAGTTTCTTTGATTTTCTGGTATTTGAACAAGAAAATCAACCCCAAAAAACAAATCAGGATCATCTTATTATGGCAATCGAAGAAACCAAAACAAGTGATGACGAATCAAGAAATACAGGTGTTTACCAAAGAGCTTCCAAATTTGTATTTATTGATTCTTATTATGCTAATGTAAAAAAATATATGTTGTATAATGAAGAACTAGAAGAAAGAATTCAAAAAAAGCCAAGTAATACTAGCATTTTTCGGAACTAATATGTTACTTACTATTGGTGCTACTATTGTTGGTAAAGATTGCTCTGAGTGGAATCGAAAATTCACCAATATTGATGACCTCATTTCCTTTAAGTCTTCTATGCGAAAACCACCTGCTGGAAATGTACCAATTGAAATTACTAAATTCGACGATCGAATAGAAATTTCAGGAAGACTATCAAAACCTGCTGAATCTGGAAACATTGGTCATGATCCCAATATTGGAGCTTTGTCTATTATTTCGAAAACCTTAAGATATTTGGGTTGGGATAAAAGAATTATCCTTACCAAACATGGTGTAAGTCAGGGATATGTAACTCGAACAAAAGGGAAAAATAAATTCTTATACATTTGTCAAATGCTAAACTTAGAATTAGAAGGAATTGAAATACCTTCTGAAACTTCACTTCCAGAAAATTATTGGTATTATGAAACCAATTCCGAAAAAATGGCTTCCATTCTATTACATCTTGCTGGAGAATATTATGGATTAAAAGAGATCTATCAAAATCATGCTGGTTGTGAAAGGGGTTATTTTAAAACAAAAGAAAATAAATTGTTAGCTTTGCCAAAAAAAGATAAAAATAATATAAATCTTTATATTCCTGATCTCATTTTATTTGATTCACAAAATAATGAAGTAACTTTAGTTGAAGGAAAACAATTATCAACATTAGCAATTGGATTAGAAGAAATTAAAAATTACGATAGCATCGAAAAAGAATTTATTAGTCCCTATTATAAAAATGCAAAAATTGTTCGATGGCTGAGTATTTTTGGTGGCATATCAAATTCCATTCCTCATCAAAAAGTTTTACTCTATTTAAATCGTAATGGAAATATTAAACTAAATGAAAATGCTCCTGAATCGATCAAACGAGCTTTTGCGTTATTAAATCAGGCGTCCTAAACCTTTTAGAACGCCTTTTAACATCATTCATAATTGGTAATCAGAACTTCTACTGTTTTTGCTTCTCTATCCTTTAAGTGATAGCTACAATTTTTATAAGTCTTATTGAAATAATGTATTTTATATTTTTTACTCCACTCGATTAATTCAATATTTTCATTCCCTTTATGATAGAAAACATTTGACAAAGCAAATTGAATCCCTTTATCATTCAATTCGTCAAGTATCTTTTGCAATTGTCTTTCTTCTGTTAGGGTCCAATTTTTAAATCCTCTTCTTCCATCATTATACGATCCATTTGAAATCAAATAAGGAGGATCACAATACACAAAATCATTTTTTTGTAATCTACTAAAATCAAATTCATTAAAATCTCGATTCGAAAACTCAAAATTGTTATCATGTAGTTTGTCGCAAAAACGAATTAAATTTTCTTTAATTTTATGATTGTACGAACTTCTTTCTTTTCCAAAAGGAGTATTGAATTTTTGGCTATTATTGAATCTAATTTGATGGTTGAATGCATAACATGTTAAAACAAATAATTTTTCAGCAGAAAGATTCGAATTATAATCCTCTCTTAACTGATTATAGCCTTCCACATTGGTCATTGAAAGTTGATATTGATTGATTATATTTTCTATTTCTTCTATAATTTTGTCTGTTTCGTTTTCATTTAGATATTGATATAAATCAATTAAATAGTTAATTTGATCATTGACAATGATTCTTTTTGCCTCTACATTAATTCCAACATTCAAACCTCCAGCAAATAAGTCCACAAAGGTATTAATTGGCTTTGGAAAAAGTGGTAGAATCTCTTTTAACAAACTATATTTTCCTCCTATATAATTCATAGGACTTTTAATAAACATTTTATCCTCCTATTTTTCTATATAAAAAACCAATTCTTTTAGCTCTTCTTTTTCTTGTTGCTCCCTACTTTTAAATCTTCTGTATGGTAGTTTATATAGTTTAAATGTCTCTTTTTTCCCATATTTTTTTAGGATCTTTTCAATTTCTTCCATCTTCATTAGTCCATCTGTACTATAACTAACTAAAAGAAATCGAAAATGTGCATTTTTAATCAATTGTTCAAATGCTAAAGAAACTGATTTCTTTATACAAAAATCTGATTTTTCACCTTGGTACTCTCTTTGCCCTGTAACTCCCTTTACTTTAGGATTATCATATTTGGCAACTGTTTCTAAAACGTGATAATTGGGTAAATATTGTCTTTCATTATAAGGTGGATCGATATAAAGTATATCCCCTTTTATATGTTTTACTAATTCTACACCATCTTGATGATAGCATTTATTGTTTTTATGATTTTGTACTACATCAAGTCGATATAATTGATAGATATTTTGTGTTCTTTTATCCCATTTTTTGTGATATGCTCCATAAGTACCTGAAATATTAGAAATAAAAGGTACTCCTTCTACGATACAAGCAATTAAATAATAATATTCCTCTTCTGTAAGTAAATTTTTCTTTTTCCATTGCTCTGTCATTATTCTAGCAAAATCTATCCTTAAAGCATTTTCGTTTGTAAAATACATTCTATTTCCCAATGGAGCATAAGTATTTTGTAAAAATCTCTTTTCTTGTTTTAATTTCTCCATCTCTTCTGTTTTTAAATGATTCAAATATTCAATTGGATCCTGTATTCCTATTTTTTTTAAATTTTCAAACTTGGGAATGTTGTCATTTTCTATGGTTGCTTTTTGCAAAGCATAAGAAAAATATAATAAATCATTCGAATAAATTTCATATTTATTTTTGAAGTATCGAGCAACTGTTGATGTTCCTGAAAAAATATCACAAAAAGTTTTTGCTTCTTTTATATTTTCCTCTATTATTTCTTCTATTTTTTCTAATAATAAAGTCTTGCAACCGATAAATCTCATTTTTAAAACCTCAATTCTTCTTCCTTTTATTTATATCATATTATGCATTTTTTCTCAATACAAAAAATTCCTAATATAACTTAATTAGGAATTTTTTTGTATGATTGTATTATTATTTTAATAAAAATTTTTTTATTAAGATAATTCCACCTGCTAAAATAGCTCCTGCTGTGATTGCAATTACAATATAATTGTGATTTGTTATTTCTTCTTGGCTCAATCCAGTTGGTGGTATAATGACAATATCTTCTGATGTACTATCATCAAATTCTTCTACACTTACACTTGGAATATAATTTCCAAGTACGGTTACCAATGAAGCACCTCCTGATTTCTCAGTTTTTACAATTTCTAACTCATTTCCTGCTACAAAGTCATCATTTTGTCCTAATACCTTATATGCCGTTAAAACTATTTCTGCTTCTGTTTTTGCATTTGGTGTTCCTATTGGTCTTAATTTTTCGTCTTCAAAACCTTTGATTACGATTAGTGATTTATTACTTGTTTTTATCCATTTGTCCATTTCTTCTGTATTTTCCAACAATCCTAGTTCGTCAATTAATTTTCTCTTTTCTTCATAATCTACTAGAATTTCACCTTTTATGTCTTTTTCTTTTCCGTCTGTTGAAAGGGTAGTATCTAAGTAATCAACTAAAGTACTTGGTGTAATTGTTACTAATTTTTCATTATCTTCTCCATATCCACTACCATACTTATAATAGTCATCTGTCAAGTAATCTAATTCACTTATGTTACTTGCTACCATATTGTAGTACACTTCTATTCTTGAACCATGTGCAAGTTCTGTATCCAACTCAAATTTAATTTGTCCGTTGGCACCTTGTGAATTTGGAATATAAACTGCATATTTGGTCATATCATTCAGTTTTCTTTCTCCTGTTACTGGGTCTTCTATCACTTCTGCATCAATTAGTACCATTCCATTTGCTAGAATATGTTTAATTCTGCCAATTCTCTTTTCTACTGATACAGCTTGTCTTGCTCTTTCTACAATTCCTAAATCTACATGTTGTAAGTAGTTTTTATATTCATCTTTTTTCACAAGATAAGATCCATTCATTTGTAAAACTCCATTGTTTAATTCATATTCGTCTTTATAATAAGTTGGAGCTGTTGAGTATTCTACATTTACTCTAAAGGTTGGCGTAATAGAATCAATTTTTGTTCTTAATGGTTGCTTGGTTCCATCTCTTAATTCCATTTCTCCATTATAATTGTTTACTGTTTGTATGTTTGCATTTGTTGAAACCGCTGATTGTTCATCAATTTGTTGTCTTGAACCACTTGGCAATTCTTGTGCTTCATCATAGTTGTCCATTGCATCTGAATACCTTGGTTGTCTTTGTTTATACCATTCTAAGTCATATTGTCTATCTTTTTCTTTATAAATCGTTCCTTTGTAATCTTGTACTCGAATTAGTTTTTGATCTCCATTTCCATCTATATATGTTTGTCCACCCCAAGTATAGACTACTTTGTATTCATCTGGTATATATCCTCCTATGTAGTATTCTCCATTTTGGTCTGTCTTAGTTTCTGCTGGCACCCAAGCTCTTAATGATTCGTCATATCGGTCCACAATGGTATGCCAATTATCTTTCCTTACTAGTTTTACACTTACCTCTGGTACAACTGATTCATTTTCTTCCGCTTTGTAGGTTCCGTCACCTTCTCTAATTTTACCTGATTGCAATTCTCCTGTTGTCTGGTCAATAAATACAATTCCGTCCATTTTTCTTTCTTCTTGTAAAATTAATTGTAATCCTGGTGCTTTGTCGGTATCATCTTCATAAGTAGTAGGTTTATCAATTTCAATGTTTCCTGGTTGTGAGTCTTGATCAATTCCTGCATAAATTCCTTGATAAGCACCATCATAATATCCCTCTTTACCAATTGTTGTATAAGAACTGATTTCTGCTATATTATCTAGTTTTTTGTCCACAGGTGATAAAATTTCTACAATTTGATCTTGTTTTACTTCTAATTGAACATAGATATATTCATTTGACTGTGGTTGAACTACTACATTCATACCTTTGATTCTGATTTTATAGTATTCACCATTACCAGAATCTTCGAAATCATAGTTTAATTTAGATGCATCAATTATATCGCCATTACTATCAATTTCTTTTCCTACGTTTACTCTTTCAGCAAGATTATAGTATTTACTATCGTAGTAATCTTCTATTTCGTTAACAATTGAAGTTAAAGTATCTGATGTATTTTTTATACCAATTTTATAAGTTACTTTTACTCTTAATTTGTTATCTGGATCTACATCTTCATAGTAAACATCAGAAGAATATAATGCTCTTGTATAAGACATATCACCATATTTTGTTCCAAATTTCAAGCTTGGTTGTACATCAAAAGGATTTCCTCCATTTTCTGCAAACAATGCTGGGTTAAATCTATCATCGTAATTGTATACATGGATTGCTCCGTTGATGCTTACTTTTACACTCTTTATGTCTTTGGCTAAACTCAAATCTGGTTGTGCTCTTTTCTCAATTCCTAAGTTTATATCTGCTATCTCTAAAATTGCATTTTTTCTAATTTCGTCTTCTGTTTTTATTTTGGTTAGACCTCCACCATAAGTATAGAAAGTATTTGCTCGAATGATATATTGGTCATCAATTCCATTGACTGGTCCTCGGTTGTCTTCTCCTCCACTGTATCCATAATTATATTTTGACTCATCTTTGTCTTTTCTAAATAGAATTTCACTTTCGTAATCTGCTGTTTTATAAGTTAAATCATATTGATTTGATTTTTGGTAAGAAATAACTGCATAACTATTGTTAAATATTGGTCTATTTTCTCCTTCTGCTACTCTACAACTATTTCGTACCTCTGCTCTTGATTTTTTCTCTTGTTTGTCACTTCCTGTTACTTCTGCATATTGTAATGGATACTTGTCTGCTCTTTGAAGTGAATTTCTATAACTCATTCCATTGTATTGGAATTCTACTTTATAGTATTGTAATTCATCTATGATTACATCTTCAAATAAGTACGTTCCGTCTTTTGCTGTAGTTGCTTGAATTGGTACTCCTGTGTGGTCATGTTTTACAACTTGTCCTGTTCTCATATCAATTAGTTGTACTAAAATTCCTTCCAAGTCTCTGTCTGTACTATCTCCATATAATGCATTTCTATCTTGTTCTGATTTTCCTTTTTCTTCAATGTCGTTCCATGCTTTTCCAGAAATTTTGATGTATTTTCTTCTATTATATACTGTCAAAGTATTGGCATATAATGTTGTCATAGTAGGTCTTTCTGTATTTAAAGATGTCTGTCTTGTGACTGTTACTTTTGCATATCTTGAAGTTCCTTTTGTCTGTGCTGACCAAGAAATATATTTATCATCAATATCATAAGCTTCATATTTTCCAGTTGATGTTTCTTCTACTGTATAGTCTCCTTCCCAGATGTTAATAATTTCTATGATACCATTTACATCTGTTTTAAATTCTGTTGCTTGGCTTGGATCTGTTGTGTATTTAAGATTTCCTAAATAAATTCTTCCACTTGGACTCTTTTGTACCACTCCATTATCATCAACTGCTATTAAATATTGTCCTTTTGAGTTTCTTATTTTGTAACCAATGTCTTTTAGTTTTAAAGAACTATTATCTAAGTCTTTTTTAATAATTTTTAAGTTTCCTGTATGCTTGATATTTTTAATTGTAATTCTTGATAATTCACCTGGTTTTCCATAAACGGTTCCAGATGATTCTGGAATATATCCATAATTTGGGTTAACCGTTTCGGTTAATGTGTAGTTTACACTAGATGGTAAGTCTTGGATAAAGAATTTTCCGTCACTTCCTGTTGTTCCTCCTCCTTTTGGTCCATTAAAGCTTACATTTTGCATTACTTTTTTAGGGTTATCATAATCTTCTTTTAATACTAATATACTGGTATTAGAAGGTGTCCAAGTACAAGTTTGTGTGTTAGAAATTTGATATACATTGATACTTTTACCAACTAAATTATTTTTGGTTGTAACACTTTGATAAGTACCATTTTTGGTTACCATTCTAGATTTTCTTACTTCTTCTCCTTTATCATTTGTTGTCCAATAATATTCTCTTTCTTGATAGGTATAATTTGGTGCTGTTGGGTGCCAAGTTGTGTTTCCATATTTAAAAGTAGTTTCTGTTCTCATACCTTTTTTGGTAACAGTTGCTGTGACTTTGGTAATTGGTCCTTGGCTAGCTGGAATGGTAATAGAAAAAGTATTGCTTCCTTTTTTTACAGTAAGTGGCATTGTTCCCACACCATAATCAATGGTACATGAGTCACAGTTAGCAGAACTAACTAATGTCATTGGTCCATAAGTATAAGTTGATTCTGTTGCATTAAATGTAATTGGTACTCCTTCTGCTGTTATGGTAAATGATATATCATCTTCATGAGCATTTTTAACAGTTCTTGTTACACTAGAACCACCTTTTCTATAGCTTCCACTATAAGCTTTTTTACCTGGATTGACACAATATCCTCCATCTCCACTAGGTCCTCCTGAAAAGTAAATACTACCAAATTCATTTTTAATTGGGCTGTCTGGAACCCAGTTAAATGTTGCAAAGTCTCCTACTTCTTGTGTACTGTTATAACTTCCACCTTGGATATGATCTTTTGGATAAGAAGATTCAAAGTATTCTCCTATCGATGTTAGTTGAATGGTAGCAACAATCGTAACAAATAATCCCGCAAATACACTTAGTTTGCCTAATTTTGATTTTCCGTTTTTATGAGCTAAGAATATTCCTATTCCTATCATTCCAATGGTTATGAAACCAATTGATATATATACAATCGCACCAGTACTAACAGAAATAATAATGCTTGCCTCTGAATAGTCATCTTCTGATTTTACTCTGTTTCCTGGTTTAGAGTCGATATCAGAAATATTTAGTTCATTACTAATTTCTCCGATTTCAGCTCCATTGATAAAGCTTCCTGTATTTTCTGCATTCATTCTTTTGGTTGCTATTAATTTTAATTCTAAACTTTCTCCTGGCTGTAATTTTTGTTTTGCCATACTGTTGTTTACAATTTGTCCGCCTGTTTGTGCTGACCAATCTTGATTCAATTCAGAAGAAAAACTTAGTCCATCTGGTAAATAGTCTACTACTTTTCCTACTGTTGTTGCTAATTCTCCTTCATTTGTAACAACTATTTTATATTCAATTACAACAGTTGCTCCTTCTATTTCTTTTGCTCTTATTTCTATTTTGGCTAATTTTTCATTGTTATAAGTATATTGTTTTGTTCCTTTTGCTGTACTTACGGTAACTTTGGAAATGGATTTGTCTAATTTTAAGTCACAAATTTTATTTTCGATTAATCCTATATCCATATTCGCTAATGTAGATTTTAAGTTTGTTGCATCTATAATTCCTACGGTTTTATTCTTTCCTTCTAATTCCATATTTTTACTAATGGCATCTGAATTATAATTATTAGATACACCCTTTTTCTGATATTCTGTAACATGATATTGGTTCACATCATAAAGGAAAAATACAAAATAATCTCCTTGTTTTAATCCTGAAAAATTATATTCTCCTTTGCCATTCGTTTGTACAGTTTCTTTTGCCTTGGTCATATCATTTGCATCAAATAGCATTACTGGAATTTCAGATAATAATTTTTCACTTGTTTGTCTTTCTCCATCTTCATTTTCATCTAACCATGCTACTCCAGTTATATGATATGTATCAGAAGGATCTTCTGGATTTGGGTTGTCTGGATCTGGCTCTTCTGGATCTGGTTTCTCTGGATCTGGATCAGGTTTTTCTGGATCTGGATCTGGTTTCTCTGGCTGTTCTGGTTCTTCATAAGGAAGAATTGTATGAGTAATTGTATTAGATGTTTTAGCTGTTAAATATTCTCCAGATACTTCTACTTTGTTTTCTATTTGTGTTTTTTCACTTACTTTTTTTGCTTTTGTTTTAACTGTTATCGTTTCTGTTTCTCCATAAGGAATTAGAACCGATCCTAAATTAAGATTTGGCAATTCTTTTCCATTTTCATCTGTCTTAGTATCCTCTGCTAATTGTCTAAAAATTAATCCTTTATTTGTGTATTCTGTTGTTATTTCTGGCGTTGGATCGGTATTATCATCTGGTAATTGTTCCCAATTGTCATATTCTGCACTAATTGGTCTTACTTCTTTTGGTAAAAAATCTTGAATGTCTACATACAATCTTGAATTTTCTACATAGTTAAGATTGGTTTTTCCTGTGTTTGTAACTTTTATTGTATAATTAATTTCGTCATTGTAATTTACTTCTTCTCCTTCGTTGTCTGATTCGATGGAAACACTTACATTTTCATACATATATCGTAATCTGTTTTCGTTTGATTTATAGGTTTTTCCATCTTTTTCAACGGTTGCAACTGCAATTAAATCTTCTTCTGATTTTGGTGTTTCTGTTACTTTAGAACGATCCACAAATCCGTCAAACAGATAACTTGAATTGGTATAAAGTTTTAAATTCATGGTTCCATCTTCTGCTATATCATTTTCAGAAAATGTTATGTCTTCTCCATATCCTGATTTTACGTCCATGATACTAGGTTTATATTCTTTTGGAAACTTCAATGTAACATTTACTTCTTTGTAATTGTCCATATCTTTAATTGTTATTTCTTCCCCTGTTTCTGGATCGATTTCTTTTTCTTCTACGATTTCTTTTTCTCCAGATAATTTTAAACAATAAAACCATTCATCTTTTTGTACATAAGGACTAACCGTAAGGAATACTCCTGTTTCTGATTTTTCTATTTGATTGTGTAATTGGTATTCTGATGCTAATGTTTCGCCAACATACATATTCGCATAAAATTCAATTTCCTTTTGCGTTTCTCCTTCTGGCAAATAATTAGCTTTTACTTCATAGAACTTAGAAATAGACTCTCCTGGTTCTAAGCTCCCAATGTTCATTTCTACTGTTTCTTGTTCCTCATCTAAAATGTATTCATAATATCCCTCAAAAGTATGGTAATCTGCTCTTAATTTTCCATAAGTAGTTCCTTCTGGTACATTAGCCACTATTTTTACATTGTCTATTTTCTTATCTGATGTATTGGTTACTTTCATATTGTATTTAATAAATTCTGCTTCGTAAATCGTATCACCATCATTTATGGTTACATCACCTTTGACTGGTGCTACTTCTAATTGTAAATTTTCTTGACTCTCTTGAGTTGAAGTTGCCAAATTATATTCTGGTTCTGCTTTTATTTCTTCTATTGCTTCTTGGTAATTATCGATCTGTACTTTCATTTCTTGGGTTCCTACTTCATGATTCCCATCTAATGAATATTCATTGGTATAATGTAAATAAACGTTTTCTTCTGCTCTTTCTATATCTTTTTTTAGAATAATGGTCGCTACTATTTTTACATCTGTCGATAAATCGATTTTATGATCACGATATTCTGTCTGTGTTCCTACTAGATTTGCTACAATCACAATATTTCCATCGGCATTTGTTTCAGTATAAGTTTCTTGCAATTCCATTCCATTACCATAAAATATGTTACTGTTTTGGATAATTACTTTTTCTACCTGACTTGGCATTTCAATTCTCAAACTTGGGTTTTTTAACATATTGTCTTTTGCTGAATTGGCATTGAAAGATAGATCAAAAGTCACTTCGTTTTGTTGCTCATTACTCCATTCTTTATGGTTTGCTTGGAAAGTTACATTTGTTTTTGCATCTTGTATATCTATTATGTTTTCGACTTGATTTCCAGATACTTGTGAAATTGTTTGTACTTTTACATTGGTTGCTTCTGTCATACTACTTTTTATTTCTTTGGTGTGTTCTAGCATTAGGATTCCTTCATTTTGAATTTCACTTGTTTTCCATAATAAAGTTTCTGGTTCTTGTTCATAATAAATGGTAAAACTTCCATCTTCTTCCCATTCTGTATTCGATAAATCAATTGTTACACTTGTATTTCCTTCCTGATCTAAAATTTCAATTTTCCCATTTTCCCCTAATACTTTTTCTAGGTTTTCTTTTTTTATCTTTGTACTTTTATATATAAGATTATTGTTGTTTCCTAGGTCAACTAGATTCTTATTTTCTTCTTTTATAAAAGTATTATTTTCTACTAATTCTAATTTTTCTAGAGCTTCTTTTTTACTAATTACGATCTCTTCTTTTTCTTGATAAGTAGTATTATAACTTGTTCCATGAATCAAATTGGATTTTATATTTCCATTATAAATAATCTCTGGTTGATGTATCACTGATATTAAATCTTCTATTTTTTCTGTTACTATTATTTCAAATGTTTCGTTTACATCAATCTGAGCTTCTTCTATCGCTAATGTTGCTTTAGCAGATACTTCAATACTTACATCTCTTTCTAGGTTTTCTTCTATATAAGTATCATAATAACAAATAACAAGATATTCATCACTTGCTTCTTGACTTGGAACTTCTTGATAATCTTCATTTTCTGCCTTTATCGTTACCCTTCCTGTTTGCTTATCATATTCGTAATTTTCTTCTATTCCTTCTGTTTTTCCATTTGTTACACTGGTTGCCTTTGTGATTGTTTTAACTTGTTCCGGATATTTTCCATCAATCTGATTAAACTGAATTTCTATTTCACTCTGTTTGATTGGAATATAATTTTCTCCTTCTATTATTTTTTGTTTTACACGATATTGTACAAGAGTCCCTTGTTCGCTGTCAGATATATGATAATTCATATATTTTTCTAAATTTGCCTCTACTACAAGTTCTTGCATATCTGCACCCAAACTAATAGCTGGTAATACTCTTGTTCCTAGTAACATCATTGAGATTACCATCAACGCCAATAACAATAATGTTATTCCCTTCATTTTTGTTCTTACTACTTTCTTTTCCATATAGCAAACCTCCTATTATCTCTATTTTTACTATACACTGCTTTGAATCCTTTGTAAATAGGAAATTTTTTCCCTTTTTAAAAGTAGCTTTTCTATTCTTAGGGATACACATTCTTGCTTTTTGCTCATCTTATATTAAAATTTCTTTACAATTATGTAATAATTATGACTAACTTTCTAAAAAAAACCTTATAACCTGTATCTGCGTAAGAAAAATGTGCGATTGGGGACGGTTCTTTTTGCACATTTTTGTAGCAAAAAGAACCGTCCCCAATCGCACATTCTTCTATTTTCTTCGATCGACTGCATAACTACTTCCCATAACTGATTTCGCAGCATGTTTTACTTGTGCTCCAACTTCTCCTATTTCTAAGATATTACGAAATCTTCCTATATCTGCCACTACTACACCAATAGACAAAGAAGTTAATGGAAACTGCTCAATAATTCCTTTTCGATTCGGTACTTCTATATATCCTTTTTCTAGATCATTATCGGTAAAATATTTTTTTACGTTGTAATCAAAATATGCTAATATATTTTGACATAGTTTTTCGCAAGTATTTCCTGGTACTAGTGCTACAAAGTCATCTCCTCCAATATGACCAATAAAGGTATCTTCTACACCATTTTCATGAATACAATTTACGATTGTTTCTGCTGTAAATCCTATAATTTCGTCTCCTTTTACAAAACCGTATACATCGTTATAGGCTTTAAAATTGTCCAAATCTAAATATAATACGCAAAATGCTTCATTTTTAGAGATTCGCTTTTTTAATTCTGCATGGATTTGTACATTTCCTGGTAATCCTGTTAATGGACTAATTCTTCTGTTGGTAGATAGTAATCTGTTTAGATTTTTTACAGTATGATATAAATATTGTTCATCTACTGGTTTCTTGATAAAATATTCAATCGATTCTTGCAAAATACTTAGTCTATGTTCTCTCTCTCCTTTTGAAGATACTACAATAACTGGTGTTATGGTATTGTCTTCGTCTTTTCTTATTTTTCTACATAAATCAACTACATTACGGTCAATGGCATCTTCATTGATAACAATTAAAGATGGAATGTTTTTTAATGCTATATCTATTTGACCTGTTTTTACACTTGTGAATTTATATTCTGGATCATTTTTAAATAATTCTCTAAATATCAGAATTGATGCATCGTCATCATCAATTATATATACCTCTTGTACCATGTAAATTCTTCCTCTCTAGTTTTTCTTCATTATATACAAAAAGACTTGGCTTTTTCAAGTCTTTTTTTTGTTTTTTACTCTTTTTTTTCTTAACTCAATTTTTTGACTTAAAATTTGTGTAATTTCATTTGTGTTAATAGCTGGAAATGCCTTTTTTAAACGGTTTACGTTTCGATATAGATGTACAATTGTTTTGTCTCTTTTCTTTTTCAATTTTTCTACCATCTGTTGTACATTGTCAGTTGTTGTAATTTTTTCTCCTTTTTCTTTTCTTAAAGCTCTTATTTCTTTTAGCTTTTCTTTTATTTCTTTATTGATTCTTTCTATATTTTCTAAGGTTGCTTTTATATTTTTTACATGGATAATCGTAGTAATGGTATCTACTATAAAAATGGTAAATAAAATTGCCATTACATAATTTAACAAATTTCCATCTATTTTTTCTACTAGTTGCTGTACAAATGGATGAATATATTTTACAAATAAAACTCCTAATATTCCCCAGTACAGTGAATTGGTCAAGCAAATTCTTCCTTGAAAATTAATTTTGTGATCGGAATAATCCCAATATTTTGTATGAAATGCTTTCTCTAAAAATACTCCTACTGCATATTCCCATATTGTTAAAATGATTATGGAAATGAAAAATAGTAGGATTGGTTTTTGAGCAAAACTTTCTAAGAATAGAAACATAATAGTAGCTCCTATCCCATATATCGGGCAAAACGGGCCTCTTAGAAAGCCCGTATTGATTATCTTCTTCTCACAAATAGATCTTACAATTGACTCCATAACCCAACCTAAAAATGAATAGATTATAAAATAAATTGTGAGTTCAATTAGATTAATGTTCATATTTTCCCCTTTATTATTTTTCGACTAATGCACGAAATGTCTCTGTTACATCACTATTGTTATATACTGTTACTTCTAATTTGTTTTCTCCATCATGTAATGGATAAGAGTATTCAAATTCTTTTCTATCTTCTGGTGATAATTGTGATTCTAAGTCTAATTCATATCTTTCTTCTTCATTGATGATAAATTGTACTTTTTTGATTCCTTCTTCATCAGATGCCTTAATAATAAAGTTATCTGAACCATCTGTTGTTACTTCTAATTTTGGTTTGGTTACGCCATTTACTTCTTGTTCTTTTGTTTCTGTTTTATTATTGATGTCTACTACATTAATTGTTAGTGTGTGTAATCCTTTTGGTATTTCTATTGTTTCTTCTACTTCATTTCCTTCTATATCAACTCTTGTTTCTTCTTCTTCGTCCCAACGATAAGTCATAAATTGAAGGTTATTTACTCCGTTTGCTGTTACTTTTAGGTTGTTTCCTTCTGGTTCAATGTTGATATTGATGTCTGATTCTACTGTATAGACTTGCTCATATTCAATTTCTTGTCCTTCTATATCACTTGCATATACTTTTAATGTATTGGTTCCTGTTGGTATTTCTATGATTGTTTCTACTTGTTTTCTACCATTGGCTGGTATTTGAACAGAACCTTCTTCATTCCAGTCATAAGTTATGCTAACTAATTCTTTGTTATGTGTTATTTTCAATAAAAGTTCTTCTGCTGATGTTTGTTCAACATAAATTACAGGCTTTGTTTTACTTACTTCTTTACTAGCTTCTTTGTACATAGAATAAGAACCTGATCCAATCATACAGATTCCAAATATTAAAATTGCAATTGCAAAAAATTTTACTATTGTATGGATCGCTATTGGTTCGCTATTTTTGGTTTTAGGCATTTTAGGCATTTTCGTTTTGGTAGCCTTTTCCCTCTTATGATTGTTACTATCATCTACATTTAATATCTGATTCAATCTTTTCACCTCTTTATTTTTCTTCTGATTGATTATAACATATTGATTTTTGATTGTAAATAATTTTTACTCGTATTTCAAAAAATTGTATCAATTTCTTGTACTATGTGTTTTCTATATTAGAAAGTTTTTTAATTAAGTATAAAAAAGCGGAATAAATTCCGCCCTTAAAGAGTCTGATTAAGTTTAGGCTCTTTAGTTTTGCTTTTTCACTAATTTATGATATATTTTTATCGGTGATATTAATGTCTAAATTTACTATAAAACAGATTTTTATTGAT
>JAAVZN010000107.1 GCA_022791675.1 Clostridia bacterium | reverse complement strand
TTGCTCTATAAAATTATTATGCTCATTTATTCCAAATATTATAATTCCACCATATTTATTAGCAAATGCAGAAATCGTATCGTAACACTTTTGTGGGCAACCTTTTTCAGCTGTTTTTGCTTCTAGTTTGTCTGTTTCTGTTTGATACTCTTGCATATATTTTATTGCATCTATAACTTCTTTTTCTGTCATTTCAATACCTCCAATTAGTATTTATTCATTATTTTTCCTATTTTTCTTAATAAATCACTTTCATAAATTTCGTTAAAATCTATAAAATCAAACCTTGTTATACGTTGATAGTATAAGTAATCTGTCTTATCATTTTGGTATGCATAGGTACTTATATCTTGTACTATTTGGGCAAATAATATATTTATATCTTTAAGTAATTTTATCAATTCTCCTGCATATATAGTAACATTATGATCCTCTACTTTAAATTCGATATCGAATAAATTATGTGTTCCACTTCCAGAAGATTGATATTGAATATCGTGTAATTTATGCTCATACTTATTTCTGATTTGTTTAACTTTTTTTAATGTTTCAGTATGATTAGCTAATATTTTATCATAAGTTTCTCTTAAATACACTATCTCATTACTATATTCTAATAATCCATCTGTATCTTTATCTTTTTTTACATTAAAAGAATATGGAACAAGTCTTGGAATGTTTTGGATAATATCTAATACCACTTTTTCATAATCTCCTGTATTATGATAGCAGACATCTATTCCACATATACTTATTAACTTTTTATTAGTGTCATAATGTTTCAATATACCCAGATATTGCATTTGCTATTTCTAAATTCATATAATACCTCTTTTTTATATTAATATATCTATTGCTCTAATATCATTTATATCAATTTTATTCCATTTATTAAAATCAAATATTGAAATTGATTCTACCTTTTCTTTATTGTTATTTATAACTTCAAACAGTTTTAAATCCACATTTCCTTCATAGACAAGGTAATCTTTAGTAATAAGATTACACTTCTTACCTAAATATTTATCTATATTATTCAAATCAATATTATCTTCTTTACTTATATCTAAAAAGTTATCAAATCCATAATCTATATAATCTTGAACATCATATAAATTGCTATTTAATCTTTCAAAAGAATTTACGTTTGTTGGCTTGACACAAGCATTAGTTATATTATCAACATATTGTGAATATATCCCATTTTTATGTATGAAATCAAAGTTTTTTACTTTGTGATATTCTTTATATTCAATATTAAGATTATTTCTTATTTCCTTATACATTTCCATAGCTTCTCTTTTATTTGTTTCAGCTATTTTTGTAGCAATACGAGACATGGTATAATAATACCTAATATGTTCAAATAATTCTTTTTCAGTTATATTTTTACTAAAATCAAAAGCTTCTAATTCCATTGTTTATTCCTCCAATTTTTTATTTATTTTCAACTATCCAATTATACAAAGTATCTTCTTCTAATTTACCCTGCTTGAATAGTTTTATTTTTGCTTGGGCTTCTTTTTTCCATTTATCAAAATCTTTTTTTTATTGTTTGTTTTCTTTATTTCTTGAAACTATCATAATTTTCTTTTGATAGCTTCTTCTATATTCTAATAATGCAGGTACATTTTCTAAAATTTTCTTGTATTTCAATTAGTTCATAAGAACTATCTTCAAATACTCTTTTCATAATATCAAGCATTTTCTTTTCTGATAGAAAAAGATACAAAAAATAAATCTGCAAACGTACTATCAAATGTTCTTACATTTACAGATAATAACCTCGAAAAAAGTTGTTAGCAAAGCGATACTTTTTTCGAAATAAGGAGCAACAGTATTTTGACTTATGTTGTTTTATAAAATAAAACAACTAGTCAAACTAACTAGTTTCGACATGGCTGGGGTGGTAAGATTCGAACTTACGAATGATCGGGTCAGAGCCGATTGCCTTACCACTTGGCGACACCCCAATATAGTTCGCTACTATATCTTATCACTTTGCCAAGCTTTTGTCGAGGTTTTTAACAAAAAAAGATGATAAGTTTTATGATATATTTAACAATATTTCTTCACATTTCTTGTAATCTGGAAAATAGGATTCCAACATTCTTAAGAATGCCTTTGTATGATTTTTATGTTTTAAATGACAATATTGATGTAAAATGACATAGTCAATTACCTTACGGCTATATTTTACAAGCTCTGGATGAATGGTTATTTTTTGTTCTTGACAAACTCCTAATTTCTTTATTTTCTTAATTTCATATTCTTCTGGTGCAAATCCTAACATGATTCTTGTTTTTTCCATTGCTCTTTCGATTTCCACTTTTGCTATTTGTTCATACATTTTATCAATTGCTAAATCCAATATTTCTTTCTTATTCATTTTTTTATAACGATTTGGTAGTGATATTTTTATGATGTTTTTCTCTACATCTAATTCCGTAATTTTAGTATTTTTATAAATAATTTTCACTTTATAATCCATTCCCAACAAAGGAACTGGGTGTCTTTCTATTCCTTTAATTTCTAATGATTTCACACTTACTTTTCTTCTTACTAAATTCATTTTTCCACTCCTTAAAACTTATTTTAATCAAATTTCCGTTCTTCGAATTGTTGTTCGCTTTTGTTGTTCTCATTCTATAATGTTTTTTATTTTTTGTCAATACTTTTTTTATTTTTTTTATTTTTCTATTTCTTTTTTTTTGGTTTTATAATATACTTTTTATAGCTTATGAATGTAATTACATTCGTATCTTGAAAACTCTTTGAAGGAGTGATTTCGAAATGAAAAAAATTTTATTTAAAGGCTGTGGTACAGCCATCTGTACACCTTTTGATGAAAATGGTGTAAACTTAAAAGAATTTGAAAAACTAGTAGAAAATCAAATTCAAAACAAAATAGATAGTCTTATCGTTTGTGGAACCACAGGAGAAGCTTCTACTATGACAACAGAAGAAAAAATCGCAACCATTGAATGTGCCGTTAAAACAGCAAAAGGAAGAATCCCAATCATTGCTGGAACGGGAGGTAACAATACCAAACAAGTGATTGAATATTCTCAAAAAATAGAAAGTTTAGGAGTTGATGGATTATTAATTGTTACCCCTTATTATAACAAATGTACACAACATGGTTTAATTAAACATTATCAAGAAATTGCAAAAAATATCTCTTTGCCCATCATTCTTTATAATGTGCCTGGCAGGACTGGTGTTAATATAGAGCCTAAAACTTGTTTGGAACTTTCAAAAATTGAAAATATCGTAGCCATTAAAGAAGCCAGTGGAAATTTATCCCAAGTAGCTGAAATAGCACATTTATGTGGTGAGAATTTACACATATACTCTGGTAATGATGATCAGATTTTGCCTGTTTTATCCCTTGGTGGAATTGGTGTTATTTCTGTTTTATCTAATGTACTACCAGAATACACACATCATTTAGTTCAAAACTTTCTTGATGGCAAGATTGATCTTTCCACTAAAATGCAATTGAATGCAATCCCTTTGATCAAAACATTATTTAGTGAAGTGAATCCCATTCCTGTCAAATCAGCATTAAATATGTTAGGTTATAACTTTGGTATTCCTAGATTGCCTTTGACAGAATTAAGTAAGGAAAAACAAAATATATTAAAAGATGAATTATCAAGATTGAAATAATAGTAGAAAGGATAAAATAATATGTTAGAAGTAATGGTAAATGGTTGTAGCGGAAAAATGGGGCAAATTGTATGTGATTTAATAGAACAAAGTAAAAATTTTGTAATAAAATGTGGTTTTGACCGAAATGTAACAGGAGAATTTGCTTTTCCTGTGTTTGATCAAATTAAAAATATAACAGAAAAGCCTGATATTATTATTGATTTTTCTGTTCCTGTTGCTACTTTTCACATTTTGGAATATGCGGTTCAAAATCATGTCCCTATTGTAATTGCTACTACTGGTTTTTCCCAAGAAGAAGAAGAAAAAATCAAACAATATAGTAAACAAATTCCTATTTTTAAATCAGCCAATATGTCTTATGATATTATGATTATGAAAAAATTAGTCCAATGGCTTGCTCCTTTATTAAAAGATACTGATATTGAAATAACAGAAACACATCATAATCGTAAAATTGACAGTCCAAGTGGAACTGCACAAATGCTTGCTGATTCCATCAATGATTCTCTTGAAAACACCTTACATTGTGAATATAATCGACACGATAAACGTGAAAAAAGAGATACCAATGAAATTGGTATGCATTCCATTCGTGGTGGAAACATTGTAGGTGAACATGTTGTGCAATTTTTTGGAGAGTTTGAAACTTTTGAATTAAAACATACTTCTTATTCTCGCAATGTCTTTGCAGAAGGTGCTCTTAAGGCTTCTGAATTTCTTATTAAACAATCTGCTGGATTTTATACAATGGAAGATATGTTCCAAATTTAAAAGAAAAGAAGTAAAAATTTGAGGTGCCTTATAATACTTGGCACCTCGTTTGATTTTAGTTACTTTTCTTTTCCATGTTAGCCATTTCAGCTAACAGTTTTAATACTGGTAAAAAATTTTTTAGTATTGTTTCGTCTACTCTATTTTTTACAAAAAAAATGTTATCTTCTTGTATTATTTCAAACCTAGACTTTACAATACCATTTTCCGTACAAGTTGTTTCAAAGTTCCGTTCTTTTCCATTAGAAGAAAGTAGTTTTAACTCCCATATCTTTCTTCCAATTTTTGCCACCCATGTTCCATCTTTTTTTGTTTCTAAAATCATCATGCTCCTCCTTAATTTTACAAAATTAATATTCGTACCATGTTACGTTAATTAGTATAACACATACCAACATAAAAATCAAGCACCATACATTAACTGTATCGTGCTCAATATCTTATTCTTTATCTTTTTTTTCTGCTTCAGCTGGTTCTTCTTTCACATCTTCCACAACTTCTTCTTTTACCGTATCTACTGTTTCTTGAACAGCAACATTTTCTGTTTCAACAGCAGGAGCTTCTTCAGGAGCAGATTCCGTTTTCACTTCTTCCACTACTTTTGTTTCCTCTTTTACTGGTTCTGTTTTCTCTTCTACTGCTGGTGTTTCAACAGCAGTTTCAAGTGTTTTTGTTTCCACTTCTTCTGATACTGGTTCTTCTGCTAATTCCTCTTTAATCACAATTTCTCTATCTTCAATTCTTGCTCCAATTTGTTCCTTTGTCTTAGCAGATTTACCAACTCTGTCTCTTAAATAGAATAATCTTGCTCTTCTTGCTTTTCCCACTCTTACTAGTTCTACTTTTTCAACTAAAGGTGAATGTACTAAGAAAGTTTTTTCAACACCTACACCATAAGATATTTTTCTAACAGTAAATGTTTGATTCACTCCTCCACCTTGTACTTTAATGATAATTCCTTCAAATACTTGGATTCTCTCTTTGTTTCCTTCTTTTATTCTTACGTGTACTTTAACTGTATTACCAACTTTTAATTCTGGTATTTTATTTTTCAATTGTTCATGTTCAATAGATTTAATAATATCCATTTTCGAATTCCCTCCTTCTTTTAATTCACGAGCGGTGCTTTTTATTAGCACTTCGTTTACTAACTTTCTAACAAATCCGGTCTCTTCTTTTTGGTTACTTCCATCGACTTGTCTTTGCGCCACTTTTCAATTTTTTCATGATGACCTGACAACAATACTTCTGGAACACCAATTCCTTCAAACACCTCTGGTCTAGTGTATTGTGGATATTCTAGTAAGCCTGTTGAAAAACTTTCCTCACAAATCGATTCTTTTTTCAATACGCCTTCTACATATCGACTAACACTATCCATCAACACCATAGCAGGAATTTCTCCCCCTGTTAAGACATAATCGCCAATCGAAATTTCCTCATCTACAATTTTGTCTATTACTCTTTGATCCATTCCTTCATAGTGTCCACAAAGTATAATCAGATGACTTTCTTTGCTTAATTTTTCAATCATTTGTTGATTTAATGTTGTACCTTGTGGTGACATATAAATAACTTTAGCATGATTTTGCTCAATGGATTGATAAGCTCGATAAACAACATCTGGTTTCATTACCATACCTGCACCACCACCGATAGGGAGTATCATCTACTTTTTTATGTTTATCTTCCGAAAAATCTCTTATATTAACTAAGTTAAGATCGATTATTTTCTTCTCTATAGCTCTTCCAATTATGCTTGTTTTCAATGGTTCAAACATCTCTGGAAAAAGAGTTAAAACATCAAATTTCATTTTCTCCCACGATCCTTTACATCAAACCAGGTATTAGATGAACAATTATTCTTCCCTTCTCCAAATCTACCTTTTTTAGCACATCTGGAATTCCTGGTAAAAGAATTTGTTTCCCTAATTCATCTTTTACAACATATATATCATTACTTCCTGTATTAAAAATATCATCTACTTTACCTAATAATTGTTCTTTGTCTGTATAGACAGGTAATCCTAGTAAATCCACAATATAGTAAACTCCTTCTTCTAGCGGTTCTTCCTTTTGACGATCTACCAAAAGATAGCTCTGCCTTAAAGTTTCTGCTTCCTCTACTGTGTCAATACCGTTTTAATTTCATTAATACCATATTTTTATGATATTTTACTTCTTCGATTTCATATTCTTTTTTTTCTTTTTTGCTTTCAATATATATTGTTTTTAATCGATCAAATCGATTGATATCATCGGTAAAAGGTTTGATTTTTACCATTCCTTTTATTCCAAAATGATTTACAATTTGACCTACTTCAAGATATTTTGTCATATCATACTCCAATTATCCAATAAATTCAACTGAAACTCTTTTTTGTTCTTTCGTAGCTACTGCTTTCATTACTGTTCTAATCGATTTTGCAAGTCTTCCTTGTTTTCCTATTATTTTTCCCATATCGCCATCAGCAACTTTTACTTCAAAAACAATTGACTTTTCACCATCAAGTTCTTTTATTTCAACAGCTTCTTTCTGATCAACTAAGTTTAAAATAATGGTTTCTAATATATCTTTCATTCTTCAGTTCCTCCATTTTTTATTGTCTATCCTACTATTCCATTTGACCATTACGCTTTTTCGATTAATGCTTTTACCGTATCTGTTGGTTTTGCACCATTTTTAATCCATTTTTCTACTTTTTCTTTGTCAATACGAATCGTTGCTGGTTCAGTCATTGGATCATAAGTTCCTAATTGCTCAATTATTTTACCATCTCTTGGACATCTTGAATCTGCCACTACGATATGATAAAATGGAGCCTTTTTCTTTCCTTGTCTTTGTAATCTGATTTTTACCATTTTTTTCACCTCCAAATTTTTTAAAGGGATTAAAGGGACGTTCCTTAAAATCCCTTTTTAGAGTTTTAAGAAATTCCTTTTTTCTCTTTATTTTTTATCTATGATAAAAGTTAAAAACATAATTAAAACTTAAAATTCTTTAAGGCGTTTTGATCTATTCCATTTAATAATTTTTTCATACCGCCTTTATTGCTCTTCATTTGTTTCATCATCTTTTGTGTCATTTCAAATGATTTGATAAATTTATTGATGTCTTGTACAGTTGTTCCACTTCCTTTTGCAATACGTTGTCTACGACTTGCATTTAAAATTTTTGTGTCTCTTTTTTCTTTTTTAGTCATGGAACAAATAATCGCTTCTATTTTTTCAAATTCTTTGTCATCTACTTTTAAATCTTTTATTTGGTTCATTCCTGGTATCATTTTTAGTAAAGAAGAAAATGAACCCATTTTTTTGACTTGCCTTAGTTGTGCTAAATAA
This sequence comes from Clostridia bacterium, assembly GCA_022791675.1. Taxonomy (GTDB): domain Bacteria; phylum Bacillota; class Clostridia; order TANB77; family CAG-508; genus CAG-269. The sequence goes on along the minus strand of JAAVZN010000107.1, from coordinate 32,141 downwards.
TCATCTAAATCTAACTCTTTTTTCTTAAATTGTTTTTCTAATTTTTCTGCCTCTTCTAAATCTAAAGCTTCTTCTGCTTTTTCAATAACAGATAAGATATCTCCCATTCCTAAAATTCTTCCTGCCATTCTTTCTGGGTGAAATACCTCTATATCACTTAATTTTTCCCCTGTTGCAACAAACTTGATTGGTCTTCCCGTTACTTTTTTTACCGATAATGCACTACCACCTCTTGTATCACCATCTAACTTAGTTAATACAACACCATCGATTCCTAAAGCTTCATTAAATTTTTCTGCCACATTCACAGCATCTTGACCTGTCATACTATCTACTACTAATAATATTTCGTGTGGCTTTATATTCGCCTTTAGATTCTTTAATTCGTCCATTAATGCTTCATCGATATGTAATCGACCTGCTGTATCTAATAAAACAACATCATTTAATTTTGAAATAGCAGTTGACAATGCTTGTTTGGCAATCTGAACAACATCTTTTGAATTTTCATTGGCAAATACTGGTATGTTTAATTGTTTTCCTACTACTTGTAATTGTTGAATCGCTGCAGGTCTATAAATATCACAAGCAACTAGTAATGGATTTTTTCCTTGTTTTCGAAGTAAATTAGCAAGTTTTCCTGTTGTTGTCGTTTTACCAGAACCTTGTAATCCCACCAACATAATAATGGTTGGTGGATTGGGTGTAAAACTGATTCTGCTTTCTGTTCCTCCTAGTAATTCCACCATTTCGTCTTTTACTATTTTTATAACTTGTTGCCCTGGTGTTAATGATTTTAATACATCTTGCCCCAATGCTTTTTCTCCAATGGTTGCTATAAAGTCTTTTACAATTTTATAGTTTACATCAGCTTCTAATAAAGCAAGTTTTACTTCTCTTAGCATTTCTTTCAAATCTGATTCTGTTATTCTTGCTTTTCCTCTGATTTTTTTCGTTATTTCTTGTAATCTAGCTGATAGTCCTTCAAATGCCATTTCTATCACATACCTTTCTAGTGTAAGTCTTTGCCCAAACTTTGTACTTCACTTATGATGCTTTGTATTTCACTCACAATCTTTTGATTAGAATTGCTTTTCTGGATTGTTTCTAATTGGCCTAAAACTTTTTCAATTTTTTTTCCTTGTTTTAATGTTTTTTCCATCAGTAATAGATTTTCTTCGTATTCAAATAGCTTTTTTTCTCCCTTTTTTAAAATATCTCTTACCGCTTGTCTTGTTATTTCATTGTTTTGTGCTATTTCTGATAAGGATAAATCATTGTTGTAGTAGTCATCTATGATTTCATATTGTTTCTTTGTTAACATTTTCCCGTAAATTTCATTTAACATACTGATTTTTACGTTTTCTTCCATCACTACTACCTCTTTCTATTTGTAATGCTAATATACTTTACATCTTTTTTTGTATTTTGTCAAGTGTTTTTACAAAAAAAGGAACAAAAATTGTAGATCCGCCAAATAAAAAAATCCTTCCGAAAGAAGGATCTCTTATTTTATTAATTACCTGTAAAAATAAAATGTACTATTCGATACACGATTACAGCAAGTGCTGTTGCTCCTATTGTTAGCATAATGGTTGCTTCTGGAGACAATCTTTTCTTTCTTTCTATATTAGTTTCTTCTCCCATTTTTATTCCTCCTTTATCATTTTATATCTTTTAATCTTCTGAATTTTATTAGTAAAACCACTGTTACAATCACTGCTAAAACAATTCCGATGAAAAGAGTAATAGAATTTCCAGCATAAGGCATTTTACTATTAGAAACTGTGCTATCACCTGAAATAGTATTATTCTTGTTACTTCCATTTTGTCCATTTGTATGGTTTGTATTAGAACCATCATCGGAATAAATATCATCTGGTGAATTTGTCTTTTTAGCAACTGTCAACTTACAAGTTGCTTTGAAATCACCATCCAAAGTAGTAACTGTTATTGTTGTTGTTCCTTCTTTTAAAGCTTTAATAATTCCTGTTTTAGAAATGGTAGCTATTGTTTCATCTTCCACCTTCCATTGCACTTCTTTATTGGTTGCATTCGCTGGTGTAATGGTTGCAACTACATTTCCTGAATTTCCAACGGTTAGGGTTAAGCTCTTTTGATTTAAAGTTACTCCTGTTACTTTTGTTATCGTTGGTTTTTCTTCTGTTTTTTGTATATTTACTTGACAAGTTGCTGTATGACTTCCATTTTCCGTTCTTACTGTTATGGTCGTTGTTCCTTCTGCTATTCCTGTAACCACTCCTCCTGTTACGGTTGCCACCCTTTCATTCGAACTTGTCCAAGTTACATTTTTATTGGTTGCATTAGCAGGTAATACACTTGCTACTAGTGTTTCTGTTTCTCCTACCTTGATTGATGTCGTAGTTTTATTTAATTTTACTTCTGTTACATTAACAGTAATGGGTGGTTCTTCTTTTTTCTCTACTGTTATCTGGCAAGTTGCTGTATGATTTCCATCTTCTGTTGTTACTGTTATCGTTGTATTTCCTTTTGCTTTTGCTGTTATTACCCCATTCTCTACGGTTGCCACTTGTTCATTTGAACTTGTCCAAATCACATTCTTGTTGGTTGCATTCGTAGGTTGCACTGTTGCAACTAACATATCTGTTTTTCCAACTTGAATCGTAGCTTCTGTTTTATTTAAAGTAACTCCTGTTACATCTACTGTTACTGGCTCATCAGAAATGGTTGTATAGGCCTTAATACAAGTATTGGTATCTTTTAGTGTAATTTGATCACTCACTTGAAGATTATAAACATCTGCCCAATCCAAACCTTGGTTCAAAGACACATAACTTTCCTTCGGATTAGATTTAGCTGTATCGGTAACATTGGAAACATCGGATATTCCACTTGCTACCCAATTCGCTTCCAATGGTATTGCTGTTTGTCCATCTGCATTAATATATTTTACTGCTACTACAAATTTACTTCCTGATAATTGAATCGGATTTGCTAATTTTATAATGTGATACCCTGGTGTAATATTAGTTGTTTCTACAGCTACTTTTTGCAAATTCTCTCTTCCCATATCATCACTATTAGGATTAACATATATTTCTACGCCTTCTGTAATTGGTAAAAATATTCCTACTTCGTTCAAATATTCTACTTTTGTATTCTCTCTTGAAAATACGTTACTTGCCATTAAAGCACTCGTATTAGCACCAATTAAGAATGTATATCCTAATTCATCATATTGATAAAGTTTATCATAAGGTATTTCATCTTGGTTGTTATATTCTTCTAATTTGTTAATTCCATTTAATAATGTTTCAATCATTACATCTTCATAAGAAATGTATAAATATCCATCTTTTCCAGCATTTAATCCTTGTGAATTCAAAGCAATATAAGCTCCTGGTTTTTTAGGACGGCAACCTTCTTTAAAATTAGAAACAGCATAATTATCGTCCCAACCAATTAATGCTACATCATGATTGGGAGCTACTACTGGTCCGTTATAATTGTAAGCTCCTGTTTCTCCATTATAAGATTTACTTACTTCTGCATACATTTGTGCTGTAATTGGTCCTTTATTTTTGATGTGATCTTTTAAGATGTTTCTAATTGCCTGAACTTCTTCTTCTATATATTCCTCTCCATTGTCATCTGTATAAGTTATGTTTCCGCTTTCATCTACTTCTTTATTGATATTGGTAAAAAAAGTTGCGTCCATTACTCTAGCATCAATCGTTTGATTCAAACTGCCTGCTGGCAATTGGTCAATTGGTATCAAATAGTCATTACTACTCAAATTTGTTGTTTCATTATATACACTGTCAAATGGCATCTTACTTTCCAATACTGGGAATTTTCCAGATGCACTTGTTCCCATGGATACTCTGAAATTTGCACCCCTTGTTATCGTTTTATTATAGATTCTAGAAGCTACATAATTTAGATATAATGGTGAATATTGTCTTCCTTCCCCTGTTCCTTGTAATGTTCCCGTAAAAGCAAAAGCCCAACAAGTACCTGTTTGTTTTTGATCGCGTACTGTTAACCCTGTTCTTCGATAGCTCGATTCCAAAGATGCTTGTGCGATTGTATTGATTTGATTATAAGTTGATTTTTTTACACTTTCTTTCAATTCTGGATTGAAATAAATTGGTTCTATTACATGGTTTCTTTTATCTTCTGATAATGCTTCCCATGTTTTCATTTCTTTTGATTTTTCTGGTACAATCCACTTTAATTCATCTGATGCATAAGTAACATTGAAAAAAAGTAAAGTCATTAGTACGATTGCAACAAAAGAAATCATCTTTTTAAATTGTTTCTTCATTCCTCGTCTCCTCCATTATTTTACGACTTTACTTTACTATAAAATATTCTTATTCAATTGTCAACAAATATTACAATTATAACAAAAACTTAATACAATTGTAATCTTTTTAGTTTTTCCTTAATGTTGCCCCTAACTGTTTTTCCAATTCTGTTATAATTTCTTCCATCACTCCATTAATTTCATCATCATTTAATGTTTTTTTCGGATCTCTAAAAACTAATGAATAAGCAACACTTTTTTTATTTTCTCCTAACTTCTCATCTCGATAAATATCAAATAATTGGATACTTTCTAGTAACTTTTTGGCTTTTTTCGTTACTATTTTTTCAATTTGACCAACTTCTATTTTTTCCTCTACTATAACAGCAATGTCTCGTTCTACTGCTGGAAACTTAGGAACTTCTGTATATTTTTTATTTGCTTTTGCATATTTTACTAATTTACTAACATTAACTTCTGCCATATAAGCTCTTTTAGAAATCCCATAATGTTCCAATACTTCTGGGTGTACTTCTCCTAAAGTTGCAATCACATCTACACCCACTTTTAAATTAGCACATCTTCCTGGGTGATAAGAAGCATTTTTCGTTTCTTTTTCTACCTCGTATCGTTTCACATAAATGGATTCCAAAATATTTTCTATCATTCCTTTTAAAGTATAAAAATCAACATCTTCCCCATACATACCAACCGTTAAAATTTCTTCTTGCAATGGTATTTCTCCCTTTTGCACTTCCTGTTTGATATTTTTATAACTTCTTGACAAATCAAATAATTTTACTTGTTTATTTTTCTTATTAAAGTTATTCGCCAATATTTGCATCATACTTGGTATTGTAGTCGGTCTCATTAACTTATATTCATCACTCAATGGATTTTGTACAGTAATGGCATATTTTTTTATTTCTTCACTAATATTGGATAATTCCAAATCTTTTTGGCTCACAAATCCATAAGTATAAATTTCTGAAAATCCACTATTTACTAGCACTTCTTTCACTTTCTCTTGAATGGTTTGTTCTTTGTTTCTAATTCCTAATGTTGTATCTGCTTTGATTAACGTTGAATCCAGTTTGTCATATCCATAGAAACGACCTATTTCTTCTGCTATATCTGCTACCAATTCCAAATCCATTCTGAAGTAAGGAGCCACTACTTTATCGTCTTGCCATTTTATTTCTAATTGGTCTAAAATGTCTATCATTTCTTGTTTTGCTAACTTAGTTCCTAATAAATTGTTGATTTTTTCAACATCAAAAGGAATTTGATTGATTTTTTGCTTGGTTGGATACACATCAATTTTACCATCTACAGCAACTCCCGCATTTAACTGTTCTACTAATTCTACTGCTCGGTTGATTGCTCTTAGTGCATTTTCAGCAGATAATCCTTTTTCAAAACGAGAGGAACTTTCTGTTCTTAATCCTACTTTTTTTGCTGTTTTTCTAACACTTCCCCCATAAAATACTGCCGATTCAAATACAACGGTTTGGGTATCTGCTTCAATTTCAGAATTAAGCCCTCCCATAACACCTGCTATGGCTACTGCTTTTTTGTCATCTGCTATCACCAGATTATTTTCATCTAATTCTCTTTGTTGTTCATCTAAAGTGATTATTTTCTCTCCTTTTTTGGCACGTCTAACTGTAATATGCTTTCCTTCAATTGAATTAATATCAAAAGCGTGCATTGGTTGCCCCATTTCTAACATAACATAATTAGTGATATCAACTATATTGTTAATGCTTCTAATGCCACAAGCTTTTAATCTTCTTACAATCCAATCTGGTGATGATCCAATTTTCACATTTTTCACCACTCTTGCTAGATAACGATAACATAAGTCTGGCGCTTCTATATCAACTTTTAATCCTTCTAGTTCCTGTTTGGTTTCTACTTGCATTTCATCGATATTTTTTCTTGGATTTTTAAATGGCTTTTTTAAAGAAACTGCCGTTTCTCTTCCTAATCCTTCAATGGAAAAACAATCTGGTCGATTCGAAGTGATTTCGAAATCAATGATATCTTCTTTCAATTTTAAAACTTCAACAACATCTTTCCCTAAATCTTTTTCTAATTTAGGATCTAGAATCATAATTCCATGTTCAATTTGCCCTGGATAATCTGCTACTGTAAGGTTCAATTCTCCTACAGAACACATCATTCCACAAGATTCTATTCCTCTTAACATTCCTTTTTTAATTTTTACTCCACCTGGCAATTCAGAACCATCTTTAGCAATTGGTACTACATCTCCTACTTTTATGTTGTTGGCACCTGTAACAATTTGTATTTTTTCTGTTCCCACATCAACTTTGGTTACTACTAACTTATCAGCATCAGGGTGTTTTTCAATTTCTAATATTTTTCCTACTACTACATTTTTTATGTCATTTCCAAGTTGATCAATTGTTTCTACTTTGGAACCTGTCATTGTTAAAATATCTCCCAATTCAATTGGATCCACATCTATATCACTATATTCTCTTAACCATTCTATACTTGCTTTCATTCATTCTCTTCTCCTTCTTTTTTATTTTAAAACTGTTTTAAAAATCTAATGTCATTTTCAAATAGTAATCTCATATCTTCAATTCCAAATTTTGCCATAGCAATTCTTTCTACTCCAAATCCAAAGGCAAATCCTGAATATTCTTGTTCATCAATTCCACAATTTTTCAATACATTTGGGTGTACCATTCCACAACCTAATAATTCAATCCAACCTTCTCCTTTGCATACTCTACAGCCTTTTCCTCCACATACAAAGCATGATACGTCAGCTTCTGCACTGGGTTCAGTAAAAGGAAAATGATGTGGTCTAAATCTGATTTTTGTGTTTTCTCCTAAACATTTTTTAGCAAACATTTCTAAGGTTCCTTTTAAATCTGTCATGGCTATATTTTTGTCGATCACCAATCCTTCTATTTGATGAAATACAGGTGAATGTGTGGCATCAACACTGTCTGAACGATATACTGCTCCTGGACAAATAATTTTAATTGGTGGCTTTTGTTGCTCCATAACTCTTGCTTGAACTGGAGAAGTTTGACTTCTTAAAACAATATCCTCTGTAATATAAAAAGTATCTTGTACATCTCTTGCAGGGTGATCTGGTGGCGTATTTAATTTATCAAAATTGTAAATTGCTTTTTCAACTTCTGGTCCATCTGCTATTTGATAACCCATTCCCAAAAATATTTCTTCTACTTCTTTGATAATTTGTGTTATTGGGTGCAAAGATCCTAATGCTATTTTTTTACTTGGTTCTGTTACATCAATACTTTCCGTTTCTAATTTTTTTTGTAATTCTTTTCTTTTAAATTCTTTTTCTTTTTGTTGGAATAATTCTTCTAATTCGTCTCTTACTTCATTGACCAAACTTCCAATCATTGGTCTTTCTTCTGGACATAAAGCTCCCATTCCTCTTAAGACAACTGTTAATTCTCCTTTTTTTCCTAAGTACTTTACTCGTAATTCATTTAGTTGTTTTTCTTCTTGGCATTGATTGATTTCTTTTACAGAATTTTCTTTGATTTTTACAATTTGTTCTTTCATGTTTCTCTTTCCTTTCTTCTCTTATTTAATATGGCTTATACGTTTTGGTTTCTTTGTATTGCCCATAACGTCTTCCAGTGGTATTTTCCCCTTTATTCAACATTCTTGTTTTTTTGAATTTTCTCCAGATTCTTATAATAATTTTAGCAAAAAAGTTATTTTTATTTTGAAATTGAAATGTGATAATATACATTCCATATTCGTTTAACCCAATGGTTACTTTTATTTTTTTATTAGGAAATTCTTTTTTGGTTTCTACTATGCTTTTTTGCACATCTTCTCCGCTGTAAATTCTAGAATCTAAATAGTATTCTAAGTTCTTGTTTGTTTCCATTTCAACACTTCCTTTTTCATACAAAAAGCCACTTCGCCCCTAGCTTATAGGACGAAATGGCTATCATTCGTGGTACCACCTAATTTTATTAGTTTTACTAACCTCATTTTCGTTGTAACGGTTCGACCGCTTTTTCTTACTTTGTTTTATCCAGTTCGGAAAAAGACCTAAAAAGTGAAATTTCAATTTAAGATATGAGATAACTTCCAGCCTTGGTTATCTTCTCTTTTTCATATTACTTCCTAAATTTACTTTGCTTCTTACTTGGCTTTGTTTTTCTATTTGATATTTTACCATGTTTTTTGGATTTTTACAAGTGTTTTTTGAAATTTTACCTGTCTTTAACTTTCAAGAGTATTTTTATATGAGTAACCTTAACCTAACAAGTTCTAATAAAATAAAAGGAAATATTAAAATATACAAAAGGAACTTGTACAAATAAGAAAGACTTATTGGGCAGTGTAGATATAGCAGAATGTTAAAGTATAGAAAAATAAATAACTAGAACTTCTACGAAAAAGTGCAGTTGGTCGATACACGCCACTGCACTTTTTCTGGAAGTTCTAAAAATTTAAAATAGTTCTCATATAAAAAAACTCTCTTAATTTTTTTTGATATTACTTAATTAAAGTTTTGATCTTGGATACAATTGCCTCCATTATTGCTGGATTAAGTTCCGTATTGTTATTATAAGCCTTGATAATACGGTTAGCATAATGATGCTTGAGAATAAACCCGAAGAACTCATTTGATTGTATCGCTTTAGTTAGCTTTTTCCAATGTGGTTCTGGTATATGCTTACGAACGCTTTTATAAAAAGATTTAGACAATAAAATATCAAACAAATCGTCCTCTTTTTTTGCGCTCTCTTTTCTATCGGCTTCTGCTTTTTCAGCCTTTTGTTGTTTGCGCTGTAATTTTGCATTTTCCATTTTAGTTATTATATCGTATATCTCTTTTTCTTTATCTTCAATTTCTTTTTCTTTATCTTGAAGAGTTTTACGAATAGACTTAAGTTCCTCATCGAGTTCCCATTTTTGTTGTGCAATTATCATAAGCTCTTCTTCCAGTTCTAATTTCTTCCGTCTCAACTTTTCGTACATATCTAATACCTCCTACAAATTTGATATTGAAATTATATCATCTTTTTTAATTTATGTAAAGCATAAGTTAAAATGTGCAAAATTAGGATATAACAGAAATCTTTTTGACGATTAAAGTCACTTTCAACAATTAGATAACTGTAATTGTCTACACTTTAACATTGTGCTATACTAACACTGCCAAATAAGTTTATCTTATTGATACAAGTTCCGTTTATATATTTTAACATTTGCTTTCGCTTTATTGGAACTTGTTAGATTGAGATTTATCGGTAAATTTGCATTTTTATGTAAAATATAGTACAATATAGATATTCCTTGTTGTTTATCGTTCGCTTTAGTGAACATTTTAACAAAACCTACTTACTTGTAAACGTCTTTAGGAGGTATTACTATGTTAATTATTATTTTAGCTTTAAAATTATCAGCTCTTGTTTTAGCACTTATATCTTTAGTGCTTATTACTTTACTTCTGATTAAGAAAAAATATAATACCATACCCAACATCAAGGTGTGGATTATTATGACATCAATTATATCAGTTATTTTCTTTCTTCAGGTAATTTTAGGTATCATTCTAAAAGAATCTGTATTCAATGATATTCTTGGTTTGGTAACTTATATCCTCTGTACCCTAATAGGTTTTTTGAATTTAAAGATAGTCAAAAGCAAGCAAAACTACTTGAAAAATCATATTATTTTAGGTACAGATACTAAAAATGAAGAAATAACTGAAGAAGATGCTGTCACAGAAGTATCGACTGAAAATAACAACAAATAACATTTAATATACAACACAAGGAAAATAACAAGAAGCTAGGTTTTAGGAAAAGACGAACAAGTATGTTTGTCTTTTTCTTATATAAAAATTTAGTTTATTAATTTATATTGTAGCAGTGTGGTAATTTTATTTTTGTTTTTTATCTTGTCAACAATGCCAAACTTTCTATATTTTATCTCTCCCAACCACTATCCTTTTCTTTCTCTATATTTCTTTCCAAATTTTTAGAAACGAAATAGAAGGAATCATTTTTCTTTTCATATATAGAAAACCCTAACTCATTATAAAATCTAAACAAATAATTTCTTATTTCAGCTTCTATCACTTTACACCCTATACTTCTTGAATAATTTTCAGCTTCATTTATTAATCTTTTGGCTATACCTCTATGTCTATATTTTTCTTCCACAAATAAACCTTGAATAAATGAATATCTTTTTTCTTTATTTAACTCTAGCATTATATATCCAATTATCTCACTCTCTTTGCCCTCACCATTCAACAATGAAGCGACATAAGCATTATAAATGCTTTCTTCACTAAACATTCCATTCCAAATCCAATATCCATATCCGATGTCCCATACCCACACTTGCACTATGATGCTCTAAAAGTTTTTCATATAAATCATTGATAGTTTCTTTCTCTTCTTCTCTTATTTGCCTATATATAATATTCATAACAATTACCTCTATAACTTACATTTCATAACTTCTTCGTAATAATTCTATAGCAAACAATATTGATATATTATACTACGCATTTCGCAAAAAGTAAATATTTTTAATTTTGCGAACAGGAGCACACACCAGAAAATTGGATACACAAAAATAAACCATTTTGATCATAAATGGTTTATTTTCCTAAACAACATACTTGATTCTATTACTTTTTTAATTGAACTACTAAAGAATTCAAAAAAGCCTCTGATTGACCATAATCATGATCATATCCCCAACCACCAAATTGGATATTAGATACCTCGGAAGGAATAAATTGTGCTGTTGCTTCTAATGTTCCCCAATATGGATTCACATCTGCTTTACCTCCGGTACTGCCAAACTGATGTATTACTCCAAGTTGCATCTCCTTGCAATGGTACTACTCCAATTCCGCCTTGTGCAGTAGATCGATATGTACCAAAGCTATCCCAATGCATACATGCATTAAGGCGAAAAGAAGATTTTACAGTCACACTCGTATACCCTTTAAACCAATAATTAGAATCCATTGTCATTGTCCAACTATAATTAGCTCTACCATTTCCATGTCCTCCTCCAATCCAGCCTGATGTAGTAGAATTCCATTCACAGTTATTAAATGCAAAAGTAATTCCTAATTCTTCCCAACTCAATCCTGAATTCGTGATGAATTTAAAAATATCTATTTCTTCAGCAGTACCGTAATGTTCCATCTTCTAATATTTCAATAAATTCATCTTTCACTTTAACAACCAAAGGAAAAGTAGTTGAATCTATCGTATCTGGAACTCCCTGAATGCCCTCTATTTTTTCTAATTCTTCCTTTAATTTTTCGTAATTCATACTTCCATCTGGATTTTTACAGTCATTTACTTTATTTTCTAACATTTCCTGATCCAACATTTCCTGATCCAAACATTCAACATCATTTTCTGTTACTTTAAATATATAATTTTCTTTTGTAATAATAAAAATAGTCCCATCATTTTTTCGTTTCATTTGAGCTTCTTTAAACCTACTATCTTTTTTTATTTCTTTTTCAAATTCGTCTAAATATGTTTTTTTGTCCCAACTGTTGAATATTTTATCACTTCTTAATCCATTTCCTATTATTTTTATAGCTTCTTCATAATCTTCCCTTTTGGTTTCTTCTCCTGCATTTATTGCTTTTGTCAATACCCCATTTTGCCCTGTTAAAGTTGCAATTGATATTCCTGCTAAAATTAATAACACAATAATTGTAATAATTAAAGCTATTAGTGTAATTCCTTTTTCTTTCGACTTTTTCATTTGTTTTCCCCTTTTCTTTTCTATTTTCAATATTATTTTATCGAAGAGACAATTTTACGTCAATCTCTTTCTACTTTAAAAAAATAAAAATAATTATTGTATAATTTATATTTTGTGTTATAATAGGAAAGAATAAATAAAAAAAGGAGTGTATTTAATATGAAAAACAAAGTATTAATCGGATTATTTTTCATGATTATTTTAATGGCAAACATTTCTTGTGCTTCCTATAGCACAGTAACTATGAGTGTAGTAGAAGAACCTATCTGTACCATTCCATTAGGTGGAAATTCAAAATTTGAAAAAAAATTAGTTGGTAAAGACTTAGCAAACAAAGAAGTAACACTACAATTACAAGTAACAAACGAAGAAATTTTAGACAAACCAACTGGTGAAATTATATTAGTACTAGATGATTCTGCAAGTATGAATGAAGAAGTTTCTGAAGGAAAAACTAGAAAAGATATTATTTTTCAATCTGCAAACAGTTTAGTATCTAGCCTTTTAAAAGACAATACCAGTTTAAAAATAGGCATTGTTAGATTCTCTACTAATGTTGAACCAGGTAAAGAAGGAACCTTAGAAGATGCTTCTATTGTATCTGCTTTAAATAATGATGTAACTACATTAAATACTGCTATTTCTAATATTCAGGCAAATGGTCCTAGAACTGACCTAGATGCAGGACTAAAATTAGCAAGTCAACAATTTACAAGTGAAGATAACAACAAATACATCATTGTTTTAACTGATGGTATTCCAAATGTTGCTGTCGATTATGATCAAAAATACTATTCTGATGATGTTATTAACAAAACCAATCAACAATTAAAAACTTTAGACAATCAAGGAATTGAAATTATTACCATGTTAACTGGAATATCAAATGAAGCTTATGTTCCAGGAACAACGACCAAAAACTTTGGTCAAATTATTAGTGAAGTATTTGGTAGCCAAACCAATCCAACTGCTGGTAAATTCTATTATGTAACAGATGCTGAAATCGAAAAAACAATTACAGACGACATTTATAAAGCTTTAATGCCAATTGAAAAAAACTTAAAAGACATAACAGTTGTTGACTACTTCCCAGAAGAAATTATTAAAAACTTTGATTTTGCTTATGTATCAGAAGCAAATATAGGAACCATTTCAGCTAAAGTAGACACTACTAACAATTCTATTACTTGGAAAATACCAGAATTAAAAAGTGGACAAACAGCTACTGTTCAATATAAATTAAAACTAAAAGAAAATTTTGACCATTCCATTATTGACAAAATACTAAATACCAATAAAAAAGTTGATGTAGATTATACTGACTTTAATGACAACAAACAAGTAAAAACATCAGATATAACACCAAAACTTTTATTAGAAGAACCACCTGCTATTCTACCAAAAGCTGGAACAATTACATTAATTAGTTTTGCTGTTTTAGCAACTATATTATTAGTTTATTCTATCATAAAATTGACCATTCTTCATAATAAAATGAATTAGAATTTATCAAAGCCAATAAACTTCAGAGTTGTTTATTGGCTTTGATTTTATTGTGTATTTAATTCTGATTCAATTTTTAACAATCGATTATATTTTACAACTCGATCCATTCTGCAAGGAGCTCCCGTTTTAATTTGCCCTCCATTTACACCAACTGCAATATCAGCAATTGTTGTATCATCGGTCTCGCCTGAACGATGTGAAATAACAGTTTTGTAACCATTCCTTTTGGCTTCATAAATAGTATCTAAGGTTTCTGTTAAAGTTCCTATTTGATTTGGTTTAATTAAAATACTATTTGCTATATTTTTTTCAATTCCATTTCTCAATCGTTTTGGATTTGTCACAAATAAATCATCTCCCACCAATTGAACTCGATTTCCCAATTGATTGGTTAATTCTTTCCAACTATCCCAGTCTTCTTCTGCTAACCCATCTTCTACCGAAACAATTGGATATTTTTCGCATAAGTCAATAACATATTGTATCATTTCTTGCTTTGTCTTCATTTGTTTTGTTTTCCAAAAATAATACCCTTCTTTTCCTATTTTTTGCGCTTCATCATACATTTCTGTACTTGCAACATCTAAAGCCAACACAATATCTTTTCCTGGTTCATATCCAGCTTTTTTAATTGCCTCTAAAATCAAATCCAATGCCTGTTCTTCATTTTCTAAATTTGGTGCAAATCCTCCTTCATCGCCAACTCCTACTGCATATCCTTTTTCCTTTAAAACCTTTTTTAATGTATGATATACTTCTACACCTCTTTTTAATCTTTCTTGGAAAGTAATTTCTCCAATTGGCATAATCATAAATTCTTGGATACTTATGTTATTTTCAGAATGTTTTCCTCCATTTAAAATATTCATCATAGGAACTGGTAATTCTTTTGCTTGAATCCCACCTATATATTGATATAATTCCATATTCAAAGATTCTGCCCCTGCTTTTGCTACTGCCAAAGATACTCCTAATAAACTATTGGCCCCTAAATTTGATTTGTTTGGTGTATCATCTAGTTTTACCAATTCTTGGTCTATTTTTCTTTGATCGTATACATTCATTCCTATTATTTTTTTGGCAATTTTTTTGTTCACATTGTCTACTGCTTTTTGAACACCCTTACCCAAATATCTATTTTTGTCTCCATCACGTAATTCAACCGCTTCAAAACTTCCTGTAGAAGCTCCTGAAGGCACAGATGCCACTCCTCTATAACCTCCTTCTAATACCACCTCCACTTGTATGGTTGGGTTTCCTCTTGAGTCTAAAATTTCTAAGGCTTGCACATCTACAATTTCTAAAAAATCTTTCATTCTATTTTCTCCTTTCTTCTTTTTCATTTTATCCAATTTTTTCTATTTTATGCAAAACAAAGAGTGCTTAACACACTCTCCTTTGTCTTAAAGATTTTATTATCATTTTAAGAAACTTTTTTATTCCTCAATTCAGTTGCATATCGCAAACTTATTTCATTAACCTCCCCAGAAGAAATCCTAGCAATTTCTTCTATTACTTCATTTTCTTGTAACAATCTAACTTGCGTTTTCGTTCTATCTTCTTTTACTTCTTTTCTAATAAAATAATTGTAATCTGCCATTGCTGTAATATTAGGTAAATGTGAAATGCACATAACTTGATGGCAATTAGCAATAGCACTCAATTTATTGGCAACAGAATTTGCTGTTTTCCCACTAATTCCTGTATCAATCTCGTCAAATACAAGAATTGGAATTTTATCACTATCTGCTAATACTTTCTTAATGGCAAGCATCGTTCTTGACATTTCTCCTCCAGAAGCTATTTTGGATAATTCTTTTTCTTCTTCCCCTTTATTGGTTGCTATATAAAATATAACATGATCTTTTCCTGTTTTTAAGTATTCATTTTCCACCCATTCCACTTTTACATTTATTTGAGCATTTTTCATTTCTAGCTCTTCCAATTCTTGATTTATTTTTTGACTTAATTCTTCTGCTTTTTGAAATCTTATTTCATGCAATTGATAAGCTAATTTTTCCATTTCTTCTTCTACTTCTTTTTGTGTTTTTCTTAATTTTTCATTATACTCTTCTACATTTTCTATGTATTCTACTTCTTCTTTGATAGCCTCTTTGTATTTCAATATTTCTTCTATATTATTTCCATATTTTCTTTTTAAGGCATAAATTAGATCAAGTCTTTCTTCTATTTCATCTCTTTCTTCTTCATTAAAATCCATATCACTCCTGTAACTGTTTACATCTCTTGCTAATTCTTGTAATTCATAATATATGTTTTTTAAGCTACTAGAAGCTTTTTCATATTTGGAGTCAATTTGTTCAATCTTTTCTAAAGCTCGTATTGCCATACTAATACTATCAATTCCATTTTCTGAAATTAAGGTATCTGCTTCTTGTAAGTTTTCTGTTATTTTTTCTGCATTTAATATTTTCTTTCTTTTTTCTTCTAATTCCTCTTCTTCTCTTGGTTTCAAATTTGCTTCTTCCATTTCTTTTATTTGGTATTGTAACAAATCTAATTTTCTTTGTCTTTCCTTTTCGTCTCCAAAGTTTACTTTTAATTGTTGTTTGATTTCACAATATCTTTCATATAAAACTTGATATTTTTGTTTTGGTTCTAACATTTTTTCTCCAATAAAACCATCTAAATAGTATAAATGCATTTTATTCTCTAATAGATTCTGATTGTCGTTTTGTCCATGAATTTCTACAAAACTTCTCATAAATTCTTTTAATTCATTAACGGTTACCATTCTACCATTAATTTTACACATATTTTTACCATTTAAATTAATTTCTCTGGATAAAATAATATTACCATCAATTGCTTCTTTATGTTTTGGTGCATATAAACACATTTCTACATAAGATTGATTTTCTCCTTTTCGTATCATTTCCTTTGAAAATCTACCGCCTGATATGATTTGCAAAGAATCTATGATCAGTGTTTTTCCTGCTCCAGTTTCTCCTGTTAATATATTTAGACCTTGTCCAAAATCAATGGTTATATCTTCTATAATTCCTATATTTTTTATGTGTAATGTTGTAATCATTTTCTTCCTCCTAAATTTTTATACTAAAAAAATGTTCGCTATTATTGTATCGTCCTTTTTTTTATTTGTCAATACTTTTTACGAACATTTTTTCTTTTAAATGAATTCTTCCCACACTAAATTAGCAAAATCAATTCCCTTATTCGTCAAACGAATAAAATTGCCATCAACCATTAAAAGTTCCTCTTTTACTAATTTTTGTATTTCATTTCGAAAGATAAAAATAGGATTTTGTATAAATTTTTCTTTAAAGTTCTGTATATTTACCCCCTCAATTTTTCTTAATCCAAGTAACATGTATTCTTTTTTCATATCTTCCAATGTTTGTTCTTCTTCTATTTTTTTATCATTCCAATTCCATTCTCCTTGCTTTGTAAAAGCAGAATTAGAAAAACGAACTCCATGTAAATAAGAATGTGCTGTTGCTCCTAATCCAATGTATTGTTTTTGCTCCCAACAATTCAAATTATGTTTTGATTCTTTTCCTATTTTGGCAAAATTAGAAATCTCATAATGTCGATAACCTTTTTGTTCTAACTTATTTTTTACATACCAATACATCTGTCTTTCTGTTTCTTCATCTGGTAATTGTAATTCACCTTTTGCAATAAAAGCTTCCATTTTTGTATTTTCTTCAACAATCAAAGAATATACACTAATGTGCGTTGGATCCAGCTTTTGTATTTCTTCTAATGTGTCTTTGATATCTTGAATGGTTTGATTGGGTAGTCCTATCATGAAATCCACATTAATATTATCAAATCCTACTTTTTTTGCCAGTTGATAGGCATCTAAAAATTCTTGATAGGTATGAATTCTGCCAATTTCTTTTAACAATGTATCTTTTGTTGTTTGTAAACCTATACTAATTCGATTTACCCCTGCTTTTTTATATTGGTTCAACTTTTGCTCTGTGATAGTTCCTGGATTCATTTCCATTGTTATTTCGATTGTTTCCCAACTGGTTTGATTTTCTAACAAATGTTGTTTTAACTTTTCCATCAATTGTATGATATCTTTTTCTTCCAGATAAGAGGGGGTTCCCCCTCCTATGTAAATGGTTGTAATATTATATTGATTCCACTGATATTGCTTCATTTCTTCTATTACTTTTTTTATATAACCCTCTATTTTTTCATTTTGATTGGTATAAGAAGTAAAATCACAATAATAGCATTTGCTTTTGCAAAATGGTATGTGGATATAGATGCCTAATTCTTCTTTTTTCATCTAATCTCATTCCTTCTTCTCTTCGGCTAGTTCTACAATTTTATTCAATCGATAATTCACGCCTGACTTTCCAACTGGTTTTTTTAATAATTTTCCTAATTCTTGTAACGGCATATCTGGATTTTCTAATCGTAACATTGCTATTTCTTTTAAATGATCTTCTAATTTTTGAAAAGCCCCTGTTTCTTGTAATTTTTTTATCGATGTAATTTGCCTAATCGAGGCATTGATTGTTTTATTCAAATTTGCTGTTTCGCAATTGACTAAACGATTTACTTTCCCTCTCATTTCTTTTTGAATTCGAATATCTTCAAATTTCATGACAGCCTTGTTGGCACCAATTAAAGCAAGAAATTTGGAAATTTCTTCTCCTTCTTTAATGTAAATTGCTGTTTGCAAAGTTTTTACACGAATTCCTAGTTGCTGTAATATTTTCTGAACTTCTTCTAAACTTTTTGAATTTCCCAAATCAATTTCTAAGTGATATTCCTTTTCTGGATTGTTAACCGAACCCGCTCCCATAAAAGCTCCTCTAACCATAGCTTTTAAAATTTCCTCTTTGGTGGTTTTTTCAAGATTTAAAACTAATTGGTCATTGACTATTTTCATAAAATTGATGTCTCTTATTTTTACCTTAATGACAAAAGTTTTTCCTGATACTTCAATTTTATGATTGATGTCTAAGTTGGATAAAAGTTTTGAAAAACGATTAATATTGTAATCACTTTCTGTGGAAAATTTGATCTCTTTTCCCTTGATGAGATTTGTATTTCCTGCTATCAGATATCCCATCAATTCATATTTTACCATTTCTTTATTTGCTAAATTACTATTTTTATTCAGCTCTTGTTTTATATCAGAAGAAAAAGACATCTTCATTCTCCTTTCTCTTTTCTTTAATCCCCTATTTTTGTAATAATTACTCTGTCATTTCCATATAAATCTTTTTTACAATATGTATCCACATATTTCTCTTCCTGCTCAATCAAATCAATCACATCTATTTTTTGATCATAACCAATCTCTAAGCAAACATATCCTCCATACTTCAAAAATTCATCTGCTTGACCTATTATGGAACGATAGAAATCTAATCCGTCCCAACCACCATCTAAAGCGATTTGTGGTTCTTTTTGCACTTCTTCGTCTAATGTCCTTATTATTTCTCTTTTGATATAAGGTGGATTTGATACAATCATGTCATATTTTTCTTTTGGTATTTGTTCCCACAGATTGGATTGCAAAAATGCAATTTGTTGTTCTACCTGATTGTTTTTCGCATTTTTTTGTGCTACTTCTAATGCTTCTTGGCTAATATCGGTTGCTGTTATTTGACTTGTTTTTATGTATTTAGCAAGTGATATAGCAATTGCTCCGCTTCCTGTACACAAATCTAATATCTTTTTTGCCTTTATTCTTTTTGCAATTTGGATTACTTCTTCTACTAAAGTCTCCGTATCTGGACGTGGTATTAGTACATGACGATTCACATAGAAATTCATTTTCATGAATTCTTGTTGATGAGTAATGTGTTGCAAAGGTATGCCTTTAGCTAATTTTTCTATGTTTTTGAAGTATTTTTCCTCGTATTGTTTGGTTAAAATTTCTTCGTCATATACTGTAATATATTGTCTTGTTTTTCCTAGCATAAATTGCATCAACATTCTAGCTTTTAATTTAGGACTATCTATTTTTTGCATTTTTAGCTTTAGTCCTCCTTTATTAATGGCTTCTCTGATTGTCATATTCACACCTTCTTCCAACTTTTATACTATCATTAAACAATTATCACTCATCTGTAAATGTAATATCAATATTTCCTTATTTCTCTTTGACGATTACATTTTATCATATCTTTTTTATGTTTTCAAATTTTATTCTCTACTTTTTAATAAAAGAGATTTCTTCCCCCTACATATTTCTCTGTTTTTACATTCTTTTCCAAATAGAAATTTTATCATTCGGTATTAAGACATCATTATCTTCTAAGTTGACAATCAATCATTCTTTTATTATACTAAAATAGAATAAATTTAAGGGGGAATAATAAAAATGGAAGAAAACAAAACACAACAACCCGCTGGAGGAAAATCAATTGCTTCTTTTGTATTAGGAATTGTTGGAATGATCGCATGGTTAATCCCATTATTTGGCTATCCTGTTACCATTACAGGACTTGTGCTTGGTTGTATTGCAAGAAAAAATGAAAAAAATGGTTTTTCTCTTGCTGGAATTATTTTGTCATCAATCGCACTTGGATTAACATTAATCAATTCTATTTTGGGAGTAATTTTAGCACTTAGCTTATATTATTAAAAACGAGAAAAGTACAAAACCATAAAGAGTTTTGTACTTTTTCGTTTTAAAAGAATTTTTTAAAATCTTTTTCATTAATTTTTTCTTTTTCCAATAATGCTTGTGCTATCATGTCTAATTTATCTCTATGTTCTTTTAAAAGCGTCTGTGCATCATTATAAGCTGTATCAATCAATATTTTCACTTCTTGTCCAATTTTATCTCCTATATTTTCTCCAAACATTTGCAATTCTCCTGGTTCCTTTCCTTGGAAATCAATTGGACCCAAACAATCACTCATACCATATTTGGTTACCATATCTCTTGCAATTTTAGTAGCAACTTCAATATCATTACTTGCTCCTGTTGAAATATCATCTAACACAAGTCTTTCAGCAGCACGTCCACCCAATAGCATAATTAATTTTTCTTGCATCTCTGTTTTCGAAATATAATACTTATCTTCATCTGATTTATGCATGGTATAACCACCAGCTACCCCTCTTGGGATAATTGAAATTTCTTTTACTTCTGGTTGTGTTGATAAATATCTACTTACCACTGCATGTCCTGCTTCATGATAAGCGGTTAATTTTTTATCTTTTTCTGAATATACTCTAGTTCTTTTTTCAATTCCAACTGTTACTTTCTTTACTGCTTCTTCAATATCTTCATTCTCAATATCTTCATGATTGTTTTTCGTTGCTATAATAGCTGACTCATTTAAAATATTAGCAAGCTCTGCTCCTGTAAATCCTGCTGTATCTTCTGCAATGCTTTCTAAATTAACATTTTCTGATAGCCTTTTATCTTTTGCATGAATTTTTAAAATCTCTAATCTTCCTTTTAAATCTGGTGTTGGTATGGTAATTTGTCGATCAAATCTTCCTGGTCTTAACAAAGCTTTATCTAACATTTCTGGTCGATTTGTTGCTGCTAACACAATAATTGTTTCTTCTGAACTAAAACCGTCCATTTCTACTAATAATTGGTTTAGTGTTTGATTGTTTTCCGTTTCTGCTCCACTATTTGATGTTCTTCTTGAACCAATTGCATCAATTTCATCAATAAATACAATACAAGGTGATAACTTTCTTGCTTTATCAAATAACTTTCTAACACGAGATGCTCCTAAACCTGCAAACATTTCAATAAATTCTGATCCACTCATTGAAATAAATGGTACATCTGCTTCTCCTGCAATTGCTTTCGCAATTAAAGTTTTTCCTGTTCCAGGTTTCCCATATAATAAAACACCTTTTGGAATTTTAGCACCCATTTTGGTGAATTTTTCTGGTTTCTTTAAAAACTCTACGATTTCAACAAGTTCTCCTTTTTCTTCATCAAGTCCTGCTACATCATCAAATTTTACTTTTGTTTTCCTTTCTGTATCATCATATACCTTTCCCTTTTCTCCTAAACCTTGCATTTTAAAGATCATAATAAATAAAGCAAGCATAATCAAAGTAGGTAAAAATGATATAACAAAAGATGGAACTTGTGCTAACACGCTTCTTGGCTTTTGAATTAATTCCATTTCATTTCCTTCTGCTACTTTATCTTGCACCAATCTTATAAAACTCTCTGTATTAGGAACAATCGATTTCTTTTCTTCTTCTACATTTTTCTGTTTTACTGTTACTGTTGTACTACCAACTGTCATCTCTATTTTTTCAATATTTCCACTCGATAACTCTTTAATCAAATCCGTATATGCTAATGTATTTTTTTCTTCCTCTTGTTTGTCTTTCATCAAAAAGATCATAACTCCTGTTAGTACCACTACTAGAATACTTAAACTAATTAAAGTAATCCACAATTTTCTTTCTTTTTTCTTGTCCTTTTTTTTATTACTCAAATTTTTCACGCTTCCTTTCTTTTTTGTCCTTTCAAACTTTATTAGGCATTTGAACCTTGTGGTGCCTCACCATTTTTTTCATTTTTTTCTGTATCTTCTGTTTGTTTCTCTTCTTCCTTATCTTTTTCTTGTCTTTTCTTTTTTTCTTGTTCTCTTTTTTCTTTTTCTTCACGTTCCTGCATTTCTTTTCTTACTAGTTCTTGCGCCTCTGCAATTTTTAATAATTCCGCTTGTTGCTTCATAAACTCACTTTTTAGTAAAAAAATAGCTGATACAAGATAAATTGATGCCACAGACACATACATTACTTCAAAATATTCCATGTTAAAATCCACAAAAATATTTACTCCGATATACAATATATTAAGAAAAATAGATAAAGTCAAGGCATAAATCGACATATTAAAGATTGCTAAAAATCTCATTTTTATACGTGCCAGCCATGTTGCTAAGTAACCAAATAAACTTAAGAAAATCGCATTAGACAATGTTGTTAATAGATACATTATAAAACTATAAATAAAAATAGTTATAAATATACTAATATATAAGGTTATCATTTCAGAACTATTGGCATAATCAATCACACTTTGTTTTGAAAAATCCTGAATCCCCATTAAACCGATAAATTCATTGTAACTATAATTGATCGTTCCTGCTATGGCTTGATTTTTTAAAATTAATTTATCTTTGAGTACAACGATTCCACTCCCTGCTTTTGTAACTTCATTGATATATTGATTGATCTCCTGTTCTTCTTCTGTTTTGGTATCAATAATGACTCTCCCTACATAAGAATCATCTTCTGATATGGTTAATCTTTTCTCAGAAGCAACATCTAACACTCCTTCATGATAAGAAAATTCTGGAAATTCATTTTGCAAATAAGAAATCCCTTCTTGCATAATTTGATGTGTTTGAAACATAACACCTAAGCAAAGAACAACAGCAAGTATCGCAATAATTTTGCCAATATACAAAAAGGCTCTTCCTAATCCTTCTGCTGACATATCTGGATATTTCTCAATTTTAGTAATGGAATTCCATACTTTTTGAAAAAAATTACCCTTTATTTTTTCCTGTTTTTCTTCACTCATTATCTATACTCCCTTCTAACATTGGAATCGACAAATTTCGTGTTAATTGAGAAAATGACTGGATCCCCCATTTTAATTTCTTTGTCTTCAATATCACATACAACATGATAGGTTCCAATTCTCCCTAGAATTTTGCAACGACTCCCTCGAATTTTTACATATTTATCTTGCTTTCTAAAAAATGCTTTGATACTTTCTAATAAGTATCTCATTTTATCTATGGTTCGAAACATATCTTTGTCATTTTTTACACAAATCCCATTCATATACCCAGCTGGAATAACAGCTACTCTCATTTCTTTTGGCGTTGTATAAATATTAGAATAACCAATATTAAATCCTTTTGGTAATTTTTTAATTTCAGTCACCTTTGCTTCTAAATACCCTATCTTCTTTAATCCAATGGTATTGGGACATGAAATTCTTCCCAAAAAAGCAGAACCTACTCTAACAGCATTTAAGTGCATATTCGGAAATTTTAAAAAAGCAGAAGAATTACAAATATGAAGCATGCCTGTGTCAATATCATTCATTTTTAATACTTCAATACAATCAATAAATCTTTGAAATTGTTTTTTGGTATAATTATCATCATAAAAGCTAACAGAAAAATGGGAAAATGTTCCTTCTATTTTAATCTTTTTCATTCCTTTTAAATCTTCAATCATTTCATTACGATTTGAATAAACAAATCCATATCTCCCAAAACCAGTATCTATTTTCAGATGAGCTCTGATTGGTTTGT
This sequence comes from Clostridia bacterium, assembly GCA_022791675.1. Lineage (GTDB taxonomy): Bacteria > Bacillota > Clostridia > TANB77 > CAG-508 > CAG-269. The sequence goes on along the minus strand of JAAVZN010000107.1, from coordinate 8,276 downwards.
TTTGTTCTTCTCCAATTTGCTCTGCTACTTTGATATCTTCTTTGGAACCAATACTAAGAATGATATTGTTTTTTACTAAAGTTTCCACATCTTCTTTGATTGCTGTGGAAGATAACATCAAAATTTCTTCTTTGATTCCCGCTTTTCTTAATTGTATTGCTTCTTCAACTGTAGCTACCGCAAAAAACAAAATGCCTTGGTCAATTAGAAATTTTGTATATTCTACTATTCCTAATCCATAGCCATTTGCTTTTACAACTGCTATTATTTTAACAGGATTTCCATTATCATCTTGTCCACTCTTATTAGTAAATTTTTTAATTTGTTCAATATTATGTCTCAAATCCTCTTTTTCTATTACTAAAGTATTCAAGTCTATTCCTCCATACTAATTTTAGTAGCTCTAAAAAATACTATCTTTAACCAATTATTTTTTGAATTTCATTTTTAATTGTCTTATGGTTCTAAAAGCCTTTTCTGAAAAACGATACAATTTATAAGTAAGAGGTTTAAATGGTAAATAAACTTCTCCTACAAATTCTGTAAAAGTTGCACCAAATCCTTGTTTAAATCGATACAATCCATATTGTGGGTGATTTTCATCTACGACTCCAGATACTCCTCTAAAATCATACATATCATCTTTCCTTTGGATTGCCATTTTTATCATTTCCCATTGTAACAAATAGTTTGGCATTAAGTTACGATGTGCATTACTACTCGCTCCATACAAATACCAAGTTTTATTACCATAAAAAATAGGAATTACACCTGAAATTGGTTGTCCTTCATAATATGCCATTAAGATTTTAATATGATCTGGTCCTAAGCAATCATACATTTTTTCAAAATATTCTAATGGTCTTATAATAAAACCATCTCTTGCACCTGTTTCAATCATAATCTTATGGAAATCTTTTAAATCTTCTCTGGTTCCATCTTTTATGGTTACCCCTTTTTTCGTTGCTAAACGAATATTATATCTCCATTTTTGTTTAAACCCTGCCATTATTTCTTCTTCTGTCTTTCCTTTAATATCTAATCGAAATACATATCTTGGTTGAATTTCATCTTTAAAATCTTTCGCATCGTCTTTAATATGATACCCTAAATTGGTCACAATATTTCTAAAATCTTGATCCTCACTTACAATGTCTGGTTCTATTCTTAAAACAATAGCATGATATTTTTTCGCTAATTCTTTAGCTCCATCTGTCAACTGCTTCATAACCTCCATGTTATGAATATCACAAACAGGTCCACGAGAAGAATACATGATGTTTCCAAAAACTGGCATTTTACGAATCCATACACATAAAGAACCTATAATTTCCCCATTATTTCCTTCCGCTAAAATAACCTCTGGTTTCCAATTTGGCTTTTTTACCTCTGCCCATTCCAATGCTTGTTGAAAATTACATCTTTCATGCCCTTCTAAAAATTTTTTATACTCTTTTTTTGACTCTTCACTATCTACAAATCTCATTTTTTCTCCTTGTCCAATTGGGGACGGTTCTTTTTGCACATTTTTGTGCAATTAGGGACACATCTCCAATTTTTGTCTTTATCATTATTTACAATCTATTGGTATTTTACACTAATTTATGAAATTTTACAAGTAATTTGTTTAAGTTTCGTTTTTCTGTATATTTTTCCTATCTAATATTCATTTTTTCTATCCAATAAAAAAATCGCCTATTATTTTGACGATCTTCTCTTTTATTTATTTTCCTCAGCCCAACGTATCATTTTAATATCTTTATACTTTGACACAACTGTTTTATACTTATCATATTCTTCTTCCCACAATGTATCTGGCACCTTATCAAAAGCCGTAAAAATTCTTTCTGCTTCTGCCAAATAGATTAACTGTTCTTGTGGTGACATATTTTCATATTGCCTAGCAAACTTATACAATTTGTCTAACATTTGATTGGCTTCAATAAAAGACCAAAAATCTTTTACTTTCATACCAAACAATTTAATTTGCATAATGGCAAATGCTACTAAAGCAAAAATTACAAATATCAATAGATAAATAAGTGTGAATCCTGTCATTTTTCCTACCTCTCTTTTGTTTCTTTCCTTTGGTACCTCTTTTAAAATTATACCATGTTTGGCATTTTTTTGCAATACAAATCTTTCTTATTTCTAATTAATATGATATAATCATAAAATATAATAAAATAAAAATGGAGTTGAAAAAATGGAAAAAAAATATATCCTGACCAAAAGAGCTGGCATCTATGGCATCATTGGAAATATCTTTCTACTAATGATAAAAGCAATGGTTGGTTTTATCAGTCATAGTCAAGCCATGATTGCAGATAGTTTTAACAGTGCTGGTGATATCTTTGCCTCACTCATGACATTCATTGGTAACAAAATTGCCAGTGTACCAAATGACAAGGATCATAATTTGGGTCATGGAAAAGCTGAATATATCTTTTCTATGTTTATTAGTATTTCTATGATTTTTGTTGCTAGCAAATTACTCTATGATTCTGTTGTCACATTATTTCTTGGAAGCAAACTGCAATTTTCCTGGTTTTTAGTTGCTGTATGTATTGTGACAATTCTAACGAAACTCATACTCTTTCTATATACCAAACATGCCCAATCTCAATCTTCTAATATCTTATTAGAAGCCAATATGAAAGACCACAAAAATGACTGTATTGTGACAACTTTCACATTATTTTCTATCTTACTGACCTTAGCTGATATTTATTGGTTTGATGGAATTGTTGGGATTGGTATTTCCATCTGGATTTGTTATACGGGTATTACCATTTTTATCGAAAGCTATAATGTCTTAATGGATATTAGTGTTGATGATAAGACAAAAGATTTGATCTTAGACATTGCACATAGTTACAAGGAAATCAAAACAGTAGAAGATATCGTATCCACTCCTGTTGGTTCCAAGTACTTAGTTTTTTTAACCATTGGATTAGATGGCAACATGACCACTTTTGAAAGTCATGAATTAGCTGATAACCTTGAAAAAAATGTGAATGGATTAGATCAAATTTATAAGACAATTGTTCATGTCAATCCTATTTAATTGCCTCTGGTGCTCTTGGATCTTCATGTTCTTCATCACCTTTTTCTAGTAAATCCTCAATTGAAATTTGAGGATTTTCCTTCTTTTCCTTTTGTAACCAATCTTTCGTAGCTTCTACATCTGGCTTACCATCTGCATATTTTCCCCATCTAGTTGCTAACTCTTGATAAGAATACTGATTTCCTTTTTCATCGATTACATATTCTTCTGTGAAATATCCCTCTGATACCGTGTCTATCTCCCCATCAATATCTTTAAAATTATATTTTGGGTCACATTTTAGATTTTGTTCTTCATGCTTCTTTATTTCTTTTAAATTTTCGTCAACCGTACGTTGTCCATTTCTCTCATATTCTCCCAATACTCTTCTTACCTCTGTATCAACTGTATAAACAGAATTACTATCTCTTAATTGCACTCCCATTGTCTCATTTCCACTATGTTCTTCTTGACCAATATTTACTTCTACTCTTCCCATTTCCTTATTATCAATTTGAATGATTTTTCCAGCTATTTCATATTCACTTAATATTGCATCTTTTTCTACTTCTCCATTTTTATCAACTTGATACTTTGGAGCAGTTGGATTACTACCTGAAGCACTTCTTTGCTCTAATTCTGGAATATAATTTTTCAATGGTTCTACTCGATGGTTCTGATCTACCAAAGCTAAATCATATCGAGTTGAATTTCTTTGATAATTTTCTCCCTTTCCATCTTTCATTTCTTTCATGTCTGCTGAATCAATTACTACTAACTTGGTAAATTTTGATGGTATGTTCCCTCCTAACCACTTTTTCAAATCGTGTAAATCATTCGCTCTTTCTGATAATTCTATTGATTGCTTAATAGAAATATCTGATGTTGTTATTTCTTCTGTTTCTTCTGGTATATCAACTTCATAAATATTTCTTATTTTTTCAATTCCGATATTTTTTGCATAATCTTGTATTTCTTTATTTTTTTGTGCTTCTTTTTGTATTTCTGTTTTGTCTAATAAATTAATTTCATCTCTTATTTGACCAGCTAATTCATTTCCTAATGTATTTTGTAAAATCAAAATATTTTCTTTCATAATTTTAGGATCGCACACACCAATTTTTCTTCCACCCATATAGTATTCGTATAAATCTTCATTTTTCATTATTTCTATTTTTATTTTACCACCATTTTTTAGTTTGATATCCATTTTCTTTTTTCTCCATTTTATATAATTTTAGCAATTAAATCATAATTACTAATTTCTGTTATTTGACATTTTATAAAATCTCCTATCTTAATTTTAGAATCAATCTTTTCATTTTTAATATACACTAATCCATCAATATCTGGTACATCTTGTTTGGTTCTTCCGATGAAATATTTTCCATCAAAAGATTTTTCCTCCAATAAAATTTCATATTGTTGACCCAGTTTATTTTCTAAAATTTTTCTTGAAATTCCTTGTTGTAATTCCATAATCCTATTGTATCTTGCTTTTTTCGTATTCCCATGAATTTGATTTGGCAATTTTTCTGCTGGTGTTCCCTCTTCTTTTGAATAGATAAAAGTTCCTAGTTTATCAAATTTTACCTCTTTTACAAAAGTCATTAGTTCTGCAAAATCTTCCTTCGTTTCTCCAGGGAATCCAACAATAAGACTTGTTCGTAGGGTAACATCTGGAATCCTATTTCTTATTTTTTGAATTAAATCTTGAATTTGTTTTTTAGTTGTATGTCGATTCATTTTCTTTAAAATAGGATCTGCAATGTGTTGAATTGGTATATCAAAATAATTCATAATTTTAGGATTGTTAGCTACCACATTGATTAATTCATCTGTAATTCCCTCTGGATAAGAATATAAGAAACGAATCCACTTAATACCTTGTATGTGGCTTATTTCTTCTAATAATTCTGCTAATTTACTTTTTCCATACAAATCGGTTCCATATTTTGTAGTATCTTGCGCAATTATAATTAGTTCTTTGATTCCTTGTTTGGCTAGCTCTCTGGCTTCTTCTATAATATCTTCTTGTTTTCTACTAACATATCTTCCCCTAATATAAGGAATTGCACAATAAGTACATCGATTACTGCAACCTTCTCCTATCTTTAAATAAGCATAGTGATTCCCTGTTGTAAGAACTCGATTCTTAAATTGTTCTTGCGTTAGCATTGGCATTGCTGGCATATCTAATATTTTTTTGATTGGTTTTGTTTTGCTTTTTATTACAATATCCCTTTGAATTAAGTCTTCTATCTTTTCCCACAATTTATCATATTCTTGTATTTTTATAAATAGATCGACTTCTGGAATTACTTTGATTAATTCCTCATAATATCTTTGCACTAAACACCCCATAACAATTAGGTATTTGCATTTTTGTTTTTTATATTCGGCCATTTCTAAAATCGTATTAATTGCTTCCTCTTTTGCTGTTTCAATGAAGCCACAAGTATTAATTACGATAATTTCTGCCATTTTTTCATCATTTACAATTTCATATTTATTCTTTTTAAATAATCCAATCGTTGCTTCTGTATCAATTAAATTTTTACTACAACCTAATGATATAAATCCTACTTTCACGAATGCACCTCTTTTTTTCTTTCTTTTTTTTACTTTTTCGAGATATTTCTTTTTTAATATTGTTATTTTTATGTCAATATGGTATAATATACCTGTTACTTTGAGGTAGTTTCAAAGGAGGTAATTATGAAACAACGGGAAAAAAAGTTGTACCTCAAATGCTTTTTGGGTATATCTTTAGTAACCATTAGTTTGGAGGTAGCACTATTTATACTCTATGGTAATTTAGTGTTACTTGTTTGTGGAGGAATTTTTTTCATTTCTCTACAAGCATACCTTTCTGAACCAACAGAACCCTCTGTGCCATTAAAAGAAGTTCTGTGCTTCAGTATCGCTATGGGGAGCAGTGTATGGATTTCTTTGATATTTGCATATCAAGAATCCCTATTTGTAATCCCCAGTCTCATGGCTGGAATAATGACCTTTGTTTTTATGTATAAGCATAACATTGGCCAATGGGAAAGATAAGTTTCATAGCATAAGGAACACAGTTTTTTCTGTGTTCTTTGTGTTTCATTAATCCTTATGACTACAAATATGTTTCCTTGTTAATTCCATCAAATCCAACTTAGTAAAGCCTTCTACTTGTGTTTTACTTCTATCCTTTTTCAACTCTAACTCTAAAATTCTTTGAACTTCCTTTTTATTTTCTTCTTCCTTCATATCAATATAATCAACAATCACGATACCACCAATATCTCTAAGTCTCAACTGTTTTGCAATCTCAATGGTTGCCTCCTGATTTACCTTAAAAACGGTTTGCTCTAGACTTTGATTTCCTGTATATTTTCCTGTATTTACATCAATTGCAGTCAAAGCCTCTGTTTTATCAATTGTAATAAAACCTCCACACTTTAGCCAAATTTTTCTGTTTTTAATTTTCTCAATCTGTTTTTCTAGATCATAAAGATTTAATAGATTTTCTTCTTCTTTTAACACAATGTCTAAATCTTGATATTCTTGATTTTCATTCTTAAAATTTTCCAAGTCTTTTTTTATTTTTTTATCATTTACTGTTACTTTTTCAATATGATTATCTGCTAAATCCATTAGCATTTTTTCTACAATATTTTCACTTTTATACAGCAATTGTGGTTCTCTTAAATCTGGATTAATACTAGTTTGAATAATACGATTCCACTTATTTTCTACTTTTTTAATGTCTTCTATTACTTCCTTTTCTTTTCCTTGTGCTGAAGTTCGAATAATAGCTCCATTTCCTTCTGTTAGATTTGCTTTAACTAATTGAATTAATCTTTCTTGTTCCTTTTTCTCTTCGATCTTTTGTGAAACTGTTACAATATCAGTATTAGGAAGTAATGCAATATATTTTCCTGGTAAATTTATATGACTTGATACTCTTGCTCCCTTTTTTTCATTACTGTCTTTTTTCACTTGTACTAATAATTTTTGATTACACTTCACAACTTGGCTAATTTCAATATTTTCATCTTGTTTTTGTTTTGTCTCGTCAATTTTTGGTAAAATATCTTTTAGATGAATAAAACTATTTTTTTCTGTTCCAATATCCACAAATGCTGATTGCATTCCATTGATTACATCTTTTACAATTCCAATATAAATATTTCCTTCTCTTCTTCTATATTCCTTGTCTTCTTCATAATATTCTACTAAATTCCCATTTTCTATTAATGCAATTTGTTTTTCTTCTTTTTTAGTTTGTATGATAATTTCTGTCATTTTTGTTATTTCCCTTCTAATTAAATTTGTTCATTGCTTGATCCATTCCATTTTTGATCATTTCTATGACTGCTTCTTTTGCCAAATCTGTTCCCTTTTCTAATTTTTCTTTGTCTTCTTCTGGTATTGCACCAATTACATATTCAATCAAATCTTCTTTTTCTATTGGCATTCCTATTCCTACTCGAATGCGTTTAAAATTTTGTGTATTTAACTCATGAACGACTGATTTCATTCCATTATGAGTTCCTGGTCCTCCTGATTTTCTTAGTTTGATCATTCCTGGTTCTATATCAATATCATCATAAATAACAATTAGCTGTTCTACTTCTATTTTATAAAATTGTATTATTTCTTTTACACTTTCGCCACTTAAGTTCATATAAGTTTGTGGTTTTAGTAAGATTACTTTTTCTCCTTCTATTATCCCATTACCATACATTCCCTTAAATTTATTTTTACTTATTTCGATTTCATATTGTTTCGCAATTTTATTAATCACATGAAATCCCATATTATGTCTGGTATTGGAATAGTCTTTTTCTGGATTTCCCAGTCCTACTATTAAATACATTTTGATTCCTACCTTCTTTTTGTTTTACTTTTACTTTGTATTTTTATTTATTATATCGTATATTATAGCAGATTTTAAATTTTATTACAACAAAAAAGCACCTTTTCAAGTGCTTTTTTAACCTCTATTCATTATTCAGCTGCTGATTCTTCTGTCTCTGGAGCTTCATAAGCTTCTAAAATAGCTTTTTGAATTTTCTCTCTTGTATCAGCATTGATTGGATGTGCTATATCTTTGAATTCTCCGTTTGGAGTTTTTCTACTTGGCATAGCTATGAATAATCCATTTTGGCTTTCGATAACTTTGATATCGTGTACTGCGAATTCGTTATCGAATGTTACAGAAGCAACAGCTTTCATTCTG
>JAAVZN010000010.1 GCA_022791675.1 Clostridia bacterium | reverse complement strand
GTACAAGCTTGTAATTGTGTGAAATACAAGAGCTAATTGTTTTTCTTTGCTCTAAATTAATATGCTTCCAATTTTTCTTCATTTTTCCTCCTTAATAACTACATGAAAACACCTTACTATTATTATACACCTACTTATTTCGGTTTTTAAGACTAAAACGGAAATTCAAATAATAATTATCTTCCTACCTATTTTTCGTTCAAAAACCCTTGCTATTTTCCAGCTTTTGTAGTAAAATAAGCTGTGTTAAAAAAAGAGAAAAGGGAGAGATTGATTATGGTAATTATTATGTTAGGAGCACAAGGAACAGGAAAAGGAACCATTGCGGGAATTATAAGTGAACAAACTAATTTTCCACAAATATCAACAGGCGATATTTTCAGAAAAAATATTAGTGAAAAGACGGAACTAGGAGTAGAAGCTGAGCAATATATAGCAAAAGGAGAATTAGTACCAGATGAAATAACAGTTCCAATGGTAGTTAACAGACTAAACCAAGAAGATGCAAAAAATGGAGCTATCTTAGACGGATTTCCAAGAACTACAGCACAAGCAGAAAAATTAGATGAAATATTAACAAACTTAGGAAAAAAAGTTGATTTAGTGATCAATTTATCAACACCAAAAGAAGAATTAATTGATAGAATGTTAACAAGAAGAGTATGTAGTAATCAAGATTGTAAAACAACTTATAATATAAAATTGAACCCACCAAAAGTAGAAGGAATTTGTGACAAATGTGGAGCAGAACTTAAACAAAGAGAAGATGATTCAAATGCAGAAGCAATCAATAGAAGATTAGAAATTTATGAGCAACAAACGAGTCCATTAGTAGAATATTATGATAAAAAAGGAGTACTAAGAACAGAAACAGTTAGTACATCAATTAATCGAATGGGAAAAGATGTAGCAGAAGACATTGTTAAGGACATCAAGAACTCATCAATAAAAGGAGACGAAATTTAAAGTGGTAACGATTAAATCAAAAAAAGAAATAGAGTACATGAGAGAAGTATGTAAAGTCGTAGCATTAACCTACCAAGAGATTGAAAAAAAAATAAAACCAGGAATGTCAACATTAGAATTAGATCAAATAGCTGAAAGTAAAATGAGAAGTTTAGGTGCTATTCCAGCAGAGAAAGGATATGATATAGGAATCCGTGGAATACCACCTTTTCCAGCTTCTATTTGTGTATCAATTAATGATGAAGTAATACATGGAATTCCATCGAAAAATCGAATCATAAAAGAGGGAGATATTGTAAGCATTGATACCGTAGCTTTAAAAAATGGGTATCATGGTGATGCTGCAAGGAGCTTTATTGTAGGTCAGGCATCAAAAAATGCATTAAGATTAGTCGAAGTAACCAAACAAGCTTTTTTTGAAGGATTGAAATATGCAAAATCAGGAAATCGAATTGGAGATGTATGTCATGCCATTGGTGAATATGTACATTCACAAGGCTATTCTGTAATCAAAGAATTTCAAGGTCATGGAATTGGAAGAGAGATGCATGAAGATCCAGGAATACCAAACTATGGAAAAGCAGGAAGAGGAATCCGATTAGAACCAGGTATGACATTGGCAATAGAACCCATGGTAATAGCTGGAAATCCTAATATTTTGGAATTAGATGATGGTTGGACAATTGTAACACAAGATGGAAGTCTATCTGCACATTATGAAAATACAATATTAATTACAGAAAAAGAGCCAGAAATCTTGACAATACTCTAAAAATGATGTATAATACAGAAGTTAAAAAGCAAAATAGCCGTATTTTGCTTTAAAATCAATGGAATGCTCTTTAAGGAGGGGGAAAAATTGGCAAAAGAAGATGTGATTGAAATAGAGGGAACGGTTGTAGAAGCCTTACCAAATACGAACTTCAAAGTAGAACTTGAAAATGGACATCAAATATTAGCTCATATCTCTGGAAAATTAAGAATGAACTATATTAAAATCTTACCAGGAGATAAGGTAAAAGTTGAATTATCACCTTATGACCTAACAAGAGGAAGAATTACTTGGAGAGCAAAATAAAAAAGTTAAAAATTAACCCATAAAATAGATCAATCCAGAGGACAAGAAAACCAAAGGAATGTCCCTAGATTTTTGGAAAGAGAGGTGCTAAGAATGAAAGTAAGACCATCTGTAAAAAAAATATGTGACAAATGCAAAATCATAAAAAGAAAAGGTGTAATTAGAGTTATTTGTGAAAACCCTAAACACAAACAAAGACAAGGATAATCCTTGAAAAAAGTTGATAACACAAATTAGGTAGCGGCTGTGAACTTCTAAAAAAGAAGGATACATATCAAATTTGTGTTTCTATATATGTCTAAAAAATAGTTTAAAGAGACTTAGGGTAAACACTAAGTGCATTTCACCTTTAAAAAATTTTAGGACAAACAAAAATAAGAAATAATATTTGGAGGTGCAAAAAATATGGCTCGTATAGCGGGAGTAGATTTACCAAAGGAAAAAAGAGTAGAAATAGGGCTAACTTATATTTATGGAATAGGAGTATCAAGTTCTAAAAAAATTCTTGCAAAAGCTGGAATTGATCCAGATACTAGAATTAAAGATTTAACAGATGACCAAGTAAACGATATTAGAAAAGTAATGGACGAATCTTATACCGTTGAAGGTGATTTGAGAAGAGAAGTAGCGCTTAATATAAAAAGACTTACTGAAATTGGTTGCTATAGAGGATTAAGACATAGAAGAGGTCTTCCTGTTAGAGGACAAAGAACAAAGACCAATGCTAGAACTAGAAAAGGTCCTAGAAAACTTGTTAGTAAGAGTAAAAAATAATAAATGAATAAAAAGATATTCAGAATAAAACTTTGAATAAGGAGGAAAAAAGCAAAATGGCTAAAAATGTAACAACAAAAAAAGTTGATAGAAGAAATATAAAAAACATTGAAAAAGGTGCAGCACACATTCATTCTAGTTTTAATAATACAATCGTTACAATTACAGATACACAAGGGAATGCAATCGCATGGGGAAGTGCTGGAGAATTAGGTTTCAAAGGTTCTAGAAAAAGTACCCCTTATGCAGCAGGTCAAGTAGCAGAAACAGCTGCAAAAGCTGCGATGGAACATGGATTGAAATCAGTAGAAGTATTTGTAAAAGGACCAGGTTCTGGTAGAGAAGCTGCTATTCGTGCACTTCAAACAGCAGGTCTTGAATTAAGCAGTATTAAAGATGTAACACCAATACCACACAATGGTTGTAGACCACCTAAAAGAAGAAGAGTATAATCACATACAACAGAGAAGCAGAAGTTGTAAACCTAAAAAAATGAAAGGAGTAAAAAAAGAATGGCTAGATATAAAGACGAACAATGTCGTAGATGCCGTAGAGAAGG
>JAAVZN010000106.1 GCA_022791675.1 Clostridia bacterium | reverse complement strand
TTTGGCACATTTTTGTGCCAAAAGAACCGTCCCCAACCGCACCTTTAAACTAACTCAAAATCAATTTGCCTTAGCAACTTACTAGCTTTTTTTACTCTTATCTTTACTTTATCTCCTATTTTATACGTTTGATTTGTTCTTTCTCCTACTAACCTTTTTCTATTTTCATCATAAATAAAATATTCATCTCCTAAATCTTCAAAACGAATTAGTCCTTCTACTGTATTTTCTAATTCTACAAAAATTCCAAATGAAGTAACAGAAGATACGATTCCCTCATATTCCTCTCCAATTCTTTTTTCCATATATTCTGCCTTTTTCAAATCTTCTGATTCTCGTTCTACTTTTGTAGCAATTTTTTCTCGTTCTGATGATTGCTTTGCTCTTTCTTCCGATTGAATTTTATGTTCCTCCAACCATTTTTCAGAAACCACATAATTTTTTTCTAAATATTTTGAAATAATTCTATGAATAAATAAATCTGGGTATCTTCTAATTGGTGATGTAAAATGACAATAATATTTGCTTGCAATTCCAAAGTGTCCTCTATTTTCAGCTTCATACCTAGCCACTTTTAATGTTCTTAAAACCAAGTTTGACACTACTTTTTCTTCCTCTTTTCCCTTTACTTCATCTAATACCTTTGCAAATTCTTTTGGAAAAATGCTATCCTGGTTTGCTTTTATTTTCATTCCAAAATTAAATAAGAATTTGTTTAATTCTTGTATTTTTTCAAGATCTGGATCTTCATGTACACGATAAATAAAAGGTGCCTCTAACCAGAAAAATTTCTCAGCAATTGTTTCATTGGCTGTTAGCATAAATTGTTCAATTATTTCATGGGCAAAAGTAGTCTGATATTTTGAAATAGCGATTGCCCTTCCTTCCATATCCAAATCAATTTTGCTCTCTGGAATGTCTAAATTCAAATACCCTTGCTCTATTCTTTTTTCTTTCAAAATTTTTGCTAATTCTTCCATCAACTTAAAATGAGAAATATATTTCTCATATTTCTTTATGGTATGTGGATTGGAATTCTCTATTATGTCTTGTACATCTATGTAACTCATTCTTTCAGTAACATTGATGATTCCTTTTACTACCTCAGAAGAAACTACATCTCCTTTTTGATTTATTTCCATGATACAAGACAATGTAAATCGATCTTCCCCCGCATTTAAGCTACAAATCCCATTTGATAATTCTCTTGGAAGCATAGGAATTACCCTTCCTAGCATATAAATGCTAGTCCCTCTAATAAGAGCTTCTTGATCCAATAAACTATTTTCTTTTACATAGAAACTTACATCTGCGATATGTACTTCTAATTTATAATTTCCATTTGCCAATTTCTCTACACAAACGGCATCATCTAAATCTTTGGCATCTTCTCCATCAATGGTAAAAATTTCTTTCTCTCTAAAATCCACACGATTAGGAATATCCTTTTTATCTACCTTATTTCCAAAATATTTTGCTTCTTGTACAACTGGTTCTGGAAAAGTAGAGGGCAATCCATGTTCTTTGATTAGCGATAGCATATCCACTCCAGCTTCATTTACATTTCCTAATACCTCTAAAATTTTTCCTTCTGCTTTTTTTCCTTTTTGTGGATATTTTGTGATTTTCACTAAAACTTTGTGATTATTTCTTGCTTTTCCCATATCCTTTTTGGAAATAAAAATATCCGTTCCAAAATTTCGATCATCTGGTATTACAAAACCAAAATTTTTATTATTTTGGAAAATTCCTACCATTGTATCTCTTTCATGTTTTAAAATTTTAACAACTTTCGCTTCTGCACTCTTTACCTTATTGGCTTCTTCTAGAATTTCAATCAAAACCCTATCTCCATTCAAAGCCTCTTGTGAATTTTCCTTTGCAATATAAACTTCATCTTCCTGATTTTCTAGTCTTACAAATCCAAATCCTTTTTGATTTTTTCGATAAATACCATCATAATATGTCTTTTCTACTAGACGATATTTACTTTTTCTATTTTTCTGAATCTTATAATTTAATTCTAAATTTCCAATTACCTCTAAAAAGTCTCGGTATTCTTTTTTCGGGACTCTCATGAGCATCGCAATTTCTTTCGCCTTCATTGGCACATAATCTTTATCTTTCATTAATTCTAAAATCTTCTGTTCTTGTTCTTCCATTCTTTCCTTCCTTTCTCAAAAACATAGAAGAGGATTAAAGGGACGTTCCTTAAAATCCCTCTTCTAGGGATTTTAAGGAACGTCCCTCTAATCCCCTTCAAAAAAGGACAGTTTTCTATTAAAAACCGCCCTTTTTACTATTTTTATTACGCCATATATAGAATTCCTAATGCTATGGTTAGTATTGCAAATACTACTGCTAATATAATTGTCCATCTTTTTTGTTTTCCTTCTTTCGTTCTTCCTTTGTTTTTTTCAAAGAAATTATTGGTTGATGAACCTGTTATGGTTGAAGATAGTCCAGCATCTTCTTTGGATTGAATTAATGTTAAAATGATTAAGACTACTGCTACCATAAAGTAAATTACAATTAGTATTCCTTTTGCTATTTCCATTTATTTTCTTCCTCCCTACGGTTTCTCTCTTTTTAATACTTCGTTATTGTAACATAAATTTTCTTAAAATGCAAATACTTTTTAAAAATTCCTGGAAATTATTTAATTTTGTGCGATTGGGGACGGTTCTTTTCGCACATTTTTGTGCAAAAAGAACCGTCCCTAATTGCACATATCTTTCAAAATACACCAGGTTCCAATTGGTTCTGGAAAATCTTGAAATGTTATTTCTTCCTTGGTAATGGGGTGCTTTATAGTAAGTTTATATGCCCACAATGCAATTTGCTTTCCCTGTCCTCTTGTTCCATATTTTTGATCGCCAAAAATACTATGACCAAAGTGAGATAATTGTACCCTTATTTGATGATGTCTCCCTGTGTGTAAATGAATCTCTACTAAACTTAAATTTTTTAATTGATTATATTTTAAAACTTTGTAATCAAGTTTTGCCTTTTTGGCATTTTTCTTCTCTTTTGCCACTACTTTACTGGTATTGTGCCTTTCGTCTTTATACAAATAATCTTCTAAAATTCCTTCTTCTGGTTCTATTTTCCCATCAACTACTGCTAAATATTTCTTTTTAAAAACTTTTTCTCTTACTTGCTCACTCAATCTCCCTGCTGATTTTGATGTTTTAGCAAAAATCATAATTCCACCTACTGGTCGATCTAATCGATGAACTAATCCCAAATAAACATTTCCTGGTTTCTTATATTTTTCCTTTATATATTGTTTTACCATTGTTAACATATCGATGTCCTCTGTTTTATCTGCTTGTGATGGAATATTCGGCTTTTTTTCTACTACAATAATGTGATTATCTTCATACAATATTTTTAATTTTTGCATTTTTTTCCCTTTCCTTTTTGAAAACTTATGGTTCGTTTTCTTGAATCATCGCTCCCATCTTGCAAAAATCCCACAAGGTAACACTAACTTTGAATTTACCATTGGCAATCCAATTTCGCCACATTCTAATTTTCCTTTATATTTTTTATCAATTGTTATTCGCAAGATATTTTCTAATACTGTACTTGAAATCCCTGTTGTATAAGAATTAATTAAGAAAAACAACGGATTTTTTGATAGTACTTTGGAACATAATTCCACTAGTTCATAAATATTATTTTCAAATTGCCACACTTCTCCTTTTGCTCCTCTTCCATAAGATGGTGGATCCATTATGATGGCATCGTATTGATTGCCACGCCTAATTTCTCGATTGACAAATTTTACAACATCATCAATTATAAATCGAACTGGCTTGTCCTGCAAATTAGAAGATACTACATTTTCTTTTGCCCAGGTTGTCATGCCTTTTGAACTATCTACATGACAAACTGATGCCCCTGCTGACAAACAAGCCACTGTTGCTCCACCAGTATAAGCAAATAAATTTAACACTTTAATTTCTCTTTTACTTGATTGAATTTTATGAATTATCCAATCCCAATTGACAGCTTGTTCTGGAAAAAGCCCTGTATGTTTAAATCCCATTGGTTTGATATTAAAAGTTAAATTTTTGTAATGTACTTGCCATGCTTTTGGCATTTTTTTCTTAAATTCCCAAGCTCCTCCTCCTGTTTTACTTCTATGATAGGTTGCATTGATCTCTTTCCATTTTTCTGGAGCACTTTTGTCTTTCCAAATAATTTGTGGATCTGGTCTTGCTAAAATAATTTCACCCCATTGTTCCAGTTTTTGACCTTCTGCCATATCAAGTATTTTATATTCTTTCCATTCGTTTGCTATTTTCATATTTGTGGTAGTAAAAAACTACCATTCCTCCCTTTTTTTAGAATAGTATTATTGTATCATATTTAACTCTATTTTCCAAGGATTTTTTGAAGATTCTAAGATCCAAGATTCTAAAATTATGAATTTTCTAAAATGGTTTCATTCTATGCCATCTCTTGCAAGATGCTTACTTATAACATACTATTAAGAGGTAGTGCTGGATATTCTTTTCCAATCACTACCTCCAATCATAAATTTTGTTGTAATTTTTTATTACTTTATGTAATACCTCTAGTATGTCCCTATTTCAAACCTCTTGTAAAATCTTCATAAAACTAAAAATCAGCATAATATGAACCGTTGCAAACATAAAAAAAGCAAGAATGGTTGTTGTTAATAACCTATTTTTCCTTATTTTTTTACCTAGCCTACTTGTCCATTTCTCTTTTTCTAATTTGAATCGGTTTAGTTTTGTGGTATACCTAATTTGAAATACTTCATCTTTTGCATATTCCATTTCCAATTTCCCCCTTCTTATTTTTCCTTATATGTATATGCAAAAAATTTTAAAATATTCCAAATTTATAAAAATTTGTAGATTTTACCATAGAACTAGTTAAACAACTTGTTTAAGCCCCTTATTTATGTTATACTATATATTGTAACAAGCAATTGTATTCTCAAAAGGAGGTAGTAGAGTGAAAAAATTTTTTCTTGCTCTTATAACTATCTTAGGTCTTATCTTGATCCATTATTTTAAATTTGTAAGACCTATCAATTTGGCTTTATCAGAAGCCTATGGTGGATTAGAACCATTTTCTGGAAGAAAAAAGTTCTATTTCACTGTACAAAAACGGAGAGATTGATATCTCTCCTCTTTCCATTTACGCTTCATTTCCTAAAATTTTTTTTGCCAAATCTTCGCTAATTCCTTTCACTTGCATTAGTTCTTTTATGGTTGCTGACTTAATTCTTTCCACACTACCAAAATGTTTTAACAAAGCTTGTTTTTTTGCCTCTCCAATTCCTACTATCTCATCTAAAGCTGACTTCGTTATCTGCTTATCACGTAATTTTCTATGATAACAAATAGCAGTATCATGTACAGTATCCTGAAAATTGGTTATTACATTTTTCAAATTCTGAGAAATTTCCAATTCTTTTCTAGTATCGTCCATCAAAGCTCTTGTTTGATGTTTATCGTTTTTAACCATTCCAAATACTGGAATATTGATTTCTGTCTTATTCAATTCCTCTTTTACTTTTTGAATCGCATTTTTGACAGCCCTAATTTGCGTAATACCACCATCTGCAAAAATAACATCTGGCAATTCTCCAAATCCACCTCTTGGATTTTCAATCGAATGTCTTAAACGCCTTATGATCACTTCTTCCATACATCTTGGATCATCTTGTCCATACACTGTTTTAATTTTGAATCTTCTCGATAAATTCTTTTTAATCACACCATCTTGCATCACACACATTCCAGCCACAGTATACTCTCCAGCCAAATTAGAAATATCATAAGTTTCAATTTTTCTTGGCAATTTTTCTAAATTTAAAACTTGTTTCAATTCCATTAAAATTTCACTTTTATCTTTTTCTTTATTTTCTAATGTTACTTTTGCATTATTTTCTGCCATTTCCACAAAACGCAGTTTTTCTCCTTTTTTGGGTGTTTTGATTTCCACTTTTTTTCCTAGTATGGTGGATAACCATTTTTCAATTGCTTCCTTATCTTCAATTTCTTCTTTGATCATAATTTTATTAGGAATATTAGGATTATCAAAGTAATATTGCTTGATAAATCCTGCTAATATTTCTTGATCTTCCATATCTTTTAAATCGGTATAAAAATAATGTTCTCTTCCAATCATTTTGCTACCTCGAACAAAAAATATTTCAATACACATCTCTAAATCTGATTTAGCAATTCCTATTACATCAATATCATTTTCTGATAAATTTGATACTTTCTGCTTTGCTGATACTCTTTCTATTGCTTGTATTTTATCCCTTATATAGGCTGCTTTTTCAAAATCTAATTTCTGAGAAGCTTCTTGCATTTCCTGTTCTAGCTCTTTTTGTAACTGCTCTGTTTTTCCTTCTAATAAATTCATAATTTCATCAATTTGCTTACGATATTCTTCTTTGCTTACATATTTCATACAAGGTGCCAAACATTTTCCTATATGATAATTTAAACAAGGTCTTGTCCTATCCTTTAACGTTTTGCATTGACGAATTTTGTATTTTTCTTTAATGAAATTGACCATTTCTTTTGCCGAACCTGGATTGGCATAAGGCCCAAAATACTTTGAACCATCTTTTATGATTCTTCTAGTTATTGAAACCGTTGGATAGTCAGAAGATAAATCCACTTTAATATAAGGATATGTTTTATCATCTTTTAATAAAACATTAAATTTGGGTCTGTTCTTTTTAATCAAATTACATTCCAAAATTAATGCCTCTGCTTCATTATCTACTACAATATATTCAAAATGGTCAATTAAACTGACCATTTTTATGATTCTTGCTGTTTTATCATTTTTCCTAAAATATTGCCTCACTCTATTTTTTAATGATATGGCTTTTCCTACATAGATAATGTTGTCTTCTTTATCCCTCATAACATAGACACCTGGCTTGTTTGGCAATTTTTTTAGTTCTTCTTCTATCTGAAACATCTTTTATTCAATCGCTCCTATATAAGGTAAATTTCTATATTTTTCATTATAATCTAACCCATATCCTACTACAAATTTATCTTCTATTGCAAATCCTATATAATCTACATTTAATTCCATTATTCTTCTAGAAGGTTTTGATAACATCGTTGCTATTCTTATACTATTTGGGTTCTTTTGTTTAAGGTATTCTCTTACTGCTGTTAATGTCCTTCCTGTATCAATAATATCTTCTACTATAATCACGTCTTTTCCTTCAATGGAATTTCTAATATCTTTATTAATTTTTACATTTCCTGTACTCTCGGTTCCTTCGTAACTAGATACGTCCATAAAATCTAATATGACATTACTTTTTATATTTTTAGCTAATTCTGTCATAAACATAACCGAACCTTTTAAAATACCTATGAATACTATTTCTTTTCCTTGATAGTCTTTGTAGATTTGTTTGCCCATTTCTTCGATTCTTTTTTCTAATTTTGCTTTGTTGATTAGTATGCTAATTTCTCCCATTTTTATTCCCCTTTTCTTGCTTTTTGTCTCTTTTTTATATTATCATAATTTTTATAAAATTACTATATTAAATAATTTAAGTTTCGTTTCTGTAAGTACAAAGTATACTATGAGCATTATAACATATAAAGAGCAACACGGAAACCGTCGGTTTGTACTCGTATTAGTAGCATTATTAAACCCACGAAAACAAACTGTATATGTACTAATCGGATCTCCAAAATTTCCTCCACGAAGATTATACATTAAATTTGATCGATTGGCTATAAAACACATTTCTTGTGTCCATTCCCACATATTTCCTGCTACATCATATAAATTCTTTCTCTTTACATCTTCTGTTGATGCTGTTGTTCTGATTCCACAATGATAACTATCATCTGCTACTACCGCATCTGATAGGCTTCCATTGTTTATATTTACTTCCAAATATCTTCCTCTTCCTGCTATATAATTTACACTTGTATTATCTTTATGATTTCCCCATAATGAATTTTTTAAATCAGAATAATTTTCTTGATCCGTCGTTAGGAAATTCATCATAACATCCCACATTGTTCCTGTTATTAATCCACTCATCACATATTCTGAATCATACATATTTTTTGTCATTTCCATCGCTGTTGTATAATCTGCATGATAATATGGAATTTCTCCTGCTTTACTCGTTATTTTTCCCTCTATTACTTTGCTAGAAATAAAATTTGCATTTTCCCAATTTGCTCCTACTGTTACTGAGGCAGTTTCGAATTTTACATTTCCTTCTAACGTTAGTTCACTCGTTCCTGCTTCATATCTTCCTACATAAAATCCATTATATTTTCTGATTGGAACAAACTCTGCTAAATTCGTTGATGTATCATATCCTGTCGAATTTTTTAATCCAAAATCGATTTTCACATAATTTTTTTCTTCAACTGGTACCCACACAAACTGATTTCCTTGTAATTCGCTATTTTCTTTGTTTACTGTTCCGTCAGAATAATATGTTACACCTGCTGGCACATCATCTAATCCTTTATATCGATTTTTATCCTTTGCATCATCTGATATAACCACACCACTTTCGACCGTTCCTCCTACATAATAAAAACCATAAGGTACTGGAACTGTATTAGCATTTCCATCTGATACAGCATACACATTAGCTATTTTTTTACTTGGGATTACAATCTCTCCATCTTTTGTTGAAACTTCATCTGGTTTTATTATCAACCAATCATTTGGTAATTTTACAATGGTTCCCGCCTCCGTCTTTTCGGTATTATCTGGCAATTCTTGTTTTTCTCCTAGTCCTAATAATTCTTCATATTGCTTTAGTATGCTATTTTCCTCATTCTTTTTTTGTTCTGCTAATTCTTTTGCTATTTGTGCTTTTTTTAATATTCCATTTTCTCCTGTTAAAATTGCAAACGTTACTCCTGCTAATATTAATAGTATCACAATGGTTACTACTAATGCTATTATTGTAATACCTTTATTGTTTTTTCTTTCTTTTTTATTTTTTGTTATTTCTCCCATTCGAATTCCCCTTTTCTACTCTTTTTATTGTTTCTATCTTATCATAATTTTTTTGAAATATCTATCTTTTTCATGTTTTTCTAAAAATCTCTTTTATATTTCTACCAATATTAAATCATCGCCAATACATTTAATATTTTGCCACGGTATTTCGATTTGATTATTTGATGCAAATAGATTCAACACTTTATTACTTCCAGGAACAATAATAGATGTCGTGGTTGCATGATTGATAGTTGTTCTCTTTTATAGAATGTTCATGGTTATCATTGTCATATAAAAGATACTTTTCATCATTAATGATATATTCTTGTTTTTTTCTTAAGTTTCCTTCTAATGTAATTGGTTCTCCTATTTTAAAGTAAATTTCTAATTTGATATGCTTTCTATCTCCATTTACTTTTGACACATATATTTTGTCTACTAATAGTTTTATTAAATCTTCGATATTTTCCTCTATTTTTATTTCTTTTTCCAATGCTCCTTTTATTTGTGTTATCTTGTCTTCTATAGAAGATAGGTTTTCTTTTTCTTCTTTTAATTCTTTTATCTTCTCTTGCTCTCTGTGTATTTCCTGATTTAGTTCCTCATTCCTTTTATAAAACTCCTCATCAGATAA
>JAAVZN010000105.1 GCA_022791675.1 Clostridia bacterium | reverse complement strand
TTTCCAAAGGGGAGATCTGGAAAGAAGAAAATATTTGAAATGTAAATAAAGAAAATATCCAGTAAAAAACGGAAAGGAAAGTTAAGTGATGAAAATAAGATATTTTGATAATTCAGCGACAACAAGAGTGAAAGAAGAAGTACTACAAGAAATGTTACCATATTTTAGTGAAAAATATGGCAATCCGTCTTCCTTATACAGTATGGGAAGAATATCGAAAAAAGCAATTGAGGAAGCTAGAAAAAAAGTGGCAGGATTAATCAATTGTAATCCAAATGAAATATATTTTACAGGTTGTGGCTCAGAAAGTGATAATACAATCATCAAAGGGATTGCTTACAGTAGAAGAAAAAAGGGAAAACATATTATTACTTCTAAAATAGAACACCCAGCAGTACTTCATACTTGTCAATATTTAGAGAAGGAAGGATTTGATGTTACCTATCTGAAGGTAAACAAAGAAGGAATCATTGATCTAGAAGAATTAAGAACTGCAATTAGAAATGATACGATTTTAATTAGTATCATGTTTGCTAATAATGAAATTGGTAGTATTCAACCAATTGAGATGATTTCTAAAATTGCAAAAATGTATAATATCGTATTTCATACAGATAGTGTGCAAGCGTGTGGGAATATTCCAATTGATGTTAAAAAAATGGGAATTGACAGTTTATCTCTATCAGGTCACAAGTTATATGGTCCAAAAGGAATTGGTGCTTTATATGTAAGGAATGGAATAGAATTTGAGAAATTTATGGAAGGAGGACATCAAGAAAAAAATAAAAGAGCAGGAACAGAAAATGTAGCAGGAATTGTAGGTTTAGGAAAAGCATCAGAATTAGCCAAGATTCATTTAAAAGAACATATACAACATGTAAAGGAATTACGAGACTATTTTATCAAACAAGTGGAGGAAAAGATAGAAGGAGCTGTCTTGAATGGAGGAATCCAAAATCGATTGCCAGGGAATGCTAACTTTTCTTTTAAAAATGTTGATGGAGAAGCGTTATTGTTAAATTTAGATGCCAAAGGTATTTGTGCATCAGCAGGGTCTGCTTGTACATCTGGATCATCTGCTCCTTCGCATGTTTTAACAGCAATTGGATTAGAAGATGATTTGGCTCGTAGTTCTTTACGAGTTTCTTTTGGGGAAGATAATACAAAGGAAGATGTTGATTATTTAGTAGAGAGTTTGTGTGAAATGATAGAAAAGTTGAGAAAATAGTAGAAATTGTTAATGGTGTTCTAATAAAGCAATGGCACACTTCATTCCATCAACACAAGCAGACATAATTCCACCAGCATAGCCAGCACCTTCACCACAAGGATAGACGCCAGAAATGTTAGAAACTAATTTTTCATTTCGAATGATTTTTACAGGAGAAGAACTACGTGTTTCCAATCCAGTTAAAATACTGTCAGGGTGGGCAAATCCATGAAGTTTGGTATCAAAAAATGCAAGGCCTTCTTTTAGCGTTTGTGTTACAAAATCTGGTAAGATTTCTTGTAAATTGCATAAAGTAACTCCAGGACGATAAGTGGGTTCAACTTCTCCTAAATGTTCGGACTTTTCATTATTGAAAAAGTCTTGGGTTCTTTGAACGGGAGCAAAGTAATTAGAACCACCAAGAATAAAAGCTTTTTCTTCTAGTTCTTTTTGAAAATAAATTCCAGCTAAAGGAGAATTGCTTTTAAAGTCTTCTGGTGTAACATTGACTAAAAGGGCAGAATTTGCATTGGTTCCATTTCGCGAAAAATGACTCATTCCGTTTGTTACAATGGTATTGGAATCACTAGAAGAAGGCATAACATATCCACCAGGACACATACAAAAAGTATAGCAAGAACGACCACTAGTAGAATGATAGGCTAACTTGTATTCAGCTGGTGGTAGTTTTAATTTGGTAATGGTACCATATTGAGCTTCATTGATCCATTTTTGTAGATGTTCAATACGAACACCAACAGAAAAGTTTTTAGCCTCCATAAGAAATCCTTTTTGATAAAGTTTTTCAAAGGTATCTCTTGAACTGTGACCAATGGCTAAAATGACATGATTGGTTGGAATTACTTGCTCGATTTGTTTGTTAGAAAGGGTATGCAAACAAACAATTTGTTGATTTTTTATAGTAAAGTCAATTACCTTTGTTTCAAAAAGAAAGGTACCGCCTTTTTGTAAAATATATTCTCTTATATTTTTTATGATATCAATAAGGCGATCTGTGCCAATATGAGGTTTCGAAAGAGAGAGAATTTCTTTTGGTGCTCCAAAAGAAACAAATTCTTCTAAAACTCTTTGGCAAAAAGGACTATGAATTCCACTTGTTAATTTTCCGTCTGAAAAGGTACCAGCACCACCTTCGCCAAATTGTATATTAGAAGAGGGATTGAGTTTGCCTGTTTTTAAAAAATGTTCAACGGTTTGTTTTCTTGTTTCAACAGGTTCTCCTTGCTCAATAATGATTGGTTTAACATGATTTTGAACAAGTGTTAGTGCAGAAAAAAGCCCAGCTGGTCCAGCTCCGATAATAACAGGACGAAGGCTAGATTGGTTTTTGATATGGATTTTTGGAAAATCGGGTTTTTTGATTTTTTCCAAGCTTTTATATTGGTTTTCGTTTTTTACTTCTATGTCAATGCTGTAAGTATAATGGACATCATCTTTTTTTCTAGCATCAATGGATTTACGACTAATTTGCCAAGTCATGATGTCTTCTTCGGGAATGTGATGCTTTTTAATTGCGGTTTTTAGTATTTCATATTCACTTAAGTCTTTTCTTATTTTTATATTGTTGATTTTTAACATGGTTATCTCCAATCACATTATAATTCCTTCCTATTATAGCAATTGTTTTTTACTTTTTCAAGTACTTGGTATAATTTTACTATATTTTTGTCTTACTGTTGCAATAAAAAAGAAAGTATTGCACAAATCACAACAATACTTTCCAAAGAGCTCTCTTTCTTTTTCTGTATATTTTTAAGGTAAGAGTTCAAAGTAACTTTATTTGATTATCTAGGTGTTACTTGACTGGTTCCACAAAGAGTAAAGCAATCTTGAGTATTGGTATTGCTAGCTATTACCCATGTAGTTTTACTTACATATATGGTAGTTAAATTTTTACACCCTTGAAACATTCCGTTTATCGTGGTTACTTTTTGTGTATGAAAAGCTGTTAAGTCTAAAGTTGTTAATTTTTTACATGAAAAGAACATCGCATACATATCTGTAACATTTTTTGTATTGAATTGAGAGGAAAATATGATATTTTCTAATTCGTGACAACACCAAAACATTTGCTTCATTGTTGCAACATTAGTTGTATCAAAGCTTGATAGATCTAAATTTTTTAAAGTCTTACAATCGGTAAACATTAATCTCATATCTGTTACATTACTTGTATTAAAATTTGATAAGTTTATGGTTGCTAAACTTAAACAACCTCTAAACATTTCATGCATATCTGTTACATTACTTGTATCAAAGCTTGCTATATTTAAACTTGTTAATGAAAAACAATTATAAAACATCTTTTCCATCTGTGTTACATTTTTTGTTCTAAAATTAGATAAATCTAAATTGATCAATTTTTTACAATCTGCAAATATTAATCCCATATCTGTTACATTCTCTGTATTAAAGCTTGATAAATCTAATGATGTTAAGGTTTCACAAGCAAGAAACATATTTGACATATTAGTTACACTGTCTGTCCTAAAACCAGTTAAGTTTAATGTTTTTAAATTTATAAGTTCACTAAACATACCATTCATATCAGTAAGATTTACACTATTAAAGTTAGACAGATCGATTGTTGTTAAATTACTACAATTATAAAATATTTGTTCTATATTTGTAACTTTTTCTGCGTTTAAATTGGATAAATCTAATTCTGTTAAACTTGTACAATTTGCAAACATTGAATCCATACGTGTTACATTCGTTATATCAAAATGGGATAGATTTATACTGGTTAGGGCAGTAGAGTCTTGAAACATATATGCCATTTGGGTTACTTGACTGGTATCAAATTTAGATAAATCTATATTTGTTAAACTAGTACACCCTTGGAACATGCAATTCATATTTGTTACCTTACTTGTGTCAAGCCTTGAAAGATTAATTTCTTTTAAACTTGCACAATTAGCAAACATCGAATCCATTGTTTCTACATTTTTTGTACTAAATCCAGATAAATCGATACTTTCTAAATTGATACAATTAAAAAACATTTTTAACATACTTGTTGCATTATTTGTTTTCAAATTTTCTATTTTTTCTATTTCTTTTACATTTGTTAATCCACAAAAATAATAGGCGATTGAAAGTGGCGCTATTTCATCTTCGATTACTACTCTTGTTATGGTTTCATCTTTCCATGGAATGGTATTTATTGTTCCATTCCAATTTACTACAAATTCCATTTCATTTACATTTTCATATAATTTATCTGGATTATTTGCCATAGCGTTTTCTTTACTATTATAATAACTTAGTACTCCATCTTTAATTCCTACACATATATAGGTTGGTTCTACATCTTCAATGAGAGGAAGTTCTGGCTCTAAAGCTTCTTCTGTCCCTTTGTATTCTACTTTGTCTTCGGTTACCCAATATACCCAGCCTTCTACTGTTATTACTTGGATTGTAATTTTTTCTGTATGGGGCAATTGTTTTATTTCTTTTGCCTCATGAAACATGGGATCTCTTCTGATTTCGCTTTCATATTCATTCATATATTTTTGAGGATCCCACTTATTTAAGTTTCGATCTGGCTGTAATCCTAGTCCAATTACTTTTAATTCTTCCAAATATTGTGCTTTTTTGGTTTCTTCTTTGGCGATACTTGCTTTGTTTAGAATTCCATTTTGCCCTGTTAAAGTACCAATACTTATACCTGCTAATAGCAACAAGACAATAATGGTAATAACTAAAGCAATTAAGGTAATACCTTTTTCATTTTGTTTCTCCATCTTTTTTCCTTCTTTCGTTTTTGTTTATTATATCTTTAAGGTTTTTGGATAACAATAAGAGAAAGGTATTTTGCTGATCTATTGTTTTCATAATTCCTTATTACTCGACCGTTTTTTGAAAAGCAAGAAAATAATTAAAAACTAAAATTTTGTTGTCCTTCTAATTTACTTATTTCATTTCACTGTGATGTACGATCAATTTAGTACTCATATCTGTAAATTAATAAAATTTAACTGTCAATGAATAAAGATTGGTTTTGGCACATCCTTCTAGAATATTAGTGGTTCCTATATAGAGATCATTTCTTAGATTATCAATATTTATCGTATAAGAAGTAACATCATAATGATTAGCATTTCCCCATGGTTGAGTAACTTCAGCATATATTTCAGGCCAAGAAGATATAGAAGATGGATTTGTTGATGAAGCAAAAAATGCAGGACACCTATTTTTCGCATATCCATTCCAGTCACTACCAAAAGTTACATTAATTGTACAATTACGAGATAGGACAGGAACTTTCCAAAATACAGATGTGTGATTTGTTTTGGAGTCACCATATAATCTTATCTGAAAAAATTGAGATGAATACGTGTTATCGACATCAGGAAATTGACTGTATTGATAAGTGATACGATCCGAAAGGATAGGTGCCCCTAAAGGTGTCTGATTAGCAGAAACATAGGTTAGTGTTTTAGATTCAACGAATACTGATGAATACGATATAGTTTCCCTTTTATTCCCTACCTTATCCACTGATAGAACATGCAAATAATAGGTTCCTGATGTTGGACAATTCAATGTCAAGGTATCGTTTGTTTCTGTTTTAAAACTGCCTGTATATTTGGATAAGTCTGCATCTGTTGTACCAAGTGTTGTACTTTCTAAGGTAAATGCATATTTACAGTTTTTTATATCAATTCCACTTAAAGCATCACTTTGTGAAACTGTTGCTGTAACGGTTTCTCCTACTGTTACAGATGTTGTATTAAAACTAATTGTTGCTTCATTTGGCTCTTCTTTATCGATATTTCTTACATTTCCTGTTGCTTCACATACTACTTCATACAACTCATTTAGTAATTTTGCATAGATTACCCCATTTTCTTCCATCATGATTTCTTTTCCGATATTTATTCCAACTTAATCCATCTCTTGAATATTGTAATTCATAAATTTCTGACACGTTACTGGAAGCCCTTATACTAACTGATACATTCCCATTTGTCCATGGTTTGTTTGCTGGAGATGGGGTATAGGTAAAAATAATATTACTTTCTTCTAACTTTGGATTTTCACTTTCTCCTTGTTTTCCTATATATTTCACTTCATTTTCTGTTATTTTATAAGCATATCCTTCTTTTGTTATTACAATAATGGTTTCATCGTTTTTTCGATTAATTTGGGAATCGTCAAATTCTTGATTTTTGGGAATTTCCTCTTCCAATTTATCGAAATAAATTTTAGTATTCCAATTATTGATAACCTTATCTGGTCTTAATCCATTTCCTATGATTTTTAAAATTTCTTCATAATTTTTCTTTTTGGTTTCTTCTCCTGCTGAATTTGCTTTATTTAAAATTCCATTTTGTCCTGTTAAAGTACGAATACTTATGCCTGCTAATAGCAACAAGACAATAATGGTAATAACTAAAGCAATTAAGGTAATACCTTTTTCATTTTGTTTTTTCATCTTTTTTCCTTCTTTCGTTTTTGTTTATTATATCTTTAAGGTTTTTGGATAACAATAAGAGAAAGGTATTTTGCTAAT
>JAAVZN010000112.1 GCA_022791675.1 Clostridia bacterium | reverse complement strand
TAACTCTTGCAATTTTTTTCCTTCGTGTAAAAAAGTTCTTGTTACATTCATGTCCACCTCTTTCTTTTTAAATGTATATGTCCCAACATATAATTTATTACTTCAAAAAACAGGTATAAATTACTTCATACCTGTTACAACCAATCAAAAAAGAGTCTAGCTACCTTTGCTAAACTCCAATTTTATTTTAGTTAAATTTTGTATCACACTTTTCTTACATAAAGACCTTATACACTATTAATATAATACTGTATAGGTAGATTTTTTGCTAACACTTCTATTGCATAACAGTACTATACAATATCAATATGATATTGTACTTTGTAACTTTTTGCCAACAATTTTTTATATAAGAAGTCTATAGAAAATCTTAAAATTTTCTACTTTATGTAGTTATTATATAGAGATTTTTTTACTTTGTCAATCTTTTTATCAATTTTTTTATCCTAACTAATTTTATGATTTTAAATAGCTTTTAGTAAGTAATTAGAAATTATTTTTTTCTAATAGATTTTACTTTTTAATTCACCTTTATTTATTTTTTTGAAGAGGGAAGCACTTTAACTTTGCTTCCCTCTCTTAGACAATTTCTTCTACTGTCAGATTATCCCTCTAATCTCAAATCCTCTACTTTCTGCATTCTCATTACCGAAATTTCATAAGCATCTCTGTATTCTCCTGCATCCGAATCTGGAGAGGTCTTTTTAAAGTACTCTCTACTCTGGACTCTTCCATAGAGTTTTACTCGATTTCCGACTTCAAACTCACTTACCCATTGAGCACCCCTACCCCACGCAATACACGGAATATAATCCGATTTTCCGTAAGGTCTGTTAACTTCAATAAGCAAATTTGTTATCTGTCTTCCTAAAGGTGTCTTTCTGAATACTGGTGGTTTGCAAAGATACCCATCAAGATAGATTAAATTTGCATTTGTAGTTTCTTCCAGTCCATCTTCATCCTCATAGATTTTAATCGCCCTTACAAATAAAAATAAATCTAAATGTTTTCGACCATCTTCACCCAATTTATTGTAGGATCTGAACTGCCCTGCTACTTCAACCCATTTACCTTCGAGCGATGTCTTCATCTTTTCTTGTCCTATCAGCAAATCAGATACAACTATTGGAACTAAATCCTCTGTTCCACTTAATCTTTCTACTCTAACTCTTGTTCGATAGAACTTTTCCCACCGTACTTCGTGGCTGTATTCAAGTTCAGCCTCAATCCTGCCACTAACAAAAACTTTGTTAAACTCGCCAAAAAGATTTTCTGTAGGTGAGTTTTCCTCTTGTCTTGTTATGACATTGTTTTCCCGTCTTGCTACTCCTGTTTCATCTGACATTGTACTTTTCCTCCTGTTATATTTTTTTTGCTTATAGTACATTCAGTAGAAGAACTATTCTAAATTGTTTACATACCAAAATCCTGTGTATGTGTTCAAATTAAGAAATAAATTCTTCATCTTTATATATATAAACAATACAATTATTATATCACTATTTTACATTTTTGTAAAGTTATGTAAATAGCAATCCCACCAGATACATCTAGTGGGGTTTTGCCTTAATACCAAGATTACAATATTGTTTCAGTCAGTAAAGTCCGAGAAGTTCTCAATCTCACTATCAAACATTATAATCTTCTGCAATTCTGAAAGAAAAGTCAAAAGTTTTACTTTTTTACTATTTTCATACTTTTGCACAAAATCATTGACAAATTTCGAGAATGTCATACGAACTGCCATTGTCTGTTCAACAGGAATATTAGCTTCTACAAAAATAATATCAAAAGCCATTCTTCCCTTTCTAACAGCTGTACTTGCAATTTCGACAATTTGTTTCTGTTCTCCTGCAGACATATTGCTTAATCCCATTGCCTCCAAAACATAACGTACTCTTTCTTCAACAGGATGTGTCTTATCAACACTTGCCAATGTTTCCTCAAAGTCTTTGATTTCCGGCATACATTCCATTTTCACTCTCGGTTTAGGAATGACGCTCTTATCAAACTCTCCTGCTTTTTCTTCAATATTCTGTGTTATTTCTTCTGTTGCTTGTTCAGTTGAATTTTCTTCATTAGAATATTCTTCCATCAATTCAAAAGAATATTCTTTATACTGTACAATTGCGTTCAGAAGAGGCAACATTGTTACAGAATTTTCTTCCAGTTTTCCAGAAACTTGCCGACCAGTCCAAATTTTGTCCCACTCACTATAAGTTACGCCTTTGTCTTTCAATGCCTTTTCTAATTTTTTCCAAGAAATCTCATCAACTTCAGTTGATACAATTGCTAAATTTTCAAAGAATTTCTGCCTCTTATCCATCTCAAGCCATTCTGCTACTAATTTCACAAAACTTTCAAAAGATGTAGCTTTTTTTGCAATTTCCTCTAATTCTGGAACATTGATTGACTCTTCTGTCTTAACAACTTTAGTGGATTCTACCTTTTTGGTTGCTGGTCTACCTCTTTTCTTTTTTGGCTGTTCAGTTTGTTCGGAGTTTTCACTCTTTACATTTGCCTGTTCTGTCTGCTCAGAGTTCTCACTCTCTGCGTTTGCCTGCTCTGTCTGCTCGTAGTCTTCACTCTCTGCATTTACCTGTTTGATCTGCCCGGAACTTTCTTCTCCTACATTTTCTTGTTCAGAGTCATTTTCTTCTTTAACCTGTATGGTTTCATCTTTTTTGTACTCTTCCAAGTTCTTTCCGTAGTTCAACTCAATGACTTCGCAATAGCTTATTGCATCGATGATTGCCATAGGAGGTTGCCGAAAAATAATTTCCAGTTTTGCCTCCTTGCCTCTTACTACAATACTACTTTCAGGATTAAAGTCCTTAAAAAATGCTTTAATCAAGTATTCAGCATTTTTTTCCGTTTTAAACTTTACCTTTGCCCAAAACTTACTCATCGTGTTTCTCCTTTCATTGTTAAAAAGTTTAATAGGTACAAATGTAACTTGGCATTTCCATAATTTTTTGATATTTAGCAAATTAAACAATTGCCAAAATACAATAAATACTTGGAAATATTCCAATACAGCTTATATTATACTATGAATTTACATAATTTGCAATACTTTAAAAAAATAAAATAACTATAATCATATAGTTATCTTTCTTCTTTTTCCATAATCGATTGTAATCTCTTTTTATTTCTTTCATTTTCTGGACTTATATCAATAATATCTTTTAATTGCCTTATTATCTCCTGGTCATCTTTTTCTGCTCTTGCTATTGATATTAATTGTTCTCTAATTTCAATACTATTAGGAAATTTATCAATAGCCTCATAAGCCCATAATTTTGCATCCTCAAAATTTCCCTCTGCTTTTTCAATATGTACTAACTGTCTATATGCCATATAACTACTTGTTTCTTCAGCTAATGCCATCAATTCATCTTTTGCCTCTTCTATTCTTCCTGCCCTAAAATATGCAAACGCTAATAAGTTTCTTTTTCCTTGTGCTTTTTGTGGATTAGAAGCAATCTCCGTCTTATATCTATTTATTGTTTCTTCATAATTTGGTTTTATTACTTCTTCTTTGATTTCTTCCTCTGGTTGCTCTTCCTCACTTGGTTGTTCTTTTATATTTTGTTGTTCCTTTTTTCTTATATTACTACTTTTTCTTTTAGGTATTTGTACTTTTAATTCATCTAATATCTCATCTATACTACTTGAAAAACCTAACTTTTTTCTTTCTTCTTCTATCTCTTGCAAATCTTCTTCATCAACATTTGTTCTATTTGCATATGCCTTTAGCTTTAATAACATTGTTCTTTCTATAATATTACTATCTGTACTTTCAATAAAAACATTTAATTTATCTATGGCTTCTGCAATCTTACCTCTCTTTATTGACTCCTTTGCAAATTGTCGAAGTTCTAACCTTTTTTTATATTCCTGTAACTGTTCAATTGGAATATCTAATTCAAAAGATAATAATTCTAAATCAAATCCGTTATGAATTAACCTTATTATTTCCTCTGTTTCATTTAGTCTTATCATAATTCTATTCTCCATTCTATATTAACTCTATTCTTATCATCTTGTGTATTTTACTAGGTTAATCATTGGCTTAATAATTTATATTATAACATAATTGTAAAAACATTTCAATAATTTTTTCAGTACTGACAAATAAAGCATCTTTTTATTTTACCCTTATATATATTACTCATTTCTATACTCTTCTCTATAAATATCACCTATATTATAAAAATCATACAAATCCGTCTTACTCATTCCTTCTGTGTCTCTATTTATATAGTAATTTGCTTTCTTTCGTGCATTATTTAACATCATATTAAATTGTTCATAATATTCATCGCCCAACAAATTTTTCATAACTTCACTATTTAGATATGTATTTATAGCTGTAGTTCTTAAAAATTTTGCATTTATTTTTCGTTGTGAACTTAAAAATTTATTTAATTTTTGTTCAATTGGTTTTAAAATTTCTTTGATTAATTCTTCCATTTTATCTTGGTATAAATCTAAATTTAATTCTTTATCTATTCCGCTTCTAATAATATCTGCC
>JAAVZN010000138.1 GCA_022791675.1 Clostridia bacterium | reverse complement strand
GCAATGTTAAACAAAAAATCTTCCAGAATTTTGATCAAACCAGTCTTGTAATTTTTTCTTGTTAATAACAATTCTTCTTTTAAACTTAATACAAGGAAAGTCAGGGTACTTTATTAATTCACTCATTAAGTTTTTACTAATGCCTAACATATTAGCTGCTTCGCTAACATTTAGACCTATTTTTTCATTAAAATTTTCATTCATTTATATCACTTCCATATACAGATTAGGCACATTTATCATAAACTGCCTTATGGAAGGGCAAATTTTTTGGAAACACTATATATTTTTAATCTTTTTTGTCAATCACATCCTTTCTCATATATAATTTTATAACCTTTTTTTGTAAATTTCAATAAGCACGGCTTAAAATTTTTTTCATTGAAATATAAGCGTTTTTGAACATTTTTAGTATCAAATTTTAAAATTTTTTTAAAAGAAATTTTTATATACTTACAGATACAATGATTACAATAAATATAAAAAATTTTCTTTGAGCATTAACTTTTTTTAATTCTTTTTATACAATTACAATATAAAGGGAGGAGAGAAAAATGCCAAATTACTATTTTACTTACTGGATTGCTAGTCATGGAAAAGATGCTTTTAAAAATTTAGCAGATAAAATTTGTCAAAATATAAAAATACCAACACCAATAATAAAAGCTCTTGGAAAAGATGAATTTTTAATAGAATATTGTATTGTTGTCTATAATATTGTAGCTTTAAATTATTTTGGACTGAGTACAAATCAAATATCTTTTATGTTAGATTTATCGCTAACACATGGTACAAGTAGAATATTTCCTCCAAGTGAAATTTTAGAAGCACAAAAAAAGATAATACCAGAAATTGAAGAGTACATTAGAAAAGATTTTAACTTTTATAAGAAATAGGGGAAAGTTGTTTATTGATTATTCAAGAAGTAGGAAATAAAAAATCCAGTAATTATTATTTTACTGGACTTTATTTTATCGTTATTGATTTACCAAAGTTTTATTTTGTATCATTATTATATCTTTTTTTCTATAAATTGCTAATATAAAAGTTAAACTCATCATATTAATAACCAAACTTCCTCCACCATAAGAGATAAATGGCAAATAAAATCCAGCTTCTATCCATAAGTTTAAATTCATTAAAATATTAAATATACTTTGTAAAATAAACATACTTGATAGACCTATTATAAGTAATTTACCATAGCTATCTTTTATTTTTATAGCATTAAAAATTAACTTTATACTGAAAGTAATGATAGCTAATACAATTCCTATGCTTACAATCCATCCATAATGTGCTAATACTGATATAAACGCGAAATTTGTTCCTTCATCAAATAAATCTATTGCATTACTTATGTTTTTTGCTTCTCCCCATAATTTGGCAGATTCTATAATACTTTTTCTCTCTATTGCAATCCATCCATCACCTGTTGCATCACTTCTTGGATTTATACTTGCTATCAGTCTATTCAATATATATGGATGAGATGTTAAGATTTGCATTAATATAAAAATTCCTATTAATATTACTGGTCCCCATAACTTTATCATATTTTTAATTTTATTTTCTTTTACTTGTAATATTTTTGCTGTTCCTAGAATCATATAAATTAATCCTAATGTCAATACGGAAGTTATTGATGGGATTAGTTGTAAAAAAAATAAAGAAAGTATGCTTAATCCAATTATTTTGACTAAATCCATATTTATTTTTATTTTTGCATATTTTAAAATAATTGGTTCTATTTTATTTTTTTTATTGGATTCACTTATAAATCCAATAAAAGCTACAATATATAGTGGAATTGCAACTATTTCTGGAGCAATTGTCATAAAATGAAGATAAATATAAGGTTTGCCATTTGCAAAACTTCCAAATAGTAAAGCCCATATAATAGATAATGTTGCCAATAAATATAGTAAATTTGAGTATTTCTTTATCTTTGTATAATTTATAAAATAGATTGGTATGCTAACCACTATTCCTATTATTACAAATGTTACAAATTTTTTAATTGATTCTCCTTCTGCACCCAATAATTCTATATCATTTCTTGACTTAATAAGAACTACAAGTCCAGAAAAACATAATAATATCATAAGAATTAATAGTAATTTCCAGTCTAACTTTGGTCTATGTATTTTATTTAATTTTTTTCCTATTTCTTGTGCTTCTCCCATTTGTTTAATTGCCTTTTCTTCAGCAATTTGTTCTTCTAAACCTTCTTGTATATAATTTTCCTTTGATTCTTCTATAT
>JAAVZN010000137.1 GCA_022791675.1 Clostridia bacterium | reverse complement strand
TGGCAATATTCTTTTATTAGTAGTTTAAACTACAAGGAGGAATAAGAGTCCACAGTGTTAATAAGAAAATTATATCACGGAAGTGACATAATATAAAGTTTTGGGTAACTTTAAACCCTAAATATATTATACAAGGAGGGAAGGCGATCCAAAAGACAAGAAAAATAATTGCAAAATATAAAGATTTACTAATTAGGTATTGCAAAGCAATGCATCATTTAGTATAATAAGGAGGTAAAATGAAAGAGACAACTGTGAAAAAATTGCCATTAACTTCTGATATTGTTTTTAAAAGAGTTTTTGCAAAAGAAGGAAATGAAGATATTTTAAAATCTTTATTGGAGGCAATTTTGGAAATATCCATTCAAAAACTAATCGTTAAAAATCCTGAAATACCAAGAAATTTATACGATCAAAAAGCTAGTATTTTGGACATTAAAGTAGAAATTGATCAAAATACAATCTGTGATATTGAAATTCAAGTAAAAGACTTAAAAAACATCAAAAGAAGAAGTACCTATTATATGGCGAGACTGTTTTCAGATGACTTAAAAAAAGGAGAAGATTACAAAAAGATAAAAAATACAATAGTAATTAATCTTTTAAATTTTGAGACTTACCATAGAAATAGCTATCATAATATTGCCCATTTAAAATTTGAAAAAACAAAAGAAGAAGAAAAAGTAGATATGGGATATGAGCAAGAAGAGGAAATAGCAAGCAAAGAGTTAGAAATGCACTTTATTGAAATACCAAAGTTTATAAAAAAAGATCCAGAAGCGAAAACCAAGTTAGAAAAATGGTTATGGTTATTAGCAGGAAGGGAGGATAAGCTAGAAATGGCAAAGAAAAAAGATGAAGATATCAAAAAGGCAATGGACATAATCGAAGAAATGAGTATGGACGAAAAAGAATGGGATTTGTGTCGAGCCAGAGAAATTGCAATTTTAGATTATAATACAGGGATACTGGAAGCAAAAGAAGAAGGAGAAGAACGAGGAGAAAGAAAAAAGCAATTAGAAATTGCTAAAAAAATGTTAGA
>JAAVZN010000104.1 GCA_022791675.1 Clostridia bacterium | reverse complement strand
TGGTTTATTTGTTATGCAAATTTTTATAATTTTAAAGATATAATTAAAGACTTATTTCCGTTTTTTCATTTAAAAACTAGAAATAAGTCTGACAAATATAGTATTTTAAGATTATACTGCATTAACCATAAAAATTTACAAAATTTCTGTAAAATCTAATTCCCAAGGAGCTTTTATGTTTTCATCTGTTACTACATTTTTTTCGACTTTTTGTTCTAAGATTTGTCCATGCATATTTTCTTTTTCTACTAGATTGGTATCAGGGTGAATCCATATTTTTTCTCTTATTGCTTTCATTTCAATGGTTATATATTTTACATCATTGATTATCTCAGAACCAAATTTTACTTTGGATTCATAAACAAGAAAGAGCATATCTTTGAAAGAGTGAATGGAGCTTTCTTCAATCCAAAAGTAGTTTAAGAAAACAAGGGAGGAGGAAGGGAGCTCAATAAAACTGGAATCTAGTAACTGATATTGTTTTGTTTCATAATTTACGAAGTATATTTTATCATCTTTAGCAAATAAGCCATTTTTATGATTCATGACCTGACAGTAGATACCGTCTTTAGAATAAATGATATTTTCCATTCCGTTTTCTATTCTCGTAATTTTATAGTTTGTACCCAAATTAATGCCAATATTCTTTTTTAAAATTTGCTGAAGTCTTAAGGTTGTAATGAATTGATTTCCTACAATGATAACAAGGATAAATGCGGAGATAAGTAGAATGGTTCGTTTTATTTTTTTATATTTTCTTTTTACCATATTTACTTCTTCTTTCGATCCTTTTATTCTTTCATTTTTCATAAGAATCACCCCTTTACATTTCTTTTTCTATTAGAGTATAAGTGCTTAAATCAGGTTTTAATACATCATGCCAACTACTACTGCTAGGAAGGATACGATATTCTGTTGTTTTGTTAGTGCTTTCAACAATTCTTTCTGCAAAGAAAGTATCTTGATTAAAATAGATTTTGATTCCTTTTTGCATATCTTTGATTACGTAATATTTTGTGTTACCTCGAAAACCTTCTTCTTGAATCGTTATATCAGAATCGAAGATAAATTGTAAAATAGAAATTGGACGGATTCCTTTGTCATCAACTAAATTTTTCATTTCTGATAAAATTAGAATAGGAATGTTAATGGTAGAGTGTTCGTGGATATTTTCATTTTTTATAAAATAGGTTTTGTTGTCATTATTCATAAAATAGTGTTTGTTATCTTCCCAGTATTCTAATACTTCATTACCTTTTACTTTTTTCATTTTATTATCTACCCAATAAGTAGTAGTATGATATTCGTAACGTTCAATGGATTCGTCATATTCTTCTAGTCGATAGTTTCCAGAAACATTATAATTGATGTTTTTGGTTAAAGCATTTTTAACGATATAGTAACGATATCCTGTATGACTAAGGAAAACACCTAAAATAGCTAAAATAGTGATTGCTACTAATGTTTTTAAAATTTTTATTTTTCTGGTGTATTTTTTTATGATTTTTATATTTTCAGTATTTTCAATGTCTTCTTTTTGTAAATCAGAAGTCATTTTTTGATGGGTTTTTTGACAGTTTTCACAAGTTTCTAAATGCGTCTTAACGAAATCGAGACTTTCTTCTGAAAGTAAGCAATCGATGTATGCTGGTAATAAATCTTCTACAATGTTACATTCTTTTTTAATTTTCATAATCATCACTCTCCTTTACTTTTTTCTTTCCACGATAATAAGTTACTCTAGCCCAATTTTCCGTTTTTCCTAATATGTGTCCAATTTCTTTAAAAGTTAGTTCAGAGTTTAACCTTAGATACATCACTCTTCTTGTTTGTTTGTCTAATTTTTGTATAGATTGGTATGCTTTTGAAATTTTTTCTTTTTGAATCAGTGTTTCTTCCATATCGTTGGTTGGATTGCTTTCAAAGGTTTTTAAGAGGTTTGATTTTCGTTTCTTTTTTCGAAGTTCGTCATACCAAAGATTTTTACCGATTTCACATAGCCAGCTAGATAACTTACAGTTTCCTTTGAAAGAATCAATGGATTGAATCATTTTGTAAAAAGTTTCTTGTGTTAGTTCTTCTGCAAGGTCAGAATTTTGTGTGATACAACATAAATATTTGTATACGATCGAGTAGTTTTCTTGATATAGTTTTTCTATTTTTCGATTGTGCATTTTTTTCTCCTTTAAATGTTAGACGTTCAATTTTTGAAAATGTTACATTTTTAGTATTATATTTTTTTTGATTGAAAAAGTAAAGCTATAACTCAGTAAAAGTTATGGTAAGCAGAAAATGCGATAATTATGTAAAACTATTGATGAAAGCGTGATTCTATGCTATACTAGAAATGTAAAAGTAAGGTGATAAAAAATGAATCGAAAACAAATAATTGAGCAAATAAGGAAAAGTATGCCTGATTTTCAGGGGAATGAGGAAGAAAAAGAAGTAAAAAAAGCATTGTATATTTATATACAATTAGGAAAAATAAAATCATTTGATGAAAAATACTATTTTGGAAACTCAGAAACAAGAAGAAAAATCTATAGATTAGCAGAAAGAGCAGAAAAAAACATAGAAGAAGTGGCAAGTAAAAGAAAGATCATCTGTGTATCTTTAACTTATTTATTCTGTAATATATTAAAAGACTTTGGAATTTATGCAATTGCAAGTGAAGCGGAAGATGATGGACATGTAAATCCAATCATTGTAACCAAAAGTAAGAAGGCTTTTGTAGCAGATTTACAATTAGATTTGGAAAATATACAAACAAAATCAAGACTAGAGCATTTTGAATATTTGGGAGATTCGCCAAGGGGAGCTAGTAATTCAGACCAAAAAAAATTGACAAAAATGTTAATTGAAATGGGATATATAAAAGGGGAAGAAGATTACAAAAATGTTAAAATAGCAGAAATAAAAGAAAAAATTGAAAATAAAAATCCAAATGAGGCATTAGAAATTATTTTAGAAGAAGAAGGTCTTTATGATGGAAATGAAGATATGCAGATTGTAGAGATTAATAAATTCTATAAAGGAACATTTAAAAAGTTAATTCCTCAATTTTTAGGAAAAAAAGTATTTGTATTTAATTGCTATAAAGAGAATCAAGAAAAGCAAAAAGATTATACAATATGTGTTTTTTCAGAAGAAGATACCATAAGACCATATTTATTTTCAAAAAAGGAAAGAAGATTTTTAAGAGTAGAAATTTCCAAAATGAAACAATTAGAAGAGGAAGGACTAAGGTTGGGAGTAAGACCAAAAGAAAATGGAGTAAAAAAATTGCAAAAATATATCAATCAACAAATGGAAGTAGAGAGAAATTTAGAAGAAACAAAATAACAAAACAAAAATTCGATTAAACACTTGACTTTTTCGTCAAGTGTTTATATAATGTCAAAAGAAATAACACTGTTTAGAATTAGTTAGAATAATCTAGGCAGTTAAAAGAAAGGGAAGAAACAATGAAAGAACAATTTTTAGAATTATTAAAAACAGTAAAAAGAGAAGGAATGGAAGAACTCATCACATTTTTAGAAAAATCAGACTTTTTTATTGCACCAGCCAGTACAAGATTTCATGGAGACCATGAAGGTGGATTAGTAGAGCATAGCCTAAAAGTATATGAAATCTTAAAACACAAAGTACAAAATTGTATCATGAAAATGGACATACCAGAAGAATCGATTATAATAATAGGGTTATTACATGATATATGTAAGACAAACTTTTATAAAGTTGACTATCGAAATGCTAAAAATGCCTTAGGAGTATGGGAAAAAGTGCCATACTATACGGTAGATGATACCATACCTTATGGGCATGGAGAAAAATCAGTTATGATGATCACAGAATACATCAAATTAACACCAGAAGAAAAATATGCAATCCGTTGGCACATGGGATATACAGAACCTAAAGAAAACTATAATGCAATTGGAAGTAGTTATACCAAATATCCAATCGCTTTATTAGCACACGAAGCAGATTTAGAAGCAACTTATTTTTATGATACATAGAAAAATAGAAAAAAAGGAGAAACACAAATGTTAGCATATATAAAAGGAACATTAGAAATGAAAATGACAGGATATATTGTAATTGATGTTGGCGGATTAGGTTATAAAATATTTATGTCAGAAGTAGGAATCGAAAAAATAGGAAATATTGGAGAGAACGTAAAAGTACATACCTATTACAAAGTAAGAGAAGATGACATTAGTATATATGGTTTTACCACACTAGAAGAGCTAAAAATGTTTGAATTACTAATTAGTGTAAGTGGTGTTGGAGCCAAAACAGCACTAACTATGTTAGCTGTATGTGCACCAACCGAATTTGCCTTAGCAGTTATTTCGGAAGATGTAAAAGCATTAACTGGAATACCAGGAATAGGAGCAAAATCAGCACAAAGAATTATTTTAGAATTAAAAGATAAAATAGCAAAAGAACAACAAATACAAACTATACAAGACCAAGTAAATCATAACAAATCAAAAAGTAAAGGAACAACAGAAGAAGCAGAAGACAAATTACAAATAGCGATAGAAACGAATAACAAAATAGCAGAAGCAATTTTAGCACTGCAAGTATTAGGATATAACAAGAAGGAAATCGAAAAAGTATTTGCCACTTTAGACAAAAACGAATTAACCACTGAAGAACTAATAAAAAAAGGACTGATGTTTTTGGGGACGGGGTCAAAAAACATCGGAAAATAATAAAATAAGTAAAAAGTAGAAATGATTAGATAAAAATATAAATGGTGTTTTTTGACCCCGTCCCAAAAAACATCTAAAGGAAATGAGAAAATGAATCGTAACGAACCATTAGCTTTTCGAATGAGACCCAAAACATTGGAAGAATATGTAGGGCAAGAACATATCATTCGGGAAAGATAAGATATTATATCGAACCATAAAAGCAGATAGACTTTCTAGTATTATTCTATTTGGACCTCCAGGGTGTGGAAAGACATCGCTTGCAAGAGTGATAAGTGAAACAACGAAATATAAATTTTACAAAATAAATGCAGTAACATCAGGGGTGGCAGATATAAAAAAGATTGTAGAGGAAACTAAAAATTTTATGCTAAACCCTGTTGGGAAAAGTATTTTATTTATTGATGAGATACATCGATTTAATAAATTACAACAAGATGCTTTGCTTCCATTTGTGGAAAATGGGACAGTTATTTTGATTGGTGCAACTACAGAGAATCCCTATTTTGAAGTAAATAAGGCTTTGATTTCAAGATCAATGGTAATCAAATTGAATCCATTAACAGAGCAAGATATTTATCAAGTGCTAAAAAATGCACTAGAAAGAAAAGATGGTCTAGGAGAATATAATATAAAAATAGAAGATGAAACGTTAAAAAAAATAGCTGGAATTAGTAATGGAGATGTTAGGACAGCATTAAATGGACTAGAAGTTGCAACGTTAACAACCCCAATGGAAGAAGATGGTTACATTCATTTGACAGATGAAGTAATAAAAAATAGTATGCAAAACAGAAAAGCTATTTTTGATAAAAATGGGGAAGAACATTACGATAATATTAGTGCTTTTATTAAATCTATGCGAGGATCGGATCCAGATGCAACTTTATTTTATTTAGCAAGGGCACTAAATGGAGGGGAAGATCCTGTGTTTTTGGCTAGAAGAATTACAATATGTGCTTCAGAAGATGTAGGAATGGCAAATCCTAATGCTTTGGTAGTAGCTAATTCAGCTATGCAAGCCATTCAGATGATTGGCATGCCAGAAGCAAGAATATTGTTAGCAGAAGCTTCTGTATATGTTGCAACTTCACAAAAATCAAATGCAACTTATATGGGAATTAATCGAGCACTAGAAGATGTGCAAACAAAAGATACGGGGAAAATTCCAATGCACATATTAAATGCACCAATTGAAAAAATGAAAGAATTGGGATATGGTGAAGGATATTTATATCCACATGATTTTCCAGGGCATAAAGTAGAACAGCAATATTTGCCAGATAAAATGTTGGGAACTAAATACTATAATCCAGATTGGGAATAATCTTATCATATAAGGATTTTTGAATAAAAAAACAAAATTTGGAAAACCTATTGAAAAGTAGGTTTTTTATTATGATTAAAAAAATGATGATTGGGTTATTGGCAGGAGTTGTAAGTGGACTCTTTTCAACAGGGGGAGGAATGATACTAGTACCAGCTTTTATACATCTATTGGATCTAGATGATACCAAAGCGAGAGGAAGTTCTGTATTTTGTATCTTGCCAATGGTTATAACAAGTAGTTTTTTTTATTACAAAGGCAACTTTATTAATTGGAATATAGCATTTTTATGTGCAATAGGAGGAGCCATTGGAGGATATATTGGGGCAAAGTTATTAAAAAAATTGCCAGAAAAAGTTATGAAAATAGCATTTACAATTTTTTTAAGTTATGTATCTTATAAAATGCTCTTTAATTAGATTTTAGACTTTTGCTAATACTAGAAATTTCTTCAAAGTTCTAGTTAGAATAAGGAGGAAATATGACAGAAGTAATCATAGGCATAGTTGCTGGAATTGTAAGTGGCACAGGAATGGGAGGAGGTACAATCCTAATTTTCCTTTTGACATTTATGATGGGAGTAGAACAACATATTGCGCAAGCAACGAATTTAATTTTTTTTATTCCAACAGCAATAGTAGCAATACTAGTTAATTTAAAAAATAAAAATATTGATATAAAATTAGCTATTATAATATCAGTATTTGGAATTTTAGGTGCTATAATAGGGGCTAATATATCCATTCATATTGATGTAGGAATTTTAAAAAAATGTTTTGGGGCTTTTTTAGTAATTGTTACATTAAATGAAATATATTCCATTGTTAAATTATATAGAAAATAGTATAAAAATGACAAAAGTTAGAGACAATAAAAATGAGGTGAATGATAT
This sequence comes from Clostridia bacterium, assembly GCA_022791675.1. Lineage (GTDB taxonomy): Bacteria > Bacillota > Clostridia > TANB77 > CAG-508 > CAG-269. The sequence goes on along the minus strand of JAAVZN010000104.1, from coordinate 4,326 downwards.
GAAATTTGTTAAAGGTGTTGTGATTGGTGGATTGCTTACAACTGGATTAATGATGATGTATGCGGAAAATGACATGATGAACAAAAAGAAATGGATGAAAAAAGGAAAACAATTTGCCAAGAAAATGGGAATGATGTAAAAAAGTGCTCTTAGCTAAAATAGCTTAAGAGCACTTTTGCCTGTTTTATTATTTGCATTCAGGTTTTTCGAAACAATCTTCTTTTTCACATTCATTGCATTTGTCACAATCATTGATAAAACAATCACATTTGTCACATTTATCACCTTTTAAGCATTTTCCTTCATGATGACATTTGGCACAAATTTTGATTTTTTTAGTGTCATTTACCCAAATTTGAAGAGCATATTCTTTACCAGGACAAAGTGGTCCAAATACGAACTCTCCTTCTTTATCAGTAAAAGTATGACCGATTGGTCTTCTTTCTTCCTTACCATGTTCACAAACAACTTCCACTAATTTAACAACAGCATCTTTTACAGGTTCTTTAAAACAATTTTTTACAACACCATAAATAACATCACGATTATCTTCTGGTAAAGTAATATCAAGATCAAATTGTTTTCCTCCTGAAATTACACCATCAACATCAAGAACTGGACAAAAAGGTTTTTTATTATCCATTTCCATTCTTATCATTCCTTTCTTTTTTGTAACTTTTAAGTTACTTTATATATATTATGAAGAAAAATGTAGAAAGTTGAAAAAAATTGACTAGTATTTCTAAAAAAAATTTTGTATAATAGAATGGTAAAAAGGAAGAGAGAAGAAATGATAAAAATAAAAAAAATAATAGGAATTCTAACAATTGAAATCATTGCTTTAATTTTGATATTTTATTTTCTTAAATCGATACAAAATCTACCCCAATGTTGGATTTATCAAACAACAGGATTGCTTTGTCCTGCCTGTGGAGGAACAAGATGTGTGATTTTTCTTTTCAAAGGAAATATCATAAAATCATTCTTATCTCATAGCATATTTTTTATGGCAATGGTATATTTATTTATAGTAAATGTAGTAATACTAATTAATTTAAAGAGAGAAAAAAAGGTAGCTACTTGGATTTATCCTAAATATTGGTATGGAATTATTTTCATAATAATTCTTTTCATTTATACAATTATAAGAAATTTGTTGTAAAAAAATAGAAAAGATAGTATAATAGAAATATAGGAAAGGAGCGGTAAAAATGGAAGAAGATAAAAAAGAAATCATAGAGATTGAGAATGTAAAAAAAGAAGAAACCAATACAAAGGTAATACAAGAACCGAAAAAAGATAAAAAAGGATTTTGTATAGCTTCTATGGTATTAGGAATCGTTTCATTAGTGTTTTTCTGTGCATGGTACATATCAATTCCATGTGCGATTTTAGCTATTATCTTTGGTATATTAGGAATTAAAACACCAACCAAAGGTATGGCAATTGCAGGATTGGTAACAGGTTCAATTGGATTTGTTGTTTCAATTGCTATCATTATATTTCTTGTTATTTTTGGAGTAGCAATGGGAATTACAGAATCAATAAATGATGATTATAATAGCACTTATAGAAACCATAGGAATTATCGTAATTATAATTGGTATGACTTTGATTAATAAAAAGATATTTTGAGAGAAACCCGAATTATTAATAAGAAAATTTAATAATTCGGGTTCATTTTATGTCAAAAATTACAATTATTTTAGATATAAGAATGGAGGATTGTAACAAATTCGAATGATAATTGTATAAGTAGTGTAAGAGGAGGGAAAGGAGAAATCAGATGGCAAAGGAAGAAACAGACAAAGAATTATACAAACAATTTTTAGAGGGAGATAAAGAAGCTTTTGAAAAACTAGTTATAAGACATAAAAATAATATGATTTACTTTATTGCAAGATATATTAGAAACATACAAATAGCAGAAGACATATCACAAGATGTTTTTGTATACTTGCTTGTCAATAAAAAACAATATGATTTTCAATATTCTTTTAAAACGTACTTATATATGATTGCAAAATGTAGAGCAATCAATTATTTAAAAAAAGAAAAACAAGTGATTTCAATCGATGACTTTGAAAATTTAAAAGTAGAAGATGAGGAATTAGAAGAAGAAATTTTTAAAAAAGACACATCAAAAAATATAAGAAAAGTACTCGGACAATTGAAACCAGATTATCAAGCAGTCATTTATTTAACTTCTTTTGAAGGATTAAAATATAAAGAAGTGGCACAAATCATGAACAAAAGTATGAATCAAGTTAAAGTGTTAATTAACAGGGCAAAAAAGAAAATGAAAATATTATTGGAAAAGGAGGGATTTTCTTATGAAAACAGATGAAGTATATTTACAAGAGATTTATAAAAAACAGGAACAAGTAATGAACACAAAGAAAAAAGATGATTTTTATCCAATAAAAAAGAAAGAAAAAAAGTGGAGTTTTATAAAATTAGTGGCAACTTTTGTTTTAACCATTGGTATTACATTTGGAATTGTATATGCGACCAATATAAACAAAAAGAATGAGCTAGTAGAAAAGATATGGAAAGAACCAAAACAATATGAATTAGGAAATCAAAAGGTTCCATTAACAGAAGAAGAAAAAACAAAATGCATTTCAGAAGAAGAAGCTAGAATGGAAGGTGATAAGGCACTAGAAAGGATCGGATTAGAAAAAGATGAAATATTAAGTATTCGATTGGAAAAGGACTATTTTTCTCAAAAAAATGAATGGCATATTGGAAGCAATAAAGCAAGCATTATATTAGATGCTAAGACAGGAGAATTAAAGTCAGTTCAAGTGCCAACTTGGAATTATTGTATTCCTTATCATTATGGAATAACAAGACAAGAAGCAAAAAAAGTAGCAAGAGAGCTTTTGGAAAAATTAAGAACCGAAGAAGAGGAGGGAGAATATGAATTAGTGAAATTAACTAGAAATATGGAGACAGATGAGGCATCGTATATATGGTATGCTCAATTTTATAAAAAATATGGGGAATTATCGAATCCTTACGAAGAAATTTATATTGGCTGGATTCCAACAATTAATGGGATTTATACATTGAATATAAAAAAAGGAAAGTATGAGAATAATCCAGAGAAAATAACAAAAGAAAAAGCAATAGAAATTGCAAAACAAAAAGATCAACAAATTGAACCAAATCAGGATATCAAAAAGATTGAAGCCGAAATTAGGATTGAACAAATGAATGAAGAGATATATTTAAGAGAGAATTTTAAGGAAAAATACGATCGACACGAATTTAATAAATTTGATGGAATACAGTATCAAACAGAAGAAAGAGTTAGAAAAGTTTGGTGTGTGGCATTGGAGTATGATAACATGGAGAAAGAAGAAAAATATACGTATTTTGTTGATTGTACTACGGGAGAGATTATTGGTGGTAGTCGTTGGAATGTGTTTGAAAATGAAAAAATAATGAAAGAAGATCCTTATAATTTTGCCCTATAATATTTCATGAAAAAAGAAGAGTAATTAAATAAAAAGTATAGTAGGATAAAATAAATCCACACAAATCCGAATTTTCCTCCTATTATAAGCATACAATTAAAAGAGCTTATAAGGGAGGGAGTTTTTTTATGTTTTTCGTATTTAACAAACAAAAAATATATACCTATTTAGTGTCCATTGTAACAGTAGTGCTATTATTCTGTATAGCTGGAAGTTTAAACAATACTAGTAGGCGGAGAGAATACTGTACAAACAGCAAGTATAGCAGGAAAATTATTACCAATCTACAACGTACAAACAGAAGAAAAAAAGGTAGCCTTTACAATGAATTGTGCTTGGTAACAATTACTTTTGTGATAGAAAATAAAAACAAGTTATTTTAGAATATTTAAGTATAAAACAATGATATTGTTAAAATTTATATATTTCTCGGTATTCCTACAATTTTGAAAGAAATATCAATCAAAATTTTCTCACAATTTAGTTCAAAAATTTTATCAGATATTTCTAACAAAATTTCCGTTTACATTCGAATCATATAAATTTTAAAATATCATTGTTTTATCTTATAAAATATTAAAAAAATATATGAAATTATAAAAAGTTGTGGTATACTAGGACTATAAGAAAAAGAGATGGGAGTTGTAGACTATGAGTGAAAAGATATATACAATTGAAGAAATAAAGAAAATGCTAGAAGAACTTTTAAAAGATAAGCCAGTATATCAAGTAATACTATTTGGTTCTTATGCAAAACAAAAAGCTACAAAAAAAAGCGATGTAGATTTAATAATAGATACAAATTCAGAGTTGAAAGGATTTGCACTATTAAAGTTGATATGCC
>JAAVZN010000103.1 GCA_022791675.1 Clostridia bacterium | reverse complement strand
ATTCCTAGGATAATATAGGGAATTATTTTTTTCTGCGGTTTAGATAAAGTTGTAACTTTTTCAAAAAAATTTATCAAATCTCTTGCAATATTTTTCTGGGTATTATACAATTTATTCATAAAAAACACCTTCTTTCGTGTATATGTTGAGTTTTTATTGTCATTAACATTTTACCAAAGTTGGTGTTTTTTTGCAATTCTCTTTTATTTTTAAAAAGTGTCGGGTATTAAGACATACTTCCATTTTCTTACATTCTTTCTAAGTTGTGCTTTAAAAATATTAATTTAATTCAAAAATTTTAAAAAAACTTTTTTATTCTAAAAAAATAAGTAGCTATTTTTCATTTCAAAAAACGAACTGCCTTTAAACAGTTCGTTTCTTTCATTTTAAACTCTTGACTCTACAATTAATTTGATACCAGTTCTATCTTCTCCTTCTACTTCAACTTCTGCAAATGCTGGTATACAAACTAAGTCCACTCCTGCTGGTGCAACAAATCCTCTTGCGATTGCCACTGCCTTTACTGCTTGATTCAATGCTCCTGCTCCAATTGCCTGCATTTCTGCTTTGTTTGATTCCTTTACTAATCCAGCAATTGCTCCTGCCACTGAATTAGGATTTGATTTTGATGAAATTTTTAAAACTTCCATTTTTCTTTTGCCTCCTATAATTTTTATTTTTTTGTTGCAACTTTTACGATCGTTATTTTACACGATATAAATTTTTTTGTAAAGAGTTTTCTGGAAATTTTTAGGAGATTTCACCGCGAATTTTGCTCCTTTTCGACTTCTATCGACAACTACCTTATTGGTATAATCTTTTTATACTTTTTACTTTGCAATTCGAGTCATCCACATCAAAAATCACTGCATTAAAAATGCACTCTCCTGTTGCTATTTTATATCGTTCTGGCAAAGTGGTTTCAAATCTTTTTAAAGAGGCCATAATATCCATTCCAATGACAGAATTCTTTGGTCCTGTCATACCAATATCTGTTATATAACCTGTTCCTTTTGGTAAAATCTTTTCATCTGCTGTTTGTACATGCGTATGTGTTCCAAAAACAGCTGTTACTTTTCCATCTAAATAATAGCCCATTGCAATTTTTTCAGCTGTTGCTTCAGCATGAAAATCGATAAAAATCATATCTACTTCTTTTTCTATTTTTTCTATGATTTCTCTTACTCTTATAAATGGATTTTCTGATAATACATTAATATCTACTCTACCAATTAAATTAATTACTGCTATTTTTTTATTTTGGCAAGAATAAATATTATAACCTTTTCCCACTACCCCTTTTGGGTAATTAGCTGGTCGAATCAATTTAGCGTGATCAATAAATTTGAAAATATCTTTTTTTCCCCAAGTATGATTTCCCATTGTGATAACATCTATATTTAATGCTAGAATCTCGTTAAAATTAGCTTCTGTTATTCCCATTCCTTCTGCTACATTTTCGGCATTTACAATTACAAAATCAATTCCTTCGGATTGCTTGATATTAGGTAGTTGCTTCTTTAATTCTTTTAGCCCTGCGTTTCCAATTAAGTCTCCAACTGCTAAAATTTTCATATTCTTCCATCTCCTCTTTTCTAATACTTCTATTTATCATACTATAAATTCAAAAATAAAGCAAGAAAAAAAGTTGTGACTTTTTTATCACAACTTTTATTTTTTTATTTTGCATAATCAATTGTTCTTGTTTCACGAATAATATTAACTTTGATTTGACCTGGATAATCCATTTCGTTCTCAATTTTTTTCGCTACATCTCTTGCTAGAATTGTCATTTTATCATCTGAAATTTTATCTGGTTTTACAATAATTCTAACTTCTCTACCAGCTTGAATAGCAAAAGATTTTTCAACGCCATCAAAAGAATCTGCAATTTCTTCTAAGTTTTGTAATCTTTTGATATAAGCTTCTACTGTTTCTCTTCTTGCTCCTGGTCTTGATGCTGATATAGCATCTGCTGCTTGAATTAAAACAGCTTCTAACGTTTCTGGTTCTACATCACCATGATGTGCCTCTACCGCATTAATAACAAGTGGATTTTCTTTGAATTTTTTTAGAATTTCTACTCCTATTTCAACATGTGTTCCTTCCATATCATGATCCAATGCTTTTCCTATATCGTGTAACAATCCAGCACGTCTTGCAAGTTTCGGATCCAATCCTAATTCTTCTGCCATAATTCTAGCTAAATTAGAAACTTCGATGGAATGATTTAGTACATTTTGACCATAACTTGTCCTATATTTTAGCTTTCCAATTAGTTTTACAATATCTGGGTGAAGTCCAATTACTCCTGTTTCTAAAACAGCTCTTTCTCCTTCATCTTTTATGGTTGTTTCTACTTCTTCTTTCGCTTTTTCTACCATTTCCTCGATTTTAGCTGGGTGGATTCTTCCATCATCAATTAGTTTTTCTAATGCTATTTTAGCAACTTCTCTTCTTAGTGGATCAAATCCTGATAAAACGACTGCTTCTGGTGTATCATCAATGATTAGGTCAATTCCTGTTAAGGTTTCCAATGCTTTTATGTTTCTACCTTCTCTACCAATGATCCTTCCTTTCATATCATCATTTGGAAGTGCTACAATAGAGACTGTGGTTTCTTGCGAATGGTCAGCTGCGCATTTTTGCACGGCATAACTTAAAATTTCTTTGGCATTTTTGATAGCATTTTCCTTTGCTTTTTGCTCTTTTTCACGAATCAAAGATGCTTTTTCAGCTGTCAATTCTTTGTCCATTTCAGATAATAGTTGAGCCTTTGCTTCCTCTTTTGTTAAAGATGCAATTTTTTGAAGTTCTACCATTTCTTCATCATGCAATCTTTGGATTTCTTCTTTTTGTTTTTCGATGTCTTGTAATTCTCTTTCAAGGTCTTTTTCTTTCTTTTCAAAATTTCCTTCTCTTTTTTCTAGGTTTTCTTCCTTTTGAATTAATCTTGATTCTTGTTTTTGTACTTCGCCTCTTCTTTCTTTAATCTCTTGATCTAACTCTTTT
>JAAVZN010000114.1 GCA_022791675.1 Clostridia bacterium | reverse complement strand
GCAAAATTCAAAAATGATAAAAATCCAGCTAATGTTATTATTCACTGGTTAAGCAATAAAGATACTGCTTTATATGTAGGATTATGGGACGAATTGAACAACGAAAATTTTAATTTCACGGAATATCGTGAAATTAGAATTAATGAAATTGGAACATCTTCCTATACAATGAGTCCTAAACAATGGATTCAAAGAACGAATGCAATAGGATTAATTTCAAAAGGTGGCAAATATAGTATTGGAACTTATGCACATCCAGATTTAGCTTTTGAATTTGCTAGTTGGTTAAATGTAGAATTTAAATTATATTTAATAAAAGAATTCGAGAGATTAAAACAAAATGAAAGCTATCAAAACAAAGTAGAGTGGTCTGTAAGAAGGGAACTTGCAAAAACTAATTATAGAATACACACAGATAGTATCAAAGAGAATATTATTCCAACTTTAACAGAAAATCAAAAACAATATGTGTATGCAAATGAAGCAGATATATTAAATGTCGCTTTATTTGGAATGACTGCAAAAGAATGGAAAGATAAAAATCCTAATTTAGATGGAAATATGCGAGACTATGCTAATATTCTTCAATTAGTAATTTTAATTAATTTGGAAAATTTAAATGCAGAAATGATAAATCAAGGTATAGAACAAAGTAAAAGGCTCGAGAGATTAAATGAAGTGGCTAAAAAACAATATGAGATTTTACAAGATAGTAAAGGAATAAAGAAAATAGAAAGTTTAGACAATATGAAACTCCTAGATACATAGCTTTTGTGGAACTTTTGTCAGATTTGACAAAATTAAGAAAAGATGCTAAAATAAAAAATATATTTAAGAGTTTACCTAGGGAAATTTAGCTTGAGCGGTAAAGAGTGGCAAATATATATAGCTACTTACACTTATCAAGTAAGATATTCAAGTCTTGCAAAGGAGTCTTAAAAGATTCTTTTGTGAGGCTTTTTTGTAACATTGCATGAAAGGAAGGATAGTATGTTAAAATTAGTGAAACTAGAAGAAAAGTATAAGAAACAATTATTTGAAATGATGGATGAATGGGATAGCTCTGGAGAAAAAATTATTCCATATGCTATTAGAAAAGCAGACTATCATAATTTTGATATATATAAAGAAAGTATAGAAGTAAGGGAAGAAACTAAGAACAGTGTTCCAGATTCTACATATTTTGCTTTAGATATAGAAAGAGATATATTTGTCGGGGCAGTAAATATAAGACATTATTTGAATGACCAATTGTTACTAAATGGTGGACATATTGGTGATGGAGTTAGACCATCAGAAAGAAGAAAAGGATATGCAACAGAAATGATAAGACTTGCATTAGAAGAATGCAGAAAACTAGGAATTGATAGAGTATTAATGGTTTGTTACAAAGATAATATTGGTTCAGCAAAAAGCATTATAAATAATGGAGGTGTTTTAGAAAATGAGATACCTGCTGAAAATGGGAAAATAGATCAAAGATATTGGATAAGTTTAAAGAAGAGATATGTAGATAGATATATGAATAAAAGAGTTAAGAAAGTAAAACAAAAAATAGTTCCAATAAAAGAAGAACATTTTATTGGAGATATATATTTCTACGATTTCATTGAAGTTGAAGATAAATTAGTTATATCAAATGGTAAGTGCATAATGGATAATAATTATAAATGGTTGGAATTTTATGATTACAATTCAAAAGTAAAATTAACAGCAATTTATGATGAAAATAATGAAATAATAGAATGGTATTTTGATATAGCAAGAAAAATTGGCAAAGAAAATAGTGTACCTTTTGAAGATGATTTATATCTTGATGTTGTTGTTACTTCAAATGGAGATATTTCTTTATTAGATGAAGATGAACTAAAAGAAGCCTTTGACAGATTTGAAGTTAACAAAGAAGATTATGATATGGCATATAATGAGGCAGAACAATTAATGAATATATTAAAGGATAATAAAGAGAAACTAAAAAATTTCACAGAAAAATATTTGAAAGAAATGCTAAAGGAGTGAGAAAAAATGAATATAACAATTGAATTACCTAAATTAGATGATTTTAAAGAAGTAAATAAATTAGCAAAACAAGTTCATGAACTACATGTGAATTGGAGACCAGATTTATTTTTAAGTGTAGATGAAGTAATTATCAAGGATTGTTTTGAAGAAATGATACAAGCTAAAGAAATATTCATAGCAAGGATACAAGATGAAATTGTAGGATACATTACTTTTAATATTAAAGAAAAGAATAACCCAAGTATGAGATACAGAAAACAGTTACAAATTGAAGCTATATGTGTAGATGAAAAAAACAGAGGAAAAGGAATAGGTATAGCATTATTAGAATATACGAAAAAACATGGAAAAGAAAATGATTGTACAGATATGTATTTAACTGTAAATGAAGAAAACAAAAAAGCAATAAAAGTTTATGAAGAATTTGGATTTAAAGTAAAAAGTATAGCATATTCAATGCAAATATAGAGAATTATTAGTACAGAATATTGAATAAAGAGATGTATTTGAAATATTATATAACCTCTATTATAGAACAAATAAGTTGAGATGATTGAAAAATAAAGCTTATGATGATATAATAAAATAAAAAAATAGGAGCAATCATTAGCAATGGATTTTAAAGAAATGAAAAAAAGCATTATTCAAGATTTAGAAAATAAAAAATATGTCAATAGAAAAATAAGTTATAAAGAGTTTCTAAATTTATATGAATCATACAAAAATATACTTTCAAAGCAAAGCTTTGCAAGTATATTGGGTATTAGTAAATCCTATTTGCTAGAAATACAAAGAGATTCTAAAAAAAGGGCAATAGTATTAAAAAGAATTAGTGCGTCACAAGAAAGAAAATTTGAGATAGAACGAGAACTGATAGATAAAGGACTTTCAAATTCTAAAGTGAACTATGATGAATTTACAGAATTATTTTCAAAATATAAAAATGAAATGATAGAAACGAAATTTGCTGAAATATTGGGCTTATCTAGATATGTTTTTCAAAAAATGAAATCAGAACCATCAAAGAGAGTATATATTCTAAAAACAGGAGAAGTCAATGAAGAATTAAAAATAAAAATTATAACGGAATTGAGAAATAGAGGATATTCAAACAAATCAATAACCTATACGGGATTTTTAAGTTTATATAATCCATATAGGGCAATGATTTCAGAAAATGAATTTGCGAGAGTATTATCTATAGATTATTCATTATTTCAAAAAAGAACAGATTCAAGTAAAAAAATAACGATTTTAAGAACAGAAAGAGTTGATGATGAATTTAAAAATAGTATTATTGCAAAGTTAAATGAAAAGGGGTATGTTAATAAAAAAATAGATTATGCTGAATTTTTAGAGTTATTTGAAACGTATAAAAATGATATGACGGAACTTGAGTTTTCCAAAATTTTAGGAATTACACCAAACACATATTATAAATTAAAATTGAATAAGTCAAAAGCTGTAATATTAAAAAGAAAAGAGCCTCCTCAAGAGATAAAAGAAAAGATACAAAAAGATTTGAAAAGAGCGGGATATTTGGATAAAATAATAAATTATGAAGAATTTTTAACATTATATGAGAATTATAAATTATACATAACTGAAAAAGAATTTGCAGTAATTCTTAACATTACCGAAGGTGCATATAGAAGTATAAAATATAGTAAAGGAAAAACATCAATTTTAAAAGAAGAACAACAATTAACTATAAATGCTAATGAAATAAGGGAAAAAATTTTAGAAGAAGGATATCTAAATAGACTTATTACATATGATGAGTTTTTGGAATTATATGAGCCATATAAAAATGAGTTACAGGAACAGGAATTTGCAAGTATATTAGATATAAGCTTATATGCTTATAAAGGATTAAAAAGAGGAAATAAAGCTAAAATTTTAAAATATGAGGAGATTTCAGAAGAACTAAAAGAAGAAATAACAATAACATTAATTGAATTAGGATATTTAAATAGAACTATAGATTTTAATGAATTTCTAAAACTATATAGACCATATCAAGAAGATATAACAGATATACAATTTGCCGAAATTTTAGGAATATCATTTAATGGTTTAAATAATTTAAAAAAATCATATAAAAATAGTGCTGTAATACTAAAAATAGACAAAGTTTCTGAGGATAAAATAGAAGATATAAGGAAAATATTTATTGATAAAAAATATGTTAATAAAAGAATATCATATCAAGAATTTTTGCAATTATACGATCCATATAAAAACGAAATGTCAGAATTACAATTTGCAACGATACTAAAAATTTCATATAGAAGTTTAAGTGGTATAAAGCAAGGTATTAACAAAACTACTACTATATTACCTACAAATGAAATCGAAATTGACCGAAGACAAGAAATATATATATATGAAAAAGAACTATTATGGAACAGAAATAGATTTAGATGATTTTATAAAAATATATGAACCATATCAAACTGAAATGACTAAAAGAGAATTTTCCCAAATATTAGAGATAACCCAAACGCGTTATGATGCACTAATGTATTATGGAAAGAGAATAAAAATATTCGAACCTACCTATGAAGAAATAAGGAAAAAAATAATTGATGAAGTAAAAAAAATTATGGTAAAGGAAATGATAACAGAAGATGAATTTTTAAAGCTATATGAATCATATAGGGAGATTATATCACAAAATCAATTAGCAGATATATTAGGTATATATATAAAAGGAGATGGACGAAAATATAAAATCAATTTAAAAAAGCAAGGTATAGATAGAGTGAAATATCTTTTGAGCTTTGAATCAAGAAGATATTCAAAAAGTGAATTAGATAAAATGTGTAAAGAAAATGGAATTACGCTATATGATATATTAGAAAATATATATAAGCCATATTTAAATAAACACAAATACAGAATAATAGAAGAATTATTGGGAAAAAGTGAAATTTATATAGGAAAATGTATGATTCCTACAGAATTTCAAGAAAAATATTCTGAAAAACTTTTAAATATGGCTAATTTAAAAAGCAAGAGATACGCAAGTCGTTTTAAGCAGTATAGTAATTATGAAGATATCGCAAGTGAGGCTCTAATGTATGTTTTATATAATAAAGGTGATATAGTTATGAATACAAATAATGATGAAGAGGCTCTAGAGAGAATAGGTGCATATCTAAATAATTGTATTAAATATAAATATTTATTATCCAGTCATATTAATAGAAGTATATCGTTAGATAAAGAAGTTAATGGAAAAGTCAAAAGAACAAGATATGAAGTTATTAAATCAAAACCTTTATATGTTGAAAAAGAAAGTTTTGATAGTGATGATTCAATTATTCAGGAAATGCAAAGTTTGTATGACAATGGGTTAAATAATACAGAAGCAACAGATTTAATTATGCAAAAATATGGATTGAAAAAAGAAGAATTATTAGATATATTAAAAAAAGAATTATTGAAAAGAAGAATAATTAAGCAAGATTATAATGGTAATTTCTATTTAGGAGAAGAGATATAGATGTTTTTTAATGACAAGGTTTTTCAAATATTTATATCCCAAATGGCATTAGAATGTAATCATAGAGAATGCTACACATTAAAGGCGACTAGTTAGAAATAATTAGTTGCCAGTTTTTTT
>JAAVZN010000102.1 GCA_022791675.1 Clostridia bacterium | reverse complement strand
TGGTTTATTTGTTATGCAAATTTTTATAATTTTAAAGATATAATTAAAGACTTATTTCCGTTTTTTCATTTAAAAACTAGAAATAAGTCTGACAAATATAGTATTTTAAGATTATACTGCATTAACCATAAAAATTTACAAGTTTTTTTATTCTTTATCCCCCATTTTGTTACCAGCCAATTTGTTTTTATATTTTTTTCTAAAAAAATACGCAAAATTAAATCAAATTTCTAATTTTGCGTATTTTTCATTTATTTTTCCATTGCTTTTTGAATTGCCTCTGCTTCTTCTTCTGAAACCACATAAGAAGATTTTCCATTTTTAATTGGCTTAGCATAAATGTTAGACATTTCTCTTGAATAAATTCCATTTAAAACAATTCCACTATTTTGGTCGTCCAATAAAGCTAAAGCAAAACTTAAATCACTTCCTACATCTTTGAATGCATTGTATCTTACCATACCAACTTTTTGTATACATTTTTCTTGATTTTCACTTAAATTCTTTGTTTTTTCAGAAATCTCCGCATTGTGTTTTTCTACTTTCTCTACTCGTGACATATAAGATTCTAAATCTTCTTCCAAGTTCTTTCCATTTCCTAATTTTCTCATAAAATTTTGATATTTTTTATTTAATCTAATAAATTTTATAATTAATACAACAAATCCTATCAATAAAACACTCATACCACCAGCAATCACCAATAAAAATGCATCACTTCTTATTATTTCCATTCCATTTTCCATAATGTTCCTCTTTTCTATTTTATTAAATCTAAGATTCTTTCTAAGTCATCATTTGAAGTATATTCAATAATAATTTTTCCTCTTCTTTTTCCTGCATCTAATCGAACTTTACTTCCAAAAAAGCTTTGAAAATTATCTTCAATATTTTTGTATAATACATGATTTCTTTGTTGCTCCTCTTTTGTCTCTTTTGACTTTGCTCTTTTTTCTACTTGTCTTACCGTTGAACCTCTTTCTAACATTTGAATTGCAGTTTGATATTGTTTTTCTGGATCAGTAATGGCAAGTAATGCTTTACAATGCCCTTCTGAAATCGTTCCATCTTTTGCCATCTCTAAAACACGAGGTTCTAAGTTTAATACTCGTATCCAGTTAGCCACTGTACTTCTTCCTTTTCCCAATTTTTTAGCAACTTCTTCTTGTGACATTCCATAATTGTCAATTAAAGTTTTGATTCCCATTGCTTTTTCCACGGGATTCAAATCTTCTCTTTGCATATTTTCAATTAGAGCAATTTCTGAATTAATTTTCTCATTGTCTTCTCTTATAATAGCTGGAATTTCTTTTAATCCTGCTATTTTTGATGCTCTCCATCTTCTTTCTCCTGCAATGATACTATAATATCCATCTTTTTTGGTAACTACAATTGGTTGAATTAATCCATATTCTTGAATTGAACCTGCTAATTCTTCTAATGCTTCTTGATCAAATTTTTTTCTAGGTTGATCTCGATTGGGTTCAACTTCTATTATTTTTAAATTTTTTAAAGTATCATTTTCTTGTAATTGTTCTTCTTCTGGTGCTGGTCCAAACAAAGCATCTAACCCTTTTCCTAATCCTGTCATTTTGGCCATTTTCTTTTCCTCCTATCCAATTTCTAAATTTTATTCTATAACAAATGTTTTGGTTTTCTTTCCTCTTCATTCATACTTAAAAATTCTTTGGCAAGTTTGATATAACTTTTGGCACCTTTTGATTTTGGATCGTATTCTGTAATAGGTAATCCATAACTTGGTGCTTCACTCAATCTTACATTCCTTGGTATGACTGTTTTATACACTTTATTATTAAAATACTTTTTCACTTCTTTTACCACCTGATTGGAAAGATTGGTTCTTATATCATACATCGTAAGTAAAGCTCCTTCAATCTGTAATTCCTTGTTCAAGTGTTTTTTTACTAAATTAACCGTATTTAATAATTGTCCTAATCCTTCTAAAGCAAAATATTCACACTGAACTGGTATCAAGACACTATCAGAAGCAGTAAAAGAATTTAAAGTAACCAACCCCAATGATGGAGGGCAGTCAATAAAAATAAAATCAAATTTTTCTTTTATGATATCTAATTTTTCTTTTAACCTTTGTTCCCTTGACATCATAGAAACCAATTCCACTTCTGCTCCTGCTAAATTGATATTAGAAGGACATACTTTTAAATTTTTTATCATTGTTTTTTGCAAAGTTTGTTCTATTTCTGTTTCATTGACTAAAATATCATAAGTAGAAAATTCAACTTCCTTTTCTACCCCCAACCCACTCGTGGCATTCCCTTGTGGATCGGCATCAATTAGTAATACTTTTTTTCCTTTTTGTGCTAATATGGTACATAAATTAACCGTCGTCGTTGTCTTTCCTACCCCACCTTTTTGATTTGCTACTGATATAACTTTTCCCAATTTCATTGCCTCCATTTATAGTTAATTTTTATTTATATATTCTTATACTCTACTGTTATAATCATACAAAAATATGCAAAAAAAGTCAATAAAAATTGTAAAATTCATTGACTTTTTTGAATGTTCTATTGGGGACGGTTCTCTTTGCACATTTTTGTAGCATTGGGGACACATCTTCTCTTTATTTTTATGAATTGGTTTGCTTTTTTATTGAATTGGTTCTTTTGATGGTTGCCCTGGTTTTCTAGGATATTTTGATGGCGTTACTGCTATTTTTCGAATGAAAACAACATTACGATTCATGTTACTTTGAGGCAATAAAAATGAATCGACTTTTTCCACTTCCCCCCCCAGTACATGGATTGCTTTTTTACTTTTTCTCAATTCTTCTTCTATTTCATTTCCTTTCATTGCAATCGCTGTTCCATTTATTTTTACCAAAGGAAGTAAATACTCAGACAAAGTTGCTAAATTAGCAACTGCTCTTGAAGTAGCATAATCAAAGGTTTCTCGAACCTTTTTATTGTTTCCCAATTCTTCTATTCTAGCATGAATTGCCTCTATTTTTAATAACTTCAATTCTTCTCTCACTTCTTGTAGAAAACGAATTCTTTTGTTTAGTGAATCAATTAAAGTTATTTCCAAATCTTCTCGAACAATTTTTAATGGGATTCCTGGAAATCCTGCTCCTGTTCCTACATCAATTAATTTGGCTCCTGGTTTGATGTATTGGGCAATGGTTAAGGAATCTATGAAATGTTTTTGAATGATATCTTCTGGTTGTGTAATAGCTGTTAAATTCATTTTTTCATTCCATTCTAATAACAATTGCATGTATTGATAAAATTTTTGTATTTGTTCTTCTTTTAACACAAGATTTATTTCTTTTGATAATTCTTTCATTTTTTGACTAAATTCTTCTTTTAACATATTCTATCCTTCTTTTTCTGAATTGTTTTTGGCTTGTTGTAAATATACCAACAACACCGCAATATCAGCTGGCGAAACACCTGATATTCTTGATGCTTGTCCAATTGAATGTGGTTTTAACTGATTCAATTTTTGTCTTCCTTCCAAACTAATTCCCTTGATTTTTTCATAGTCTATCTTTTCTGACAAAATCTTTGATTCCAACTTTTTAAATTTTTCAACTTGTGCTTCTTGCATTTTGATGTAACCTTCATATTTTAATTGAATTTCTACTTCTTCCTTTTCTTGCTTCTTTAATTCTGGTCTATCCTTATCAATTGCTTCTAGTTTTTCATAACTTAATTCTGTTCTTTTTAGCAGTTCAGACATCTTTGTACCCGTTGATAATTCTGATGTTCCGGTTTTCTTTCAAAAATTGATTTACTTCGTTGGAAGGTTTTACTGTCATTTGTTTTAATCGTTCTATTTCTTTTTCAATTTTTTCTTTTTTCATTTTGAATTTTTGATATCTTTCTTCTGATATCAAACCTATTTCGTGCCCTATTTCTGTTAATCTTAAATCTGCATTATCTTGTCTTAATAATAATCGATACTCTGCTCTTGAAGTCATCATTCGATATGGTTCATTGGTTCCTTTGGTAACAATATCATCGATTAAAACACCAATATAAGCTTGGGTTCGATCTAAAATGATGGGTGGTTTTCCTTTTATCTTTTGAACACAGTTAATTCCTGCCATTAACCCTTGGCACCCAGCTTCTTCATAACCTGAAGTTCCATTAATTTGTCCTGCCATAAATAAACCATCGATTCCCTTATATTCTAAAGAAAGTTTTAAATTCGATGGATCGATACAATCGTATTCAATGGCATAAGCTGGTCGTGTAAATTCTGCTTTTTCTAATCCTGGAATGGTATGATATAGTGCAATTTGTACATCTTCTGGTAACGATGAGCTCATTCCTTGAATATACATTTCTTCCGTATCCAATCCTACTGGTTCTACAAATGCTTGATGACGTGGTTTTTCACTAAATCGAACCACTTTATCTTCAATTGAAGGACAATATCTTGGTCCTGTCCCTTCAATCATACCAGCATATAATGGTGAACGATGTAAATTTTTTCGAATGATATCATGCGTTTTTTGATTGGTATAAGTTAAATAACAATCAACTTGCTCAAACTCCTTTGGTTCATTTTCAAAAGAAAATGCTTCTATTCCTTGATCACCTTTTTGTATTTCCATTTTACTCAAATCAATACTTCTTCGATTAATTCTTGCTGGTGTTCCTGTTTTAAATCGAATTAATGAAATCCCTAATTTCTTTAAACAATTGGATAATTCATTGGAAGCAGATACGCCATCTGGTCCACTTTCTTTTGAAAAATCTCCAATAAAAATCTTTCCTCTTAAATAAGTTCCTGTTGCAACAATAACTGCTTTTACTTTATAAATTGCTCCCACATCTGTTTCTACTGCAGTTACTTTTCCATTTTCTACTTGAATATTGACAATTTCTCCTTGTTTTACTTCTAAATTTTCCTGTTTTTCTAAAGTATGTTTCATTTCAGCTTGATATTTTTTTCGATCTGCTTGTGCTCTTAAAGAATGTACAGCTGGTCCTTTTGAAGTATTTAGCATTTTAATTTGTATCATTGTTTTGTCAATATTTTTTCCCATTTCTCCACCTAAGCTATCAATCTCTCTTACTAAATGTCCCTTTGAACTTCCCCCTATATGTGGATTGCATGGCATATTGGCAATGGCTTCTAAACTAATTGAAAAAATCAATGTTTTCATTCCCAATCTTGCTGTTGCAAGTCCTGCTTCACACCCAGCGTGTCCTGCACCAATAACAGCCACATCATATTTACCTGCTATGTAACTCATTTTTTCTCCTTTTTCCTCCTTTTTTTAGCCTGTCCCAAAAAACATCACTTTGTTCCACGCAAATGTTCCACATTCCTTGTGAAACAAAAAGAATTGTTTTTTCACTTTATCGTTTGTAGTTTTACTCTTTTGTTCGTGTTTTTATTTTTATCCCACTTCGTTTTTGTTGTATTTCAATATGTTTTATTGGTTTTTTTATCGGATTCACAATTTTTACTTTTAAGTTATTGTTTTTATGTAATTTTTGTATTTTTTTGCTTTTTTCTCTTTTTCTCTTTTATTTGCTCATTTTTTCATTCATTTCAATCACTTCTTATTTTGTCTAAAATGACTTTATATCGTTTTTTCGTTTCACTCATTATATAATACCATTTTTTTATTAAAATCGTTTATTTTTCATTTTAAGCGTTCTTTTGTCTTTTTATTTTCCTAAACAAAACTTAGCAAAAATTTCATTGATTATATCTTCACTAACCAATTCTCCTGTAATGTTTCCTAAATCTTCTAATACCTCTTTGATAAAAATTGCCACGATATCTAACGGCATTTCATTTTTAATTGTTTCCTTCGTCTTTTTTACATTTTCTATTGCTTTTGAAATTAAATTTTTGTGTCTTATGTTTGTGATAACTGTTTCATTATCTAGATTGATTTCATTTAATTGAAATAATTTACAAATTTCATCATATAAATTTTCCAACCCTATTCCATTTAATGCAGAAAGATTTATAATATGTTTGGTTACTTTTTGTAATTGCATGTTATCTGACTTTAAAATGGATTTTAAGTCAATTTTATTTAAAACAATAATCGTGTTTTTACTTTTTGCTAATTCTAATATTTCGCGATCCTCGTGCGTTATTTCCTTGGTAGAATCTAAGATTGCAATAATCAAATCAGCTTCTTTTGCAATTTCTTTCGATTTCGCAATTCCTATTTTTTCTACTTCATCTTTTGCTTGTCGAATTCCTGCTGTATCGATTATTTTTAATGGAATTCCATGAATTGTAACAAATTCTTCAATGGTATCTCTTGTTGTTCCTTCGTATTCAGTAACAATTGCTCTTTCTTCTTTTAAAATCGCATTCAATAAAGAAGATTTTCCCGCATTGGGTTTTCCGATGATGGCTGTTTTTATTCCATCTTTGATTAATTTTCCATTATCAAAACTTTTTTCTAATTTCGCTAATTTTTCTTCTACTTGATCTAGCATTTCCATGATCTGTTGATGGGTAACTTCGTCTACATCGTATTCAGGATAGTCTATTGCTACTTCTATATTTACCATAACATCTAAAATGTTTTGCTTAATTTCTGCTATTTTCTTTGATAAAATTCCTTCTAATTGTTTGATTCCTGTTTTTGCTTCTCTTTCCGATTTTGCATGAATAACATCAATTACTGATTCTGCTTGCAATAAATCAATTCTCCCATTCAAAAAAGCTCTTTTTGTAAACTCCCCTGGTTCTGCTAATTCAGCACCATTTTGCAAGCAAAGTTCTAAAATTTTTCGAACGATAATGTTTCCACCATGTGAATTAATTTCACACATATCTTCTGTTGTATAACTCTTTGGTGCTTTAAAATAAGAAACCAAAACCTCATCTACAATTTCTCCATTTTCTACAATGTTTCCATACTTTATCGTATATCCTTTGATTTTATTCGACTTGTTTTTTGGTTTGAAAATTTTTTCTAGTACTTTAAAACTATCTTTTCCACTCATTCGAATCATGCCTATTCCACCAATTCCGTGGTGCCGTAGATATCGATGCTATTGTACTCATTTTTTCCTCCTTTTTTTATACCAAAAAAGTCAAAGATAGATTACAAAAATTTTTTGTAAAATCCGACCTTTGACCTCCGATTTTATTTTATTTATTTCTTCAATGATACAATAATTCTTCTGTGTGGCTCTTCCCCTACACTTGTTGTTTCAATTTTTGGATTTTGTTGTAATTTGCTATGAATAACTTTTCTTTCATACGCTTGCATTGGTTCTAATTTAATTGATTTCTTGGTTCTTATAACTGTTTTTGCTACTTTCTCAGCTAAATCTTCTAATGTTTTTTCTCTTTTGGCTTTATAACCTTCAATATCAAGTATGACTCTTATTCTATTTTCAATTCCTTTGCTTGCAATCGATGATAATATATTTTGCAATGCATATAAAGTTTCTCCTCTATATCCAATTAGATAACCTAAATTTTTATTTGTAATATTAACCATTACATGAGTTTGTGTTGTTTCTATTTGATAGCTGGTTCCTTCTGGTAATTTTGTCATGAATTCTTTTAAAAATTTTTCTATATTTTGAGTTGCTTTTTCTTTTTCTTGTTGATTTAATATCGTTTCTTTTTTGGGTTGTATCTCCACTTTATTGGTATCTTTTATAGTCATTTCTACTTTTACTATTCTTGGTGTTAAAATACTAAAAAAACTTCGTTTATCTTCATTCTCTAGGACTTTAACATTTACTAAATTTCTCGGAACATTTAGTTCTTTCAATCCATTTTCAATGGCTTCATTGGTTGTTTTTCCTTCTGCTATGATTGTTTTTTCCATGGATTATTCCTCCTCAACTTCTTGCTTGATTACTCTATCTAATACGACTCTTTCTAAAATCATAAGAACATTGCTAATGAGCCAATATAATGCTAATCCTAATGGTGCAATAAATGCAATTGATATTGACATGATCGGCATCATCCAAGACATCATTTTGTTTGTTTGCATCACTGCGTCCATTTCATTTTCTTCTTTTACTTCTTCTCCTGTTTCACCATCAATAACGGCTTCTTTTTTCTTCTGATTTTGCTTTGTTTGCATTGCTGTTGTTAATCGAATTGAGATAAAAGATGATAAAATATATAAAATTGGTATAATATAAACGGTATAATCATTCATATTTTGTTGTGGTATTTTACTCAAATCTAATCCTAAGAAATTCATTTGAAGATTTAATTTTTCTATATTCGCATCTTCTGGATTTTTTTCTTTTAACCAATTGTATTCTCGGATTAAATCAATTTCTGGATAAGCACTACTAACTTCTTTTCCTTCTTCTTTCAATTGTTCAATATATCGATTAATATCTTCTGTTCCTATTTTCTCCATATAAGTAATTGGACATCTTACTAAATAAAATATAGAAAGTAATAATAATAACTGAACAATCGCTGTTAAACACCCACTGAAAGGACTCATCTTTTCTGTCTTATATAATTCCATGATTTCTTGATTCATTTTTTCTGGATCATTTTTATATTTGAATTGGATTATCTTCATTTTTTCCTGTAATTTTGCACTTTTTTTCATCGTTCTTTGTTGTTTGATTGATAATGGTAATAACAATAATTTTATGATAATTGTAAATAAAATAATAGCCAATCCATAATTGTTGATTAAATGGTATAAAAATGATAGCAAATAACCAAATACACTTGCAAAAAATTCAAACATTTATGGTTTCCTCCTAAACTTATTTTAAGGGATCATACCCACCTTTTGAAAAAGGATTGCATTTCAAAATTCTACGAATTCCTTTTATTGCTCCTCTTCCCGCTCCGTATTTTTGAATGGCTTGTTTGGTATATTCTGAGCAAGTTGGATAATATTTGCAATGAATATTTTTACTTTCAAAGACTATGGATATGTGTTTTTGATATCCATTTATCAGCCATATCAGTAATTTTTTCATATTATTCCTCGATTGATAAATCTGCTTTATCAAAAATTCTTTTCATGTCTTTTTTTATATTTTCAAAAGTTGCCTTTTGTATTTCCGCTTTCTTTTTCCACAAAAAAATAATTTGATATCCACCTTTTATGGTCTCTTCATATTGTCTATAATTTTCTCGCAAAAGCCTTTTGATATGATTTCTTTTAACAGCTTTTGCTACCTTTACACTTACGGCTATTCCTAAAAAGTTTACATTTTCTTGTTTTGTTTTTTTGATAAAAGCTTCCACATATTTTCCTGAATAGTATGTTCCCTTTGATAAAACATTTTTAAATTCATAATTTTTTTTCATCATTTTGGTTTTTTTCATCTTCTTTTTTCCTTTCTTTCAAGGCAAATACAATGAAAAAATCTTTTTTTCGTTTGGCAAAAAGCGAATCAATCTTATCTTTCATTGATCGCTCTTTCCTTTCGAAAAATTAAGCTGTTAATTTTTTTCTTCCTTTTGCTCTTCTTGCTTTTAAGATATTTCTTCCAGCTCTTGTTTTCATTCTTTTCATAAATCCATGTTCTTTCTTTTCTTGTCTGTTTTTTGGTTGGAATGTTCTTTTCATTTCCCTACACCTCCTACTGATTTTCTTTATTGAATCCCAATTTCTTGGAAATTGTTTTCATAATTTAACAAGTATATCGATTATACCGCAAAAGAGAATCAAAAGTCAAGTGATTTTTTAATTTTTTTGCAAAAAATGTTCCAAATATAAAGGTTTTTTGTTCTATTTTTTATGTTTCCTTTTGTTGTTTTTTTGTCAATTTTTTAAAATTTTTTCTTGTTTTCCACAGTTTTTTTCTCTTTTATCCACATAAAAAAATTTTTTTCCACAATTTTATTGACTTCTTGTGTATAAATCTGTTATGATTGGGGAGTAAAAAATTATGAGAGATTTCTACTGAAAATACTAGAATTTATGTTCGTAAAAATCATCTTTGTTTTTACAAAAATCCATGTTGGTTATCAACACTTGTGGATAACTTTGTGGATAATTTGTTATAAGAAGGGACGATTTTAATTGAATTTTGACAAAAAAGAATTAATGGAAAAAATAAAAAATGAATTACGACCTGAACTAACTCAAATTTCCTTTGATACTTGGATTAATCCATTAAATATTAGAAGCATTGATGGAAATCATATTGTTTTTACTACGGTTTCCGAATTTCAAAGAGATTTTGTCGAAAATAAATACAAACCATTATTACTAAATACTTTAAAATTTATTACCAACCGTGATTGGGATTATACCGTAATTGATTTAGAATCTGAAGCCAAAGAAAACCTTGATGCCAACATAATAGAGGAAGAAGAATCCAAAACAGAATCTCCAAAAGAAGTAAAATCCATTCATTCTGGTTTAAATCCCAAATACACCTTTGAAACTTTTGTCGTAGGAGATAACAACAAATTCGCACATGCTGCGGCATTAGCAGTTGGAAATGAACCTGGAGAATCTTACAATCCTTTGTTTTTATATGGTGGTGTTGGATTAGGGAAAACTCACTTAATGCATGCCATTGGTAATAGAATACTAGAAAACAATAAAAATTGTAATATTTTATATGTGACTTCTGAAAAATTTACCAATCAATTAATCAATGCGATCAAAGACAACAAAAATGAAATTTTTCGAAAAAAATATCGAAGTATTGATGCTTTATTGATTGATGATATTCAATTTATTGCAGGAAAAGAAAGAATTCAAGAAGAATTTTTTCATACTTTCAATTCTTTATATGAAGAAAGAAAACAAATTATCATTTCAAGTGATAAGCCACCAAGGGATATACCTTTTTTAGAAGATCGTTTGAAATCAAGATTTGAATGGGGCTTGTTAGCAGACATATCTTGTCCAGATTATGAAACTCGTTTTGCTATTCTTAGAAAAAAAGCACAAGATGAAAGTGTTGTTATCGATGACTATATTCTTTCTAATATAGCCAATAAAATTGATTCGAACATTCGAGAATTAGAAGGAGTATTTAATAAAGTAGTAGCTAGAGCATCTTTAACCCACAGTCCCATAACAATAGAATTAGCAGAAAAAATCATTAATGAATTCAAATATGAAAGTGAAAAAGTCATTTCAAGTGAATTTATAAAAGAAACAGTTGCGAAATATTTCAGTATCAATAAAGATGATTTGTCTAGTAATAAACGTTCCAACGATATTGCTTTTCCAAGACAAATTGCAATGTACTTATGTCGAGAAATCGCCAATATGTCTTATCCTCAGATAGGAACAGACTTTGGGGGAAGAGATCATTCGACAGTAATGCATGGCTGTAAAAAAATAGAAAAGGAAATCAAAGAAAAAAATAATACCAAGTTAATTGTGGATAGTGTGAAAAACATTATCATAGATGGCAAACAAGCATAGGGAAAATAGTTTTCGAACTTTTTTAAAAATTGTGTTTGAAAAAATCTTGTTTGTTTGAATCCCATTCAATCTGTTCTTACGGAACTAACGCATTGGATATCCACACCCCCTTGTTAATAACCTGTTTATAAACTGTGTATATCTCATTTTTACACAATTCAAAAGGAAAGGTGTGGATAAATAAAAGAGTTATCCACGAAGTTATAAACATCAATTTTATTAGGGATTGTAACTATCAACATAGTTTTCCACAGTTTCCACAGTACCTAATACTATTACTACTAATAATATTATATAATAAAAAAGGAGGAAGCAACATGAAAATAGTTTGTTATAAGGATACAATCCTAAAAGCTATTAATTCCGTAGTAAAAGGCGTAGCTTCTAAAACAACAATGCCTATACTAGAAGGAATACTGATTCAAACAAATGATAATGAAATAAAATTAACAACATTCGATCTTGAAATAGGAATTGAATATGTGATGAAATGTGATGTAGAAGAACAAGGAAGTACAGTCGTAAATGCAATCATGTTTAGTGAAATCATCAGAAAACTACCAGATACAGAAATTCATATCTCAATTAATGATAATAATTTATTAGAAATTGAATGTGAAGGTTCTTTATACAAATTAGCAACGATGAATCCAGAAGAATTTCCAGAACTTCCTAAAATAGAAGTTGAAAATTCGATTGAAATCGATCAAAGTGTTCTGAAAAATATGATAAGAAAAACAATTTTTGCAGTAAGTTCGGAAGAAAGTAGACCAATTTTTACTGGTTGCTTATTCGAAATAGAAAATAATAAGTTATCTTTAGTTTCAGTTGATGGATTTCGTTTAGCATTACGATCCATATTTTTAACCAAACAAAGTAATGTTTTTAAGGCTGTTATTCCAGGAAAGACTTTAAATGAAGTAAATAAAATTATTAGTGATTCTTTTGAAACAGTAAAAATAGGGATTTCCAAAAATCAGGCTTTGTTTGAGATGGACCATTGTAAAGTAGTAACTAGAATTTTAGATGGTGAATTTTTAAATTATAAAAACGTAATTCCTAGCAATTGGGAAACTAGAGTGAGAGTAAATAAAGCAAGTATTCAAAATAGTTTTGAAAGAATTAGTTTAATTTCAGCATCAACAGTAGAAAAAGAAAAGAAATATCCTGTAAAAGTACAAGATGATATTGGAAAAGTTATTATTTCTTGTACCAATCAAACTGGAGATGCAAAAGAAGAATTGTATGTTTCAACAGAAGGGAAAAACTTAGAAGCAGGATTTAATCCTAAATATTTTTTAGAT
>JAAVZN010000136.1 GCA_022791675.1 Clostridia bacterium | reverse complement strand
TATTAATTTTTATATATTTTTGTTTCACATCATTGACACTTATACAAAAATGATTCCTATAGGGCTGATGGTTTAGTTGAAATTATTTGCTTTTTATTATATAATCGCAACAAGAATAAGACCAAAAAATTATAATAATTAGAGGAAGGAGATTAGGTTATGGCAAGAATATTAAAAACGAAAGAATTAATCAATACAAGATTAGCGACCAATTATGGTGGTTGGATTTATTGTGATAAGTGTAATGAAAATATAGGTTATTTATGTTATTCAACTTATGATAGGTTAGAATTAAAATATCAATGTAATTGTGGAAGCAAAGGTAGTGCATTATTAGATTTTGAAGATAGTAAAATAGGTAAAAATTGTAAAGAAGAATTGGTTATTACCAGAAATAGATTTTGTTGTCCAAAGGATAAAGAGCCTTTGATTACAATATTAGATAAAAAAGTGGCTAGCTATGAAATGGATATTACTTGTAAATCTTGTGAAAATATTTATAAAAAAGTGAAATAATGTGAGATATTTCAGGAGAAATCAAAAAAGGGCTACACAGAATATAGATAAGTAATAGGTAAAATAGATAAAAAATAGTCGATTTTGGAGTGAAAAATACTCCCAATTGATTATTTTTTTATACTGAAAATTGTAAAACAAACTCAAAAAAATGTCGAATAGAGTCTTGAATATTATTGAAAAATTAATAAGTTTAGGAAGTTTGCATACTAATCTCAGTTATATAAAATAATAGTTACATAAATCAAAAAACATACTTATTTTACATATAAAAATTCGTACAATCAACTGCCACTAAAGAAATAATTTATACAAGTACAACTTGTTATAATTTGATAACAGTTGGTGTAAAAAAAATTAATAATTTTGACAAAGCGGATTAGTTAGTGGATTAACTATTGAGGATATAAAACTTGGAAGCTCATCATCTAGAAATCCAAATCTCGTAAATATATTCCATAGATTGAATTTTGTTGAATCGTATGGAAGAGAAATACCAAGAATGTATGAAGAATATAAAACATCAATAACAAGTTCACAAATAGAAGTTGCTCCTAATAGTTTTCTTGTTATATTACCAAAACTAAATTTAAAGAATGAATATGTATTAATTATAGATTACTTAAAACAAAATATTCAAGGTACAAGAGAAAATTTTGAAAATGTATTAAATTTAGGGAAAAGTGCTACAATTAATATATTAAATGAAATGTTAGAAAAAGAAATAATTGAAAAGATAGGATTTTCAAATAATATAGTATATAAGTTAAAATAATAATAAAACGAAGAGTAAAAAAATGAATGTTTGTGGAGGAAATTATG
>JAAVZN010000101.1 GCA_022791675.1 Clostridia bacterium | reverse complement strand
TTGCAAAATAGGAAAAATGTGGTATAATAAGTAAGCTATTAAATTAACAAAAATTGAAAAGTTAATGAAACAATAGGAAAAAGAAAAACAGGACAAAAGCGTAGAAAGAAAGGATTGAAAACAATGAATTGTAAAGTAGAACAAACAAAAAACGCAAATGAAGTAAAAGTAGAAATAACCATTGAGGCAGAAAAATTTGAAGAAGCCATCAAAAAAGTATATTTTAAAAGTGCAAAATATTTTAATATACCAGGATTCAGAAAAGGAAAAGCACCAATGCAAATTGTAGAAAAATATTATGGAAAAGAAATCTTTTTTGAAGATGCCTTTAATGAATTAGCAGGAGAAGCATTGGAAGAAGCTGTAAAAGAAAATAATTTAGATATCGTAAGTAGACCAGATATAGAGGTAACACAAATCGAAAAAGGAAAAGAATTAATATTTACAGCCATTATGCAAACAAAACCAGAAGCAGAACTTGGAAAATATAAAGGTATAGAAATCAAAAAAATTGAGTATAATGTATCAGACGAAGATATTGAGCATGAATTAGGACATATTCAAGAACATAACGCAAGACTTATTTCAATCGAAGACAGACCAGTTGAAAAAGGAGATATTACTACCATAGATTTTGAAGGGTTTGTAGACGGAAAGGCATTTGAAGGAGGAAAAGCAGAAGGACACGAATTAGAAATAGGAAGTAACACCTTTATACCAGGATTTGAAGATCAAATAATTGGTATGAAAATTAATGAAGAAAAAGAGATCAAAGTAACTTTCCCAGAAGAATATTTCTCAAAAGAATTAGCAGGAAAAGATGCAACATTCAAAGTAAAAGTACATGAAATTAAGAAAAAAGAATTACCAAAACTAGATGACGAATTTGCTAAAGATGTAAGCGAATTTGACACTTTAAAAGAATTAAAAGAAGACATCAGAAGTAAAAAACAAAAAGAAAATGATGACAAAGTAAAATATGAAACACAAGAAGCAGTCATGAAAGCAGTTTGTGAAGAACTAAAAGTAGAAATACCATCAGGAATGATTGAAACAGAAACAGACAACATGCTAGAGAACATGACACAAAGACTATCATATCAAGGACTAAAACTTGAACAATATCTTCAAATGATGGGAAAAACAGAAGAAGAAATGAAAAAAGAATATGAGCCACAAGCAATTGAAGCAATTAAATCAAGACTAGCCATAGAAGCAGTAATCAAAGCAGAGAAAATCGAAGCAACAGAAAAAGAAATAGACGAGAAACTAAAAGAAATGGCTAAAACTTATGGAAAAGAAAATGACGAAGAATTTATCAAAAATGAAAATGTTAGAAAATACATAAAAGAAGGATTAGCATCAGAAAAAGCAATGGACTTCTTAGTTGAAAATGCAAAAATAAAATAAGATGTTTTTTGGGACGGGGTCAAAAAACATCATAAGATAAAAAGAGTGATTAAGGGATAAAAACAAAAGAAAATTAAAAATATAAAATGGTGTTTTTTGACCCCGTCCCAAAAAACACCAAGGGAGGAAGTTTTATGTTAGAAAGAAACAGTTTAGTACCTTATGTTGTAGAACAAACAAGTAAAGGGGAAAGATCGTATGATATTTTCTCAAGATTATTGAAAGATAGAATTATATTTTTGGGAGAAGATGTTAATCCAACAACATCTAGCTTAATTATTGCTCAATTGTTATTTTTGGAATCAGAAGATCCAGATAAAGATATTAATTTATATATTAATTCACCAGGGGGATCTATTACAGATGGAATGGGAATTATTGATACTATGAATTATATTAAATGTCCTGTGTCAACAATATGTGTGGGAATGGCAGCAAGTATGGGAGCAGCACTTTTATCGGCTGGCGAAAAAGGAAAAAGATTTGCAACACCAAATGCAGAAATTTTAATTCATCAACCTTTAATTGGTGGTGGTGGAATTTCTGGGCAAGCAACAGAAGTAAAAATTCATGCAGACCATTTAGTAAAAACGAGAGAAAAGTTAAATAAGTTTTTAAGTGATCGAACAGGTCAAAGTATAGAAACCATTCAAAAAGATACAGAAAGAGACAATTATATGACAGCAGAAGAGGCTTTGAAGTATGGCTTGATTGATGGTATTATGGATAAAAGACAATAATTCTTTTTCAAAAATTAGAGATGATAGGAATAAGGGAGAAAATAGAAGATGGCAAAAAATGATACACCGAAAAGTGTAAGATGCTCGTTTTGTGGGAAAGCACAAGAAAATGTGAAAAAAATAGTAGCAGGACCAGGCGTATATATATGTGATGAATGTGTAGAACTTTGTAATAGTATAATAGAATCAGAACTATTCGATGATGAAAAGACAGGATATACATTAAACGAATTAAATAATGTGCCAAGTCCAAAAGAAATAAAGAAAATTCTAGATGACTATGTAGTGGGGCAAGAAGAAGCTAAAAAAACATTATCAGTAGCAGTGTATAACCATTATAAAAGAGTAGCAAATAGTGAAAATGCGTCCAAAGATGACGTGGAAATTCAGAAAAGCAATATTCTATTATTAGGGCCAACAGGCTGTGGAAAAACTTTATTGGCTAGAACATTAGCAAAAATTTTAAATGTACCTTTTGCAATTGCTGATGCAACGACACTAACAGAAGCAGGATATGTAGGAGAAGATGTGGAAAACATCTTGTTAAAGTTGATTCAATCAGCTGATGGTGATATTCAAAAAGCGGAAAAAGGTATTATATATATTGATGAAATTGATAAAATAACAAGAAAATCAGAAAATCCTTCTATTACAAGAGATGTAAGTGGAGAAGGAGTACAACAAGCCTTGTTAAAAATTATTGAAGGGACAATTGCATCAGTACCACCACAGGGAGGAAGAAAACACCCAAATCAAGAATTGATACAAATTAATACAGAAAATATATTAATAATATGTGGAGGAGCTTTTGAAGGGCTAGAAAATATTATAAAAGATCGAACAGGAGAAAAAGCAATTGGATTTGGAAGCCAAATCAAAAGCAAAAAAGAAATGAAACAATTTGAAGTTTTTCAAGAGTTATTACCACAAGATTTATTGAAATTTGGATTGATTCCTGAATTTATAGGAAGGTTACCAATTATAGCAACGCTAAAAGAATTAGATAAAGAAGCTTTGATAAAAATATTGGTAGAGCCTAAAAATGCTTTAGTAAAACAATATCAAAAACTATTCCAAATGGACGAAGTAGAATTAATTTTTAAACAAGAAGCAATCGAAGCAATTGTAGAAAAAGCAATAGAAAGAAAAACAGGAGCGAGAGGATTGCGTTCTATCATAGAAGAAATTATGAGGGATATTATGTATGAAATACCTTCAAATCCTAATATAGAAAAATGTACCATTACCAAAGAAACTGTTTTGAATGGAATCGAACCAGAAACCGTTATGAATGAAGAAAAAACAGTACGTAAATCAATGGTAAAAAAGAAAAGACAAATGCCAAATAGTGAAGACGAAAAAGAAACAGCGTAAAAACTGTTTCTTTTTATTCATTTTATCACCAATTTACCTTTCGCCTTACAATTCAGTCAAACCATTAGAGAAAATTTGTATAAGTTAATTTTGTTATTCATATAATATACAAAGGAGAATGGCGATGAAAAGTAAAGAATACAATCGAGAAGAAGTAGAAAAATATGCAAAAAAGTGGGCACTATCAAGAAATCCGAACTACTATAACTTTGACAACGTAGGAGGAGACTGTACTAGTTTTGCCTCTCAATGTATCTATGCAGGAAGTAATAAGATGAATTATAACAAGGAAAAAGGTTGGTACTATATCAATGGAAATAGCAAATCACCGTCTTGGAGTGGAGTAGAGTATTTATATAAATTTTTAACGACCAACCAAGAAATAGGACCACAGGCAGTTGAAACAACACAAGATAAGATACAAATAGGAGACATTGCTCAATTATCATTTGATGGCGAACGTTTTGAACATACATTAGTTATCATAAAAATAGAAAATAAATTCACATTAAGAGGAATAAAAATTGCTTCCCATACATTTGATAGCATCAACAAACCAATTTCAGAATATCAATTTCAAAAGATTAGATGGCTTCATATACAAAGAGTAGGGATTTAAGAGAAAATTAATATTTTCTCTATTTTTTATTCATAAAAAATATGTTATACTAATAGGCAAAGGGGAAATGCAAAATGTACAATATATTAGTAGTAGATGATGACAAAGAAATTGTAGGAGCCATTGAAATATATCTAAAAAAAGAAGGATATAACATTTTAAAAGCATACAATGGAAACGAAGCTTTAAAAAACATAAAAGAAAATGAAATCCATTTAATAATATTAGATATTATGATGCCAGAAAAAGATGGAATAGAAACATTAGAAGAAATTAGAAAAAATAAAACCATACCAGTTATTTTATTATCAGCTAAGTCAGAAGACTATGATAAAATAGGTGGTCTAAATTCTGGTGCAGATGATTACATTACCAAACCATTCAATCCATTAGAGCTGATTGCTAGAGTTAACTCAAACCTAAGAAGATACGTAACATTAGGAGCATTACCAAACCAAAATAGTAACAAAATTTATCAAACAGGAGAATTGGTGATTAATGATGAAACGAAACAAGTAACTGTTGATGGGAAAGGAGTAAAACTAACTGCTACAGAATATAATATTTTAAAATTTTTATTAGAAAACAAAGGAAAAGTTTATTCGATACCAGAAATATATGAAAATGTTTGGAAAGAAGAAGGATTTGGAGCAGAAAATATAATAGCAGTACACATTAGACACATCAGAGAAAAAATTGAAATCAATCCAAAAGAACCAAGATATCTAAAAGTAATATGGGGAGTGGGATATAAAATAGAAGGGTAAGAGGAGGAAAAGAAGAATGGAAAAAGTAAGAAATTCTAATGTTTTAAAAATAATTTGTTATATCATGATACCGATCTTAGTAGCAATGATGATATTAAGTTTTATCCATATAGCGTTTCTAAGTGAATTTGGAAATAAAAAAGAAGAAATAACATATTCACAAACAGAACAATTTGCCAATCAGTATTTATCCTATTTTATGAATAAGATAAGAGATTGTCAAGTAACAGAAAAAGAAAAATACTTTGATGAGCTAACAGACGAAACGGGGGATTTTTATTGCTATTTTGACGAAGGCAATATTTATTATAACAATGGGATAGGAAATTATATCAAATATATTATAGTAGAAAAAGAAACTGGAAAAAAATTTACGAATATCAAAAGTAACAACTATGAAACAACCATGGACAACATAAAGAATGAAACTATATATTGGAATTTAGTAGAGGGAAAAATAGAAACCAATTTGAATTATATTAATCAAGATAATATTAAGTATAATTACAATTTTAATCATAACCAATATAGTGATAGTACAAAATCGGAAACACAAATGAAAACTTTTCATGACTATAATATTTATAGTTTTTATGATGAAGATGAAACACTTTTATCAAGTAAGTATATGCTGAATAAAAATATATATGATTTTATGCTACAAAATAGAAGTTTGCCAGTATTTACTTGTATTTTTAGCTTTTTCTTACTCATTATAATAGCATTTTACTTATTTTATGCAATTGGATATAAAAAAGGAGTAAAGGGAATTGATTTAAATACATTAGATAAGTTACCTTATGAAGTTGTTACAATCATAGTAATTAATATTATTGCAATTGCATTGACACTGATCGTTAATAACTACAATTTTACGGCACAATATATGAGTATAGCTATATTTATCATAGCATATATTATGGGGTATATCGCATCAGCAATTTGGGGAATTACTACAATAAAAAGAATAAAAGCAAGAATTTTTTGGAAAAGCTTTTTTTTATATCGATTTGGAAAATGGATTGGTCAAAAAGTTAAAAAATATGCAAAAGAAATCAGTAAAAGAACACCAGAAACCAAAAAAATATTTTGGTATTATTGGGGATTTATTGCAATCAGTATTCTATTGGCTTGCTTTTTTAGTAATTTGATAGCAATCATTGTTTTATTGTTATTTTGGATATGGATTTTTTATCAAATCAAACAATATAGGGGGAAGCAATTTGAAATAAAAGAAGCTTTGGAAAAGATATACCAAGGAAATAATGAAGTATACTTAAATGATAACGAATTAAAAGGTGTTTTGAAAGAAATGGCAATTTATATTAATGATATTGCAGGAGGATTTTCGAATGCAATTGAAGAAAGTCTAAAATCAGAAAGATTAAAAACAGAATTAATTACAAATGTATCACATGATATTAAAACACCATTAACCTCTATTATCAATTATGTGGATTTATTAAAAAAAGAGGATTTACAAAATGAAAAAATAAAAGAATATGTAGAAATTTTAGACAGGAAATCGCAAAGATTAAAAAAATTAACAGAAGATTTAGTAGAAGCTTCCAAAGTATCTTCTGGAAATGTACAATTAAAAATAGAAGAAATTAATCTAAAAGAATTGCTTAATCAGACAATAGGAGAATTTAAAGATCGCTTTGAAGAAAAAATGTTACAATTCGAAATTAATATGCCAAAAGAAGAAATAAAAATACAAGCAGATAATCGATATTTTTATCGAATTATTGAAAATATTTTTAGTAACGTAACAAAATATGCACTAGAAAATTCTAGAGTTTATATTGATATAATAAAAAATGGTAGCAAAATGGAAATGAGTGTGAAAAATATTTCCAAAGAGAAACTGAATATTAGTAGTGAAGAATTAATGCAACGATTTGTTCGTGGTGATAAGTCAAGATATACCGAGGGAAGTGGACTTGGATTGTCAATTGCCAAAAGTCTAACCGAATTACAAGGTGGAAAATTTAATATTTATATTGATGGTGATTTGTTTAAAGTGATCATTGAATGGTAGAAAATCAGTTTTTTCAAACTTAATTGACAAAAAGCTTGAAAGAAAAAAAAGAAATATGATAGAATAAAAAACAGAAGAAAAGCCAAAGCTAAAAAGGGAGGAAAACATGAGAAAATTAATCATCATCATGATCCTACTAGGGATTATTTTAGGAGGAATGATTGTCTACCAAAAAAATACCATAAAAAATAATCAAATAACAGTACAAGAAATAGAAAAAATAGAAAACTATATCAATCAAATTTATATGTGGAAAGAAGTAACCAAAGAAGCGCTACCATGTTTTGAAGATATCAACCAAGCAGATGAAACTTGGATTTGGGAAGTGGTTAAGAAAAATTTAGAAGAAGATGAGCCATCGTATCAAGTAATACAGAAAAAAGCAAAAGAACTGTTTGGAAGAGACTTTACAAAGGAATTTCCAAAAGAAGGAACGAAAAGCTTGTCATACAATCAAGAAAAAAATGCATATATTGCAGAAACAGTGGAGTTAGATCAACAATCGGATTTGTTTTTGTTAAATAAAATTGACAAAATAAAAAATGGATATGAAGTAGATATAATAGAATATTTAGAAGATTATTCTCCCATGTTAAAAGAACAGCCAGAAGATTTTGTGAAAATTAAAAATTTGGAGGAAGAAGAAATTGGGAAGATAAGTGGTTCAGTGGAGGAAGAAGAAACAGAATTTGTAAAAAAGAATGTGGAACATTTTACGAAAAAGAAAATTACTTTAGAATTAGAAGATGAAAAATTAGTGATTCGAAAAGTTGATACGATAGAATAAGAGGAAAAGAATATGCTAGAAAAGTGTAACTTATGTCCAAGGGAATGTAATGTGAATCGAGCGAATGGGAAGGTAGGGAAATGTAGAGCAACAGATAAAATACGAATTGCCCTATTTAGTATACATGATTTTGAAGAACCATGTATTAGTGGAGAGAAAGGATCTGGAACGGTATTTTTTTCAAACTGTAATTTGAATTGTGTTTACTGTCAAAATTATGAAATTAGTCAACAAGGAAAGGGAAAAGATATTACAACGGAAGAGTTAGCAAATATAATGCTAAAACAACAGGAAAGAAAAGCAGAAAACATCAATTTGGTTACTCCTACTAGTTATGTATTACCAATTATAGAAGCGATTAAAATTGCCAAGCAGAAAGGTTTATCCATACCAATTGTTTATAATACCAATGCTTATGAAAAAGTTGAAACATTAAAATTATTAGAGGGACAGATCGATATTTTTTTACCAGATTTTAAATATGCAGATAATAATTTAGGAAAACAATATTCTAATGTAGACCATTATTTTGAAACAGCAACAAAAGCGATTGAAGAGATGATTAGACAAGTAGGAATTCCTAAATTGGACGAAAGAGGCATGATGAAACAAGGGGTCATGATTCGACATTTAGTTTTACCAGGTGAATTGGAAAATAGTAAGCGTGTTTTGAAGTGGTTGAAAGACCATATTTCAGATGAAATTTATCTTAGTATTATGGCACAATACTTTCCAACATATCAAACTAAAAATATGAAAAGATTAAATAGGAAACTAACAAAGAAAGAATGGGAAGAAATAGAACGTTATGTTGAAATGTTAGGAATTACCAATGGATATTTACAAGAATTAGGAGATCACGAAGAAGAATATGTGCCCAACTGGGAGTTTGATAAGTGAACGATGAAAACTAGTAAAATACAAGCTTTCATCGTTTTTTTGAATGTCGAATTTTGCGATGAAAAGATGTCGAATTTGCTTGAAAATTTTTCCAGTAAGGTGTATAATAAAATTAGAATTAAATTTGTCAAATGACTTGTTTTAAGTCAAATATTTGAATTCGTATTACGGGGATATTATACTATATTAGGAGTAGATACCCCTATTTTATTTATGAAATCAAGGTGTTAAAATCTTTATACAATAAAATTGTAAAAATAGAAAGAAAAAAGTAGAAATTTAAAAGATAATATGATATACTTTGAAAAAACAATAAGGAGGAATGGAAATGACAGAAGCAGACAAACATTTTATTGAAACATGCAAAGCGATCATAGAAAATGGTTATTCATCAGAAGGAACCAATGTCAGAACGAGATGGGAAGATGGAACAGAAGCAAACTATAAATCAATTATAGGTGTTTCAAATCAATATGATGTAGGAAAAGAATTTCCAATGATAACCCTTCGAAACAACAGTGGAACAGTGAAAAGAGCAATCGATGAAGTGCTATGGATTTGGCAAAAAAAATCTAACAATGTAAAGGACTTAAATTCTCATATATGGGATCAATGGGCAGATAGCGAAGGAAGTATCGGAAAAGCCTATGGATATCAGATGGGGAAAAAATACCAATTCCAAACAAAAGAAGGTTTACAAGAAATGGATCAGGTAGATTATGTATTATATCTATTAAAAAACGAACCATCAAGTCGTCGAATTGTTACCAATATATTCAATCATGAAGAATTAAAAGACATGGGATTAGAACCTTGTTTATTTAGTACACAATGGATTGTAAAACAAGGAAAACTACACTTGATTTTAAATCAACGCTCACAAGATATGTTAGCTGCGAATGGTTGGAATGTAATGCAATATGCAACCTTACAATATATGTTTGCACAAGTAACAGGATTAGAAGTAGGAACCCTAACACATAACATAGGAGATTGTCATATTTACGATCGACATATTCCACTTGTGAAAAAAATGTTAGAAGCCAAAAGTATGGAAGTAAAGCCAAAACTAGTCATCAAAAATCCAACGAAGAACTTTTATGATTTTAAAGTAGAAGATTTTGAAATAGAAGGATATGAATATAATAAAGAAATTAAATTAGGCAAAATACCAGTTGCCAAATAGAAAAAGGAGTAAGAAATGTTAAGTATCATAGTAGCAAAAGCAAAAAATAATATAATAGGAAAAGAAAATAAATTAGTATGGAATTTACCAGCAGATTTACAACATTTTAAAGAATTAACAACTGGACATACCATTATAATGGGAAGAAAAACTTTCGAATCATTAGGACGAGTACTTCCTAATAGAAAGCATATTGTACTGAGTCAAAACCCAGACTTTAAAGTGAAAGAGGAAGAAGTCCATATTGTTCATTCTATGTTAGAAATACAAGAATACATCGAAAATGAAGAAGAAAATTTTGTAATTGGTGGAGCAATGATTTATAATTTATTAATGCCTCATGTAACCAAAATGTATGTAACAGAAATCGAAGAAGAATTTGAAGGAGATACCTTTTTTCCAAAAATTAATCCAGAAATTTGGAAAGAAACCCAAAGAGTAAAAGGAATTAAAAATGAAAAAAACAATTTAGATTATAACTATGTAACTTATGAGAAAATTGTAAAATAGCAAAGGAGAAAATTGTGAAAATAATAGGCATAACAGGAAAATCAGGAAGTGGAAAATCTACTTTAGCAGAAAAGTTAGCCAAAGAACTAAAAACACAAAGTGTTAACGTGGATAAGATCGGTCATCAAGCAACCAATGATGCAAGAATTACAAGAAAATTGTGTCATATTTTTGGAGAAGAAATTTTAGGAAAAGATAAAAAAATCGACCGAAAAAAATTAGGAAATATTGTATTTTCGGATAAAGAGAAAATGAAAACCTTAACAGAAATTACATGGGGATATATGCAAGAAATCTTAGATGAACTGTTAGAAAAAGAGCCAGAAAGGATCATTTTAGAATGGGCATTACTTCCAATTGATCGTAAATATTGGGAACAATGTGATATTAAAATATTGTTAAAAGCAGATCCTTTTGAGAGAAAAAATAGGGTAATGGAAAGAGATCACATTTCAGAAGAATATTTTTTGAAAAGAGAATCGGAAAGTCTAGATTATAGTCAATATGAATTTGATTACATTTTTGAGAATGATTATCAATTAGAAACAATGGAAGCCATCATAAAAAAAATAAAACAGGAATAAGAACAGTAGCTTTTGGTTAAAATAAATCTATCATGGAGGTAGAAATATGTTCAAGCCAAAAGCTATTTATTATGAGAAAGAAATTGTAAATTATCCATTAGGAAAAGAACTAATGAAACAATTTCAAGAGATACCAAAAATAGAAATAGAAAATCATAATCATATTGAAGAAATGCGAAAAAAATCAAACAAAGAGTTTGTTAATATGAAAAGAAATTTGATTATAGGTGTTAGAAAAACACACAAATTTGTGGAAAATCATAAAACATCAGATTATTTAGTACCCTATACATCTTCTGGTTGTACAGCTAGTTGTATGTATTGTTATTTGGTTTGTAATTATAATAAATGCGCTTATCTAAGATTGTTTGTCAATCGAGAACAGATGTTAGAAAAAATAATAAAAACATCAGAAAAGTCTGAAAGGGAATTAACTTTTGAAATAGGGAGTAATAGTGATTTGATTTTAGAAAATTCTATTACCAATAATTTGGTGTGGACAATTGAAAATTTTCAAAATGCCAAAAAAGGAAACCTAACTTTTCCAACCAAATTTGATATGGTAGATCCAATTCTAGACTTGAACCATCAAGGAAGAATTACAATTCGAATGAGTGTTAATCCAGAAAAATTGATTCAGCAAGTAGAATTCGGTACAGCAAGGCTAACTGGAAGAATAAAAGCAATAAACCAACTCAAGGAAGCTGGTTACTCCATTGGAATTTTAATTGCTCCTGTAATCTTAGTAGAGAATTGGAAGGAACTTTATTCTGAGTTGATACAAAGATTATACGAAGAATTATCAGAAAAGGTAAAAAAAGATGTGTTTTTTGAAATTATTTTTATGACTTATAGTTTTGTTCATGTCAAAATTAACGAAGAGGCTTTTCCCAATGCCATTTCATTGTATGATCGCGAAATGATGACTGGTAGAGGGAAGGGGAAGTATGGTTATAAAAATGAGGTAAGGGGAGAAGCAGAAATTTTTATACGTGAGAAGATGGAAAAATTTTTTCCTCATAATAAAATTGAATATATTGTTTAAAAAGTTTGAACAAAAAATTAAGAAATAAAATAAATTCTACAAATTTAATAAAAAATAGTGTATAATATAGAAAAGAAACAATTCAGATGGAGCAAAAGGAGAAAATATGAAAAGTGAAGTAAAAGAGTTTAAATCAGGATTTGTAACACTAATTGGAAGAACCAATGTAGGAAAATCAACCCTACTCAATTTATTGGTAGGAGAAAAGGTATCTGCTATTGCTAATAAAGTGCAAACAACAAGAACAGCAATAAAAGGAATTGTGAATCGAGAGAATAGTCAAATTATTTTTACGGATACGCCAGGCATTCATAAACCGAAGACAAAGTTAAATGAAACGATGGTAGAAACATCTTTTACCAGCATTCCTGATAGTGATGTTGTTTTATTTTTGATTGAGGCAACAAGTAAAGAGATAGGAAAAGGTGATACCATAATTTTAGAAAAAATCAAAGAGGCAAATAGAAAAACAATTTTAGTGATCAATAAAATTGATTTAGTCAAAAGGGAGAGTTTATTGCATTTGATTGATGTGTATCGTAAAGAGTATGATTTTGAAGCAGTTATTCCAATTTCAGCTATCAATCAAAAATACAAAGAAATTATTTTAGAAGAAATTGAAAAGAACTTAAAATCTGGTCCTGCATATTATGATATAGAAGAATATACCGATCAAACTTTGAGACAATTGGCAGAAGAGACCATTCGAGAAAAAGCATTAAAACTATTACAAGATGAAGTACCACACGGGATTTATGTTGAAGTAGAAAAAATGCAACCAAGAAAAAATAAACAAAGCGAAGAAATCTATGACATAGAAGCTATCATTTACTGTTTAAGAGAATCCCATAAAGGAATTATTATTGGAAAAAAAGGAGAAATGTTGAAACGAATTGGAAGATCTGCTAGAATTGATATGGAAGAAAATTTTGGAGTCAAGATCAATTTAAAAACTTGGGTAAAAGTAAAAGAGGATTGGCAATCCAATGATTCAATTGTAAATAAGTTTAAGTTAAATCGTTGAGATAGTTAATGAAAATAAGAAATAAGTGAATAAAAAAGGAAAAAATGCAAAAGATAAGTTTAAAGGTAAAATCTTTAAAAGAATGAAGGAAGTGAATCTTATGATTAAAAAGATAGCATGGGAAACTTTTAAAAATACAGGTGATATTAATACTTTTTTAGAATTCAAACAAATAGAAGAAATCGAAAAAGAATTAGTAGAACAACCAACAAAATTATTTCAAAAAGAGATAGAAGAAAATAAGCAAGAAAAGTGGTAAAAGAAGGATAAGAAAATGGCAAATGTAAAAATAAATGGAATTGTTTTGTCAGAAAGTAATATGGGAGATTTTGATAAAATGCTAACCATATTAACTCCCAATGTAGGAAAAATATCTTGTGTTGCCAAAGGTGCCAGAAGACCCAAAAGTGCTCTTTTGGCTGGTACACAGATGTTTTGCTTTGGAGAATATTTGGTGTTTAAAGGTTCACAAACTTACCATATTAATTCGGTAGAACCAATTGAAGTATTTTATAATCTTAGGATTGATTTGGATAAATTAAAATATGCTGTACATATTAGTAAAATTGTGCAAGATGTGACACAAGAAAATCAAAATTGTTTTCGAATTTTACAGTTATTATTAAATACTTTGTATATCATAGCAGAAACAGATAAAAATTTAGATTTAGTTTTGGCTGTGTTTCAATTACGATTATTATGTATTTTAGGATTTACACCTCAAGTATCTAAGTGTACAAATTGTAAGGAAACAGAAGGATTAGTATGTTTTAGTATAAAAGAAAATGGAATGAAGTGTAAAGCTTGTGAAAAACAAGATACAAGTACCATTACAGTGAGTAAAAGTACATTAAGTGCGATTCAATATACTGTAACAGCACCTCCTAAAAGATTATTTGCTTTTGAGGTAAAAGAGGAGGCATTAGAAGAATTTAAATTGGTAACCAAATTATATTTTAATGAAAAGTTAGAAAAAGACTACAAATTGGAAGAATTGTTTTAATCAAATAAAAATTTGTAACCAAACAGCCTAATAGGTTGTTTTTTTGATGATTTGAACAGGAATTCTTTCATAAAAAAGAAAGTTGACAACTAAAAAAATAATGTATATAATAAAACCATAAAAGAAAAGATGAAAGGAGCGATTTTTATGAAAATAAAAATAACAGGAAAAGAACTAAAGATAACAGAAGCAATCAATGATTATGTAGAAAGAAAAATGGAAAGAATTGATAAATATTTTGAAGAAGCAGAAGCGGAAGTTACCTTAAAAACAGAAAAAAATGAGCAAATAGCAGAAATCTATGTAATTGCCAAAGGAGAAAAATACCGAGCAGTAACAGAAGATAAAGATATGTATGCATCAATTGATAAAGATATTGATATCTTAGAAGGACAAATTAGAAAAGCAAAAACAAAAAGGGAAAAAATGTTAAAAGATGCCTCTTTAAAAACAATGGAAATTCCAATGGATCCAGTTGCAGAGATTGCAGAAGAAATTATAAAAACATCTTATTATGAAATTAAACCAATGTTACCAGAAGATGCTGTTTTAAAATTAAAAGAAAAACCAACTCATAATTTTTTAGTATTTATCAATCTAGAAACAGGAAAAGTAAATGCAATTCATAGACTAAAAGATGGGAAAAATTATGGTTTAGTAGAACCAGAAGCATAAAAGAAAGAAAAGAGAATATCCTATAGGGATATTCTTTTTGAAAATTGTTTACATAAGTATTGCAACAAAAATAAAAATATGATACAATAATAAGAAAACGACTAAAAGGAGGAAAAAAGGTGGAAGAAAAGATACTTAGCAAATTTTATTTAGATAAAGAAAAAGATCTAATTGTTACCATATATAACAAAAACAAAGAAGAAGTAACTTATTTGTTAGAAACTCCAAATCATAACACAGGAAATTTGATTTCTAATTTAGCCAAATTGTGTGGTTTAGAAACAACTCAAAACAAAGAAGGAAAAAAGGTGATAGAAGGTAGCATTCCAGCTAGTATCAATGGAGATAATGAAATTGTATACATTTTAAGATTAGGAGGAATTAAAATTGCTAACATCTATGAAAGTGGGAAATTAGAAATCAAAGCAAAAATTCCAGCTATTACGAAAACGTTAATGTCACAAACGAAAGAGTATAGCCTTCCTATCCAAAAAACCATTGTAAAATCCTATATCTTAAAAAAATCAAAATTTAGAACCGATTTACATACACACATGAACGCCAATTTATCACCAGATGTTTTAATTGCATTAGGAATTAAACATCAACTAAAATATCCACTTTATTATATAAAAAAACTAAACCTAAAATTAAGTGAAAAGCAAGAAGAAAAAATACAAGAGCAAAGAAAAAAGATAGAACAACAATTTGAAAATTCGGAATTAACAGGAAAATACCGAACTAGAAAAATAGATGATAACACCTTTATAAACTTTGCTGACTTGATTTTAAATAACCCCAAATGGGCAAACTATAATATTGCTAAAATAAGAAATAGTTTAGCGATCTTAAAAGATGGTCAGGCTGTGTTTACTAACTTAGAAAAACTATATATTTACCGTTATGTATTTTGTAAAGGAAAACCGAGTGAAGAAAAAATTGATTTAACAATCCAAAAAATTGATACAATTCCAGAAAAAGACATAAAAATGATGGTAAAAATGATGTTAGAAGACAGGAAAAAGCAAGAATTAAAAAATATAAGTTTAAGACAAGATAAATTAGTATGGATTGCTAGAGAATATCAAAAACAAGGAATTCAATACGTAGAAATAGCAGATACTGACTTAGTAAAAGCAAATGGACCAGCTATTTCTTTTATCGAAGAAATTCATGAAATTATGCCATACATAGAAAAAGAAACTGGTGTAAAAATTCGTTTTTTAGGAGCTATGAGAAGAATACCACTTACCATTATAAAAGACCAAATGGAAGAAGGAAATTATTTAAGAGAAAATTTAGATGTCTTGAAAGCAGTAGCAAAAAGTCCTTATGTTGTAGGAAGTGATTTCATTGGAGAAGAAATTAACGATATTGAAGAATTAAAACCTGCCATTCACGAATTAGTCCAATACGTAGGAGAAATGGATCAAGACTTTACCATAAGAATTCATGCAGGAGAAAATGATAGCTTAAAAGACAATGTAGCAAAATCGATAGAATGTGTAAAAGAAGCGTTAAAACCAGGACAAAAAATGCCTCAAGTTCGTTTAGGGCATGGTTTATATACAGCAGATTTGAATCAAGCAGAAGGAAAAGAATTGATGCAAGTAATGAAGGAAAATGGGATTATTGTTGAATTTCAATTAACTTCTAATGTAAGACTAAACAATTTAAGTAGCTTAGAAAACCATCCACTAAAGATCTACTTGGAAAATGGAGTGAAATGTGTACAAGGAACAGATGGGTGTGGGTTTTATGGCGTGGACACTATTGATGAGCAACTAGCATTACAAAATTTATTAAACCTAACAGACGAAGATTTTCAAAAAATGAGAGAAGTAGAAGAAGAGAAAATAAAAAGAAGTGAAAAATATTTTCTTAAAAAGCAAAAAGAATGGGAAAAGTTTTTAAAGGGAAGAACAATAAAAGAAGCGGTAAGTGAATTAGAAAAAGAAAATCATGAAAAAAATAAAAACAATAAAATGAATATGAGGATTCATTATAACATAGAATCCAAAGAGATTTTAAAAGAAAAAATAAAGCAATTACCAGAAAATAAAATTCCAATTATTATAGCAGGCGGAAGTTTTAATCAAAAAGGTAGAAAGACAGAAGTAACGAAAGAAGGAAGAAAAATATTAGAAAAGTTAATTCAAAACATAGATCATAAAAAAGCTTACTTTGTTATTGGACACAAAATGCAAGGATATGAAAAAGAAATTATCGAAATTAGTAGAAAAGCAAATAAAAATTTTGAAATTGATGCAATTATACCAAAAAGAATATCAAAAGAAGAATCACAAAACTTACAAGATGAACAGTTAGATGGGATTCGTATTTCGATTGAAAATGATGAAATGGGAATTTATAAAAGTTTTAACTACGAAATTTTTGAAAGGCGAAATTCAGTCGTTATGGCATTTGATGGGAATTGGTCTGTATCGAACTTGGTGCAAGAAGCAAAAAATGGAAAAGGAAAGGCTAAAATCTATGTAAATGAAGAAAATTCTATCTTATCTGACAAAGCGAAAACGTTAGGTGGCTATGTCATACCTTTTAATATGAAACAAAACATTGTTGATCAAATCTTAAAGGATAATCCAGAAATTGTATCATTTAAACATGGATCTTAATGGTTAAGGAGAAAGAAAAGGCAGGAAATCAAATCCTGCCTTTATGTATTTTATCAATAAAATAATAAAAACAAAATTTAACTTCCTACCAAAATGAAGATTAGTA
This sequence comes from Clostridia bacterium, assembly GCA_022791675.1. Taxonomy (GTDB): domain Bacteria; phylum Bacillota; class Clostridia; order TANB77; family CAG-508; genus CAG-269. The sequence continues at coordinate 113 of JAAVZN010000101.1, read as the reverse complement.
ACTAACTAAAAATGAAACTATTTCATTTGTTGTTCAGCTTGTTGGATCATTTTTCTAACCATGTTACCACCGATTCTACCAGCATCTTTAGCTGAGATATCTCCATTGTATCC
>JAAVZN010000135.1 GCA_022791675.1 Clostridia bacterium | reverse complement strand
TAGGAAGGTCTAGGGATTAAGGTACAGATTTAAGTGGCGATCTGGTGTCTATCAAATAAAATAGATATTTCCCTTAAACGGAAACGGTTCTAGCAGTAATGCTAAGCGGGAAATAGAGAAATTCAACCAGACCTAAACTGTAAAATTTACTTAGGCTTTTACCATCTAACAATCGAAAAATAAAACAAAGTGATGGAAAATACCATCACTTTGTTGTTAAAAAAATAACGGAATGATGAAATAGAAAAAGGAGAAAAAACATGAATTCTATACAAGAAAACAAAGAAAATGAAAAAGTAAAACAAAAAAATAAAAAAGAACACTCGGAGATCAAGTGGTTTATTCAAGTATTTATTATGACATTTATATTATCGATGATATTTTCATACATATCAGCAAATGGTGTATCTCATTTAAACTTGATATCAGCGATTTTAATTTTAATACTTGTTATTGGAGTAGGAATATTTTTTGACATCATAGGAGTAGCCGTTACGGTTGCTAATGAACATGAGTTTCATGCAAAAGCAACCAAAAAAGTAAAAGGTTCAAAAGATTCGATTAAATTAATTAGAAATGCACCTAAAGTAGCGAATATTTGTGCTGATGTTATAGGGGATATATGTGGCGTATTAAGTGGAGCAATTAGTGCTTTAATATCAGTTAAAATAACAGAACAGTTTGGATTGAGTTTCGACTTGCAGTTCTTACTAAGTGCCTTAGTGGCAGCATTAACAGTTGGAGGGAAAGCTTTAGGAAAAGGAGTTGCCAATCATAAATCAACCATAATTGTACATGCCGTTGGAGTGATTTTAAATAAATTCAGAAGAAAGGATTAGAAGAAGTCAATTTATGAAAATATTAATTACAGGGGCCTCATCAGGAATAGGAAGAGACATGGCAAGAGTATTAGCAAAGAAAGGGCATCATTTAATGTTAGTAGCTAGAAATGAGAACGAACTAAAAAAATTGGCAAAAGAATTACAAGAAAAACATAGAATAGAAGTAGAAGTAATAGCAACAGATTTATCAAAGATAGAAAATTGTCAAGAAATACATAGACAAGTAAAAGATGTAGACATTTTGATTAATAATGCAGGGTTTGGAGATTGTGGAAATTTTTCAAAGACATCATTAGAAAAAGAAATAGATATGATTCATACCAATATCATTGCATATCATACATTGATGAAATTATATTTAATTGATATGAAAGAAAAAGGAGAAGGAAAGATATTAAATGTTGCTTCTATAGCAGGTTTTATGCCTGGACCATTGATGGCAACTTACTATGCAACCAAAGCTTACATAGTAAGGCTTTCAGAAGGAGTAAGAGAGGAATTAAGGGAAGAAAGGTCAAAGGTACAAATTAGTGTATTATGCCCAGGTCCAGTAAAAACGAATTTTAGTAAAGTAGCAAATGTTAAATTTCATCTAAAAGAAGAAGATAGTATGAAAGTAGCTCAATATGCAATCAAAAAACTAGAAAAAGGGACTTTTTATATTGTCCCTAATTGGAAAGTAAAATTAGCAAGATTAGGAGCTAAATTAATGCCAACACCATTGATTAGCAAAGTAACATATATTGTACAGAAAAGAAAATTAAAACAATAAAAGTCCCAGTATAGGGACTTTTTTATATTATAGGAAAGTTCTATTTTTTAATAAAAAGAATGCAAAAATAAAAGGCATAATGAATATGCCTCAAAATATAATATTTTGAAGTTAAAATGGTAAGCTGTCATCATCTTCAATATTATCAAAATCATAAC
>JAAVZN010000100.1 GCA_022791675.1 Clostridia bacterium | reverse complement strand
TGGTTTATTTGTTATGCAAATTTTTATAATTTTAAAGATATAATTAAAGACTTATTTCCGTTTTTTCATTTAAAAACTAGAAATAAGTCTGACAAATATAGTATTTTAAGATTATACTGCATTAACCATAAAAATTTACAATTTTATTTTTATAACATTTCAAGGTTAAATCCTATCATTTTCTATTCTTCTTTTGATGTATTTATTTTTAATAATTTAAACAATTCTACAATTACAACTGGTGCAAAAATTAAACAAACTAATTCTATGATGTTTTCGGTTGGAAGTAATGGTATACTAAAAATTGTACGTAAAGTTGGTATGGCAAGAATTACAAACATCAAAGAAGCAGAAGCAACAATTGCCCAAATTAATTTAATATTATTAAAAATCTTTGTCTGAAACAATGATTTTTTATTATCTCTTACATTAAAAACATGTACTAATTCTGATAAAGCAAGTGTCACAAAAGCCATAGTTTGGCCCACCTCAATCTTAGATTCATCTAAGGTAAGTCCATCAAAAGGTGTCTTTGTAGTTGCTAATCCTATTGCAAAGGCAATTAAAGTTAACATACCAATCATGATTCCTTGATAAACCACACGCCAAGTCATACCTTTTGTAAACACTCCTTGATTTGGTTTGGCTGGCTTTCTCTTCATGATATCTAAATTAGCTGGATCAAAAGCTAACGCTAAGGCTGGAAGTGAATCAGTTACTAAATTAATCCACAAAATATGAATTGGTAACAAAATTTCTAGATGTGAAGCATCTACTATTCCAAACCAATCTGCAAACAATGGTGTACACAATGTTGCTAAAAATAATACAACAATTTCTCCCACATTACTTGATAATAAAAATTGTATTACTTTTAAAATATTATCATAAATTCTTCTTCCTTCTTCTACTGCTGATACAATTGTTGCAAAATTATCATCTGTTAAAATAACATCTGATGCTTCTTTGGCAACATCTGTTCCAACCATTCCCATAGCACAACCAATATCTGAAGTTTTTAAAGCAGGACTATCATTCACTCCGTCTCCTGTCATGGCAACTATTTCCCCATTTTTTTGCCATGCTTTTACAATTCTAACTTTATGTTCTGGTGATACTCTAGCATATACAGAATATTGTCGAACATTCTTCTCCAATTGTTCCTGTGTCATTTTTTCAAGTTCTGCACCAGTAATTGCTTCTTCCTCTTTCTCTAAAATTCCCAATTTTTTAGCAATGGCTGTTGCTGTAATTTTATGATCTCCTGTAATCATAACCGTTTTAATTCCTGCTGTTTTACATTTTTCTACTGCTACTTTTGCTTCTTCCCTTGGTGGATCAATCATTCCCACCATTCCTACAAAGGTTAAATCATTCTCTAAATTTATCATTTCTTCTTTTGTCGGCTTATGGTCAATTTCTTTGTAAGCAGATGCTAATACTCTTAAAGCTTCTTTTGCCATATCTTCGTTGTGTTTTTTAATCGTTGGAATATAGTTATCTAAATCAGATTTAATTTCTCCATTTAGTAAATAAGAATGACATTTTTTCAACAATTCATCTACAGCACCTTTGGTATAAACAATATATTTGCCATTTTGTTCATTTACTGTTGTCATTAATTTTCTATCTGAATCAAAAGGAATTTCATTTAAACGTGGATTTTGATCATAGATATTCGTTTCAAAACCCAATTTGAATGCCATATCTACTAAAGCTGTTTCTGTTGGGTCTCCTGTTAAAGTTCCATCTTTTGAAACTTTTGTATCATTACACAACATATTAGCATATACCAATTTTTTGCCGTCTTCATTCACCTGTTTATAATCCTCTAAATTTTGAGTTTGACTATTGATAAATATTTTTTCTACTGTCATTTTATTTTGTGTTAAAGTTCCTGTTTTATCAGAACAAATAACAGTACTACTACCCAATGTTTCAACAGCTGGCAATCTTTTAACTATAGCATTTTTCTTAACCATTTTTTGTACACCAATAGCTAAAACAATGGTAGATACCGCAACCAATCCTTCTGGAATAGCAGCAACAGCAAGACTCACTGCCGTCATAAACATTTGAATTGCTTCTTTTCCTTGTATTAATCCAATTGCAAAAATCAAAGCACATATTGATAAAGCTACTATTCCTAATGTTTTTCCTAATTTATTTAATTTTTGTTGTAATGGGGTTTCTTGCTTTTCGGTATTATTAATCATTCCTGCAATTTTTCCTACTTCTGTTGTCATTCCTGTTTCTACAACAATACCTTTTCCTCTACCATAAGTAACTAAGCTAGAAGAAAATAACATATTGACACGATCACCTATTCCTACTTCTTTCCCTTCCATTTTTTCTGTTCTTTTTTCAACTGGTACTGATTCTCCTGTTAGTGATGCTTCCTGTGATTTTAAGTTAATTGCTTCTATCATTCTTAAGTCTGCTGGAACATAATCTCCTGTATCTAGTATAACAATATCTCCTGGAACGAGTTCTTTGGCTGGAACAACTGTTATTTCTCCATTTCTTATTACTTTTGAAGCATGATCGGTTAATTTTTGTAAAGCTTCTAATGATTTCTCTGCTTTTGATTCTTGTGTTATCCCAATAATAGCATTTACGATTACTACAATCAAAATAATAATTGTATCTGTTATTCCTTCTCCTTCTGCAATTCCAACTGCTCCTGATACAATCGCTGCTATGATTAATACAACAATAGAAAAGTCTTTGAATTGATCCACAAATCTTTGCCATAGTGTTTTCTTCTTATTTGCTTTTAATTGATTGTACCCATATTTTTCTTGTCTTTTTTTAACCTCTTCTATGTTTAATCCCTTTTCTTGATTGGTTTGTAGTTTCTCTTCTACTTCTTTTATTTCTTGTTGATACCATTTGTTATTTTCCATTTTGTAATCACTCCTTTTTTTTATTTTTACCATTTTTTTGTGTTTTAATAAAAAAACAAAAAAACTTTTAAAAGGATTCTATTTCTATCTTCCTTTTAAAAGTCTCGCTTGGCTGTTTTAGCCTTACTAACCAGATATTCTTAAATATCGCGACTGTTGATTAGTAATCAAAAAGCTACTCCCTTTTAATTTTTTTATTTTAGAATTTTAATATGGTGACCCCTACGGGAATCGAACCCATGATTCCACCTTGAGAGGGTGGCGTCTTAACCGCTTGACCAAGGGGCCACATAACTATTTTCTTAGTTATATCACTTTTTTCTCATTTCGTCAAGCTCAAAATTTCTTTTAATCGTTTCCCCTTTTTGGTTAAATATAAATAGCCTAATAGTGATTCAAAAGCTGTAGCATATCGATATTCTTGCACATTTGCATTTTTCGGAAGATGATGGCTTTCTGCATTTCTCCCACGTCTTACAATATCTTTTTCTTCTTCGGTCAATTTATCCTGTATTTGTTCTAAAATTTTTGCTTGTGCTTTTGCTTTTACATATTTTATACTTTCAATATGTAATTTGTGTGGTTTTAAATTCGTTTGATTTACTAAATTGGTTCTAATATATAATTCATATACACAATCACCCACATACGCCCAAGTTAATGGTGATAAAAGATTAATTTCTTCTTCTGGTCGATTTAAATTGATCCATTCTTCCATTTTCCCTCTATATCCTTTCAATTGTTATTTTCCCAATGATTCCATTTTTAAATTCATCTAATATGATTCTTGCTGTCTTTTCTTCGTCAATTTTACCACCAGAAATCACACAACCTCTTTTTCTTCCTATTTCAAGCATAACTTCATAGATGTTTTCATTTTCTGGTTGTTCTTGTTTTAATTTTTCTTCTATCCATTCTTCTGTTATTTTATATCTTTGACATATTTTTTCTTTGTCTTTTACCATTAAGAATTTTATCAACTCATAAGCAATATCCACTCTTTGCAATATATCTTCTTTAATGGTACCTGTAAAAGCTAAATTTAATGCTACTTGCTGACTTTCGAATTTTGGCCATAGTACTCCAGGCGTGTCTAAAAGTTCTATTTTGTCATTGATTCGTATCCATTGTTTTTGTTTCGTAACCCCAGGTTTATTTCCTACTCCTGCTGTTGTTCTTTTTGAAATTCGATTAATAAAGGAAGATTTTCCAACATTTGGTATTCCAATGATCATAGCTCTTATTTTTCTTCCTATTCTGCCTTTATTAGCTTGTTCTTGTAACTCCAAATTCATAACATTTTCTATTTTTCGAATGCATGGCTCGATTCCTTTTCCTGAATTTGAATCTGTTAAAACTGTTGGAATTCCTTTTTTCTCAAAGTATTGTACCCATTTTTGATTTTGTTTTTCATCAGCTAGATCACATTTATTTAATACTATGATTTTCTTCTTTCCCTTTGTTATCTTTTCTATATCTGGATTTTGACTAGCAACTGGTATTCGTGCATCTAATAATTCGATGACAATGTCTACTATTTTCAAGTCCGCTTCAATTTGTCTTTTTGTTTTCGCCATGTGCCCTGGATACCAGTTGATGGAGGTTTTAGAAAACACCTCTTGATTATCTTTTTTACTATTACTCATCTATTTCACCTTCTTTATTTTGAATCTGCTTTACTTCATCTATGTATTTATAATTTAAACTATTACTTTTTGATATTACAGACTTTTTAGTTTCTTTCTCATATAAATCTTTTGCTCCTTTAGCAACTCCTCCACCTCTTTTGGCTACCTTTAAATTTTCTTTTAATCCATGAGGTCTTTCTTCTCTTGCAATATCTCTTGTTGCTATCTCTCCAATATTAGTGAGTGCCACTTCTATATCTGTCATATTATCTCTTAAGGATTCTTTTCTAATTCCTTTTAATTTTTTATATTCACTGGCTTTCATTCCAGACCAACCTTTGTATATTTCATTTGTTAATAGTGCATATTCGATAG
>JAAVZN010000009.1 GCA_022791675.1 Clostridia bacterium | reverse complement strand
CCTTATAAATATTTTTTATATGCATAGAAATATTTTCTTGAGTTGTTTTATATATTTCTGCAATTTGATTTTGAGTTAGCCATATATCCTCATCTACAAATCTAACAGTAACTTTCGTAATTCCATCTTCGTCTTGATAAATTATTATATTATTCTCTTTCCTATCCATATATTTCCTCCATTAAATATTTATTATCGTTTTCAACTATTCAAAAATTCCGAACAGTTAAATTTCTTTTGTTTATAATTTTATCTATCATATTCATAATAAAAATTTCATTTTAAGTTGGTTACTTTTTCTAACCAACTGCTTTTTGTATTTTCGACTGGTAACAAATTGTTACCAATTCATTCTTATTTTGTTTTTTCTGCATTTTTATCGTTTTGCCAGCGTCGGCAAAATGTTCAAATTCTTCAACTGTTCAGAATTTCCGAACAACTAAAATTCATTTTTATCTTCTATATTTATATCACATCTAAAACATATTTTCAATAGTTTTTTGCGAATTTTTGTTCTTTTGTTTTTGCGTTTTAAAAGAGCATATTTCATATACTCTTCATAACCTATAATTCTACTTTACAGATCACATCATAAACATATTTTTCCTTTACCACATAGCCTGTCCTTTTTTGATCCTTTTTTGTAACGTAAGTCTTTTTCCTACGTTCTCTTTCAAATGCAAAACTCATATAACCACTTTCTATCAAGGATTTACTAAATTCACATCTATTCTCTTTATTGCAACCATGATAGATGTTATCGTTCCTGTTTCTAAATCTGCACATACATCTTGCACATACCCTAATCTTTTCCCATTATTAATATTCACTACTTCTTTATGTTTAAAATCCAATCCTTTATCTTGCATACTCCTTTTCCCCTTTTTTTATTTAATATTTACTATTATTTATATTCAGCCGATATTTTTTTATTATCAAATAATTTTTCACCTTTTGTTCCTATCCATACTACCCTATTTTTTTCTTTACACTTAAAAGAGCATATTTTTATGCTCTTCTGATTGTTCATTTATAAAACTTTTTAATATGCACAATTGCATTTTTTTCTAGTCTTGAAACTTGCGCTTGTGAAATACCAATTTCATCTGCCACTTCCATTTGTGTTCTTCCATCAAAAAATCTTTTAAGCACAATCATTCTTTCTTTTTCATTCAACTTTTCCAGAGCTCCCTCAATTGCCATTCGCTCTGTCCACATTTCATCAGTATTTTTACTATCCTTTACTTGATCCATAACATAAATACTCTCCGAACCTTCATTATAGATTGGTTCTTGTAACGAAACTGGATCTTGTATAGCATCTAAACTAAAAGAAATTTCTTCTTTTTCAACACCCAACTCTTTTGCTATTTCATCTATTTTAGGTTCTCTGTTGTGCTCTTTCATATATTTTTCTTTAAATTGAATCGTTTTGTAAGCTAAATCTCTTATGGATCGACTTACTCTTATGCTGTTATTATCCCTTAAATATCTTTTTACCTCTCCCACAATCATGGGAACAGCATACGTACTAAATTGAACATTTTGACTTAGATCAAAGTTATCAATCGCTTTAATTAATCCAACACATCCTACTTGAAATAAATCATCTGCTGATTCTCCTCTTCCATAAAACCTTTGTATAATACTTAATACTAATCTTAAATTCCCATTAATAAATGTTGTTCTTGCTTCATTATCTCCTGCTTTTATTTTGATAAATAATTCTTGTTTTTCTTCTCTACTTAATATTGGTAATTTTGATGTGTTGACACCACATATTTCTACTTTGTTGTTAAACAAAAGAAAAACCTCCTTTGAATTTACTTATTTTAAGTATTTCCAAATTTGGTTTTTTTATGCTTCCATTTATCCAATTTTACTCGCAATCTCTTTTTTCATCTTACCAATAATTTTCTTTTCTAATCTTGATATGTAACTTTGCGAAATACCAAGTTCATCTGCCACTTCTTTTTGTGTTTTCTCTTTTCCCGTTAAAAACCCAAAACGCATCTCCATAATATTCTTCTCTCGATCATTCAACTTTTTAATAGAAGCACGCAAAAGTGACTTATCTACTTCATCTTCCAAATTTCTAGAAGTAATATCTGGTTCTGTTCCCAATATATCAGAAAGAAGTAACTCATTTCCATCGCCATCTTTATTTAACGGCTCATCAATAGAAACTTCCCCCTTAATTTTATTATTTTTTCTCAAATACATTAATATCTCGTTTTCGATACAACGAGAAGAATAGGTTGCCAATTTTATTTTTTTATCTGAATTAAAAGTATTCACTCCTTTCATTAGTCCAATGGTTCCAATGGATATCAAATCTTCTATTCCAATTCCTGTATTTTCAAACTTTTTAGCAATATAAACTACTAATCTCAAGTTTCTTTCTACTAACTTTTGTCTCACTGGCAAATTATCTTCTTGATTCAACTGTTCAATCAATTCAGCTTCTTCTTCTGGTGATAAAGGTGGTGGCAATGTTTGACTTCCTGCAATATAAAAGATTGGTAAATACTCTATCTCATCTTTTTCATTCATATATTTCGCACAAATTGTATGAATTCCATTTTTTACGAACTCAAAAATATTCATTTCTCTCATTCCTCCTTTCAAGGCTCCAATTCAATTCCCATTAATGCTCTATATTCTCCCCTTTTGGTTAATGACTTGTTATAAATTCCGACAATCACATTGTCTTTTATTTCTTCACAATCCAATGCCTTTATCTTAACACGATCTGCCCTAATTCCTAGTAACATGCCATTTTGCTTTCCCAAAGAAGAAAAAGGAATGAATTTTAGTTTCGATTTATATTCTTCTTTTATTTTTTCTGGTATATTGTTAAAATCACCTCCTAACAGTTCCTCTAAATGATTTAATATTTCTTTTGGGATACAATCATACAAAAGTGTATGTTCTACCACAATTACAGGTGTATTTGTTATAGGTTCTTTTAATAAATTTCCTGTATCTAACATTGCTATCGTTTCTATTATTTTTCCATTTAACTCAATTGCTATTTTGCAAAACATATCCTTTTTTGTTATTTTTGACTTTACAACGGTAAATGCTGTAAGAATCATAACAAATGCAATAATGGTACCCAACAGGATCGTCTTTAATGGATACGTTCCTAAAAACAATCCATTTTTCATTAATATGTCCTGTGGTTTTACTACGTAAATCAAAGCAAATGCTACCCCTCCAAATACAAAGGAAGTTAAATAAAAAATCAATACATCTTTCCACATTCTCTTCATATTTTGTGGATTAAATGCTACATAGATCATGACAATAGACAAGATTATTTTTAAAAGGAAACTGGTGTAAATTTCTAAAATTGACATATAGGATACAACCGAGTAAATTGCCCCTAATAAACTTGAAAATACTAGTCGTAATACCTTTATTTTCTCTTTTAAAATAATTCCTGTTGCCAATAAAATAATAGAATTCATCATCAAATTTTCTATTAATACTAGATCAATATAAATCGTCATACCATCACCTGTATGACTATTATAATCCTATTCTATTAAAAAAACTGTCCTTTCTTATTGCCGAAAAAAAGAAATAATCGAGTTTTTTTTACTTTTCTCGATTATTTCTTTTCTTATTTTCTATTACATATTTGTATTCTTCTTTTTTCTTAAGAAAGAAGGTATATCTAAATCATTTTGTGATGAACTTGTTTCTGTATTTGATGGTATAGAACTCATTTTCTTTTCCCATGTTTTAGATACTAAATTATCTACTCCTATACTTGAAATTGGTGCATTATTTTTTTCAAATCCTGTTGCAATAACAGTAATTTTGATTTCATCATTCATACTTGTATCTGTAACTGTACCAAAGATGATATTAGCTTCTGGATCCACACTTCTTTGTACTAATTCTGCTGCTGTATTTACTTCGTGTAATCCTAAGTCCTCTCCACCTGTTATGTTAATGATAACTCCTTTTGCTCCTTCAATTGATGTTTCCAACAATGGACTTTGGATTGCTTCTTTGGCTGCATCTTCTGCTCTATTTTCACCTGATGCACTTCCTACTCCCATGTGTGCCATTCCTTGATTTAACATGATTGTTTTAACATCAGCAAAATCTAAGTTTACAAGTCCTGGTATTGCAATTAAATCTGAAATACCTTGTACACCTTGTCTTAATATATCGTCTGCCATTTTAAATGCTTCTATGATTGATGTTTTTCTATCAATGATTTGTAATAGCTTATCATTTGGTATGACTACTAATGTATCAACTTTTCCTTTTAGGCTTTCAATCCCTCTCTCTGCTTGAGAAAGCCTTTTCTTTCCTTCAAAAGTGAATGGTTTTGTTACAACTCCTATGGTTAAAATCCCCATTTCTTTTGCTGTAGAAGCTACGATTGGTGCAGCACCAGTTCCTGTTCCTCCACCCATTCCAGCTGTAACAAATACCATATCTGCGCCTCTTAGTACTTCTGCTATTTCTGATTTGCTTTCTTCTGCTGATTGAGCTCCTATATCAGGGTTTGCTCCTGCTCCTAATCCTCTTGTTATTTTTTCTCCAATTTGTATTTTGGTATTTGCTCTTGATGTTTGCAAAGCTTGTCTATCTGTGTTAACAGCAATAAAATCAACACCTTTGATTCCAATGTCAATCATTCTATTTACTGCATTATTTCCAGCTCCCCCAACACCAATAACTTTAATGGTAGCTGTTCCGTCCATCATTGCAATATTATTACTCTCCTCATTGTAATCCATCATTTAGTTTTTCCTCCCTACTATACTTTTATCTATATCTATTTCATTCACAAAACAATTTTGATTGTTTCGCATTTGTTATCCGTAACTTTTTTTTGCGAAACGGCTAACTAAAAATTAATAACTATAATTATTTAGGAATAAAAGAAATCCTTTATTCTTTCCATAATATTTTTAAAAACACTTTCGTCATTTTGTGTATCGATATTACTCGATACTGTTTTGGCAAAAGGTCTTGCCGCAATATATCTTACCAAAGCATAACTGGTTCGATAAGATGGTTTTACGGTACTTACTGCTCTTCCAGTTGATATTTTAACAGGAATGTTTAAGTTTATTTTTCCAGCAACATCACTTTTATTAATATTGGTAATTCCTTGTCCTGTTAAAATAACATTGTTGATTTTATGCTTTACTCCATGATTGGTTATATCTTTATTGATAATGGTAAAAATTTCTTCAATTCTTGCTTCTATGATTTCTATTAATTCTGAACTTTTGATAATTCTATTTTTGTTATTGTCTCTTGAAGTATTTAGTATAATATCATTATCATTATCAATAAAAGACTTTAAAGCTAATCCATATTGTTTTTTTAGTTTGTCCGCTTCTTCTTCTGATATATTTAATACCAATGCTATGTCATTTGTAATATTGTCACCACCTAATGGTATGGAATTCGTATAAACAAATGTTGATCCTTCAAATACTCCTATATCTGTATTTCCAGCTCCCATATCCAATAACATTACATTATCATGCAATTCATTTTTATCTAAAATTAAGTTTCTTTCTGCTAACGTAATTGGTACAATTCCATCAATGTCTAGCCCTGCTTTTTTAAACACATTGTTTAATTGTCTTACATAGTCTCTATCTGCTAATATAACTTGTGCACTTATGGTAAATCCAGAACTTAAGTTTCCTACTGGATCAGAAACAACCGTTCCGTTTTCTAGTGTTATTTTATCTGGAACAATATCAATTAAGGTTTTTCCATCTGGTATTTCGATATCTTTTACTTGTATCAGAGCACTTTGTACATCTCTTACCGATATTCCGGAATATTTGTCTTTTACATCTTTTGTTATACTATTTTGTACAATCGTTATATATTTTCCAGGTATCGTTATATACGCAGAATTAATTTTCAAATTTGTTTCATCTTCGGCATCTTTTATTGTTTTTGCTATGCTTAAACTGATGTCATCTTCATTTATTATTTTCCCTTTCTTTAGTCCACTACATTTATATGAGGTATTACATATAATTTCAATCTGTCCAAAGTTATTGACTTCCCCTACAACTGTGCAAACCTTACTCGTGCCTATGTCTATCCCCACAATGATATCTCCTATTGCCAAGTTAATTCCTCCATTTTCAAGTAATAATTTTTCTAACAGTATATATATTACATTTTTAGACAATTGTCAATAGAATTTGTTATATTTTTGTAATATTTTTGTAATAAACTTGTAATAAATTTTATTCTTCGACTTTTGTTTGCTTTGCTTTTAATTTTTCAGACCATTTATCTACATAGTATCTTCTTATGATCCCTAAATTCATAAACATTCTTCCTACAAACACTACAATTGCTGCTAAATAGATATCTACATTTAATTTTTGCCCTAAAATTGTTAATAGAATGGATAATATGGCATTTCCAAAAAATCCTGTAATAAATATTTTTAAATCAAAATTTTTCTTAATGACTGATGTAATCCCTCCAAATACCGTATCTAATGCTGCTATAATAGCAATTGCTAAATAGCTTGAATAGGTATAAGATATCATTGGTGCATTCATTCCAAAAATAACACCTAAGACACAACCGATTAAAATGGCAATCATAATCATTTTAAATTCCTCCCTTTTATTTATTCTATATACTTTGTTTTTATTTCATCATGATATTTTGGTATCTTTACCTTATTTACCTTATTGATCGTAATATCATATCCTAATTTTTTTAGTTTATCAACTGAACCACCATTTCCTAGTAGTCCACTTTCTAAATAAGTTTGATTTCCAATTGCTTTTATGACATAAGGTGGTAAAATTCTTTGTCCATTTACTTTAATAAAAGTTTCTGTAATATTTACAATATCTGACATATTAACAATTCTTTCCTCATTGATAGAAATAGCTTCTGCTCCTGCTAGCTTCAAGGCATTTACAATTTCCAATAATTGATCGGCTTTAATTGCGCCTAAATCTTCTCCTTCTGTTTCTCGCAAAACAATTTCAATCCCTTGTCCTTCTACATCAGTCTTACCAAGTGTCATATTAACTTGCTCTAATTCTGTATTTACAAGTCTTTCTGTTTCTTCATTGGATTGTTTCGTTTGTTTATATTCCTCTATTTTAGCTGTTGTTTCTTGATATTTTTGTTCTGTTTCTTCATACTTTGCTTTCCAATTAGCAAGTTCTGTTCGTAGTTCTGCCTCTCTCATATTTTCAATGGCGGTAATATCGGTTTGATTGACAATTTTAAATTGCATAAACATAACTAGTACTAATGAAAAGCATGCCATCGCAATGGCAATTGCCATAGTGATTTTTCCTCTTTTTAACTCGTTTTTCATGACTTCCTCCTATTCCTTTATTTTGAATTTTGTGCATATTTATAATTGATCACACCAGTATATTTTGGAATCGTGATATGATTTGATTTTTTCAATTCTACTCCCACACTTGCTTCTTTTAACAATTCCAAATAGCCACCTTGTCTTGTTAGTGCAGATAATTGCTCTGGTAATCCTATTGCTTTTATTTCAAAAGGTGCTCCTACCTTTTCTCCATTGATGTCTATAATATTTCCACCACAAGAAATACTCGTTGTTGGTACAATTCTTTGATCATTAATTGATATGGCTTCTGCTCCTGCGTTTTTTAGTTCATTAATCACACTCAAAACGTCTGCATCATGAACAATTAAATTACTTGCATCTAATACTGTACTTGGATCTTTTTTTCCATCACTTAATGTAACAATTACACCTGGTCCTGTAACTTCTGTCATTCCTATCATTTTATTGCCTTTTTTGATCGCGTCTTCTTTTTGTTCTAAGTCACTGTTATTTTGAGTCGAATGTTGTCTTTCTTTTTCTAGTTCTTTTTCCGCTTTTTCTAATTCTTTGTATTCCTGATCATATTTTTCTTTATATCGCAATACTTCTGCTCTTAATTCATCATTTCCTCCTTTGTTTTCTCCTACAATGGAATTAGAACCTGTTACTGTTTTAATTTGAATACAAATTCCTAATGTTAAAGCAAAACATAGCATTCCTAAAACAATACTTACCATTTTTTGATTTTTCATATTCTCCTCCTTCTTATACATTTAAGCTTTCTCTAAAATAAACTCTAAACTTGTCATTTAAATCTCCATTGGCAAAAATTTCTCCTGCTTTTTCTTTCTCTTCTTCAATAATTGCATTGACATATAACATTTTGTTGCTTAAATTACTATGATCCCCTAAGTATACTTTCTTTTTTTCTGTTTCTAAATACATACTATAATGACTTTTATTACTGATATCAATACTGGTAACCTTTGTATCTAATTCATACTCTTGTGTAGCATTCATAATTTTGATAACATCTTCTAATTTTTCTAGATCCTCATTGCTAAGGCGATTTCCTGCTACTACTTGTTCTTCTGGCGTTGTCATTCCTTGCAAAATTATTTTTTCTCCTTTGTCTTCTGCAATTTCTAAGATATAACCTTGTTTACTAATATACGCATATTTTCCCAAAAAGTCTATACTATAATTGTGCTTTCTTTCTTCCACCTCAATTTGTATTGTATTTGGGAATTTTCGATGAATTTTTACTTCTTCTATATAAGGATTTTCTTTGATTTTATTAGCTGTTGCTGTACAACTAAAACGAAATATATTTTCTTCTATTTTTAATTCTGATAAACTAATAATTGTCTCACGATTAACATGTTCGTTATTTACTACTTGTATATCTTTTATGTTAAAAATAGGGGAAATCATGGCAAAAACAATTCCTCCTATTATGATTCCTAATAAAAGTAATATTTCTAACACGAATTTAATTTTTTTATTCCTTTTCTTTTTTCTTTTTTCTTCTTGCGTAAGTTTTCTTTTTCTTTCTTGTTCTTGTTTTATCTTATTTTTGTTGGTCATCTTTATTACTGCTTCTGTATCGAATTCAAAGTCTTCTTCTCTTCTTGCCTTATTCTCTTTTATTCTCTTTTCTCTTTCTTTTGCTTTTTTTCGTTTCAAACGTTCTTCAAATTCTTTATCATAAGCTTGTCCATAGTTTATTTGATATGGATCTCTTACCATAAGTACTTCCTCCTTTGATTGATTTTTCTATTCTAAAGCAAAAGCGACATGTTTACTTTTTTCATTTTATTCTAGCCTTCTTGCATGTCGCATTTTGTTTGTTTTTATTTCTCTTTTGGTTTGTCATCAATCCTTCTAATATCAATACCTAAATTTTTTAATTTTTGGTCAAATTTCTCATAACCTCTTAGGATATATTCAATATTTTCTATTCTTGTATCGCCTTTTGCTACCATTCCTGCCATTACTAAAGATGCTCCCCCTCGCAAATCAGTTGCTTTTACATTTGCTCCATATAACTTTCTAACCCCTTTTATAACTGCTGTTTTTCCTTCTACTGTAATTTTGGCTCCCATTCGAATGAGCTCTTGTGTGTATTTGTATCGATTTTCAAATAAATTTTCTACTACCAATGAAGTACCTTTTGCTGTTGTTAAGCTAGTTGCAAATAAAGATTGCATGTCAGTTGGAAATCCTGGATAAGGCATTGTTTTTAAATCAACCGCTTTTAATCTTCTAGGGGCTTGCATTTCGATTTCATTTTTTCCAATGTTTAATTTGCAACCTGTTTCTTCTAATTTGTTGATAATTGGTGTTATATGATCTGGTGTAATATTTTTCACCTTAATGGTTCCTCCTGTCATAGCTGTCATACATAAAAATGTTCCTGTTTCAATCCTGTCTGGCATAATTGTATAACTAACATCTTTTAATTTTTTAACACCTTCAATTTCAATGATGTCTGTTCCAGCACCCTTTATTTTGGCTCCCATTTTATTTAAAAAGTTCTGTAAATCGACAATTTCTGGTTCTCTTGCACTATTGGTTATGATTGTTTTTCCTGTTGCTAAACAACTTGCTAAAATAGCATTTTCTGTCGCTCCCACACTTGGAAAGTCTAAGTCGATTTTTTCTCCTATTATTTTATCACAAATACAGGTAATATTTCCATAGTTTTTATTAATATTTATTCCTAATTTTTCAAATGCTTTTAAATGCAAATCAATCGGCCTGGTTCCAATATCACACCCTCCTGCTTGTGATAGTTTGTGGGTACATAAATTTTAAGTAAAATGCTAGACCTCCATTTTCATAGAGTTCTTGATACATTTCATCTGTTAAGTTATATTCTTGTTGTAGTGTTGTGGTTATTTCTTGTGGATCAAACACTACTATTTTGTCAAATAGTCTTGACAATTCTTCTTTGGTTAGTCCATTTTTTTTGATGTCATCAATTGCTTTAAATATTAAATCTTCTTTATCTTCTAATTTATTTAATGTGTTAAATTTCTTTTTTATTTCTTCTAATTTTTCTTTTTCATTTTTCATTTTCTTTTCTAATTCTTGTTTTTTCTCTTTATATATGAACTCTGGAATTAAGTCATTTAACTTATCTTCATAGACTTGTTTAAATTGTTTTTTCAATTTTTCTAAAGCTTGTTTTTCTCTATTCAATTCTTTTTCCAGTGTTACTTTATTGGTACTAATTGCTTTTACATTATCCATAACAAAACTTTTGAATTCTGGGTTACTCACTAAATTATCTATATAGGCATTTGCAATTTTGTCTAAATATTCAATTCTAATTCTATGTGGTCTGCAACCATAATCTGGTCTTATGTCCTTTCTTGTTCCTTCATTGCTATATTTTTTACATAAGTAACTGTCTGGTCTTTTTCTTGTTCCTGTACTTCCTTTTCTTTTATACATGGCTGTACCACATCTTCCACAGTATAAAATTCCTGAATATAAGTTATTTTCTACATCTACAAATTTAAAACCATTATTATATTTGTCACTTTCTCTTTTTCTTTTCTTTCTGATTTTTTGTACTTTTTCAAATAATTCTTTTTCAATAATTGGTTCGTGATGGTTTTCTATAATAGTCCATTCTTGTTTTGGTTTTACTCTTGTCTTTTTAGATTTGAAACTTAATTTTTCTGTCAGTCCTCCTACATAATCACCTATGTATCTCCTGTCATCTAGTATTCTTACAATATGTTGTGCTTTCCAATTTGCAGTTTGTTTTGCATTTACAAAGTTTCTTGACTGAGATGGTGTTGGAATTCCTTTTTTGTTTAGATAAGTTGCTATTTTTTGATACCCCCAATCTTTGGAATATCGTTCAAATATTTCTTTAACGACTGGTGCTGTTTCTTCATTGATTACTAGATTCTTTCCCTCTTTGTTATATCCATATATTGCTTTAACAAGTAAGTCTCCTTCTTCAATCTTGTGTCTTAAATTTCTTCTTATATTTTTACTGTCATCTCTTGCTCTTCTCTCATTAAACCACGCATATAAACCAAACATTTCCTCATTATATTGCTCATCTTCAAATATGATTTCTACACCTTGCTCTTCTAGGTATTCTACAAATTCTAACGCTTCTCTTTGATTTCTTCCAAGTCTTGCAGAGTTTTTAAAAACGATTACATCAATTTCTTTATTTTGGGCTCTTTCTTTTATGTCATTAAATCTGCTAAAATCTGTTCCACTTTTGTCATCATCCATTATGATATCTACTATATTTGTATATCCATGACTTTTGCAGTATTTTACTAATAAATCCCTTTGTGTTTCGATTCTTTCATAGTTTTCTCCATAGTCATCTCTACTTTCTCTGCAATAAATAACAACTCTTTTTTCTTCATTAGACTTTTGCATTTTTATACCTCCAATCAGATGTATCAATAACATTATTTTGATATTGTTATTTTATTGTGCTTATTATATGTTAAATATGCTTATAGTCATTATTATTATAATTCCTATCATTAAATACAGTAAATTATTGTCTTCTACTTCTGTTTGATTATTTTTTATTATTTTTTCGTTCTCATTATTATGTACAAAAATGGTAAATTTCTAGTAAAGTAACATAAATAGAATATTTATCAGTTGGTAACAATTTGTCACCAACTGATAAGGATTTCTTATTCGTATATATTTAAACTTCCAAGAACTAATTGCAAGTTCATTTTTTATCTTCAATAAGTTTCATTTGTTCTACAAACATATCATAGTCAGATACATATAATTTATCTTGTTTTAATTTATATTTATCATATTCTTTATATGCTAATTCTTGAGCAACTTTTTGTGATATCTTTCCCGCATTGTGCAATATATCTTGTCCGTTAAATTGTAAAAAAATATCCAGTCTTTGGATCCACTCCTGCATAGTCATAGCATTATGATTTTCTGCCTGTAATTCAGCATAATCCAAATACATTGTAACGATTCTATTTAAATCGTGCAGTTCTTTTTCTGTTAAATAATTTTTTGCTACATCTACATCATATTTATATATTGGACCATCAGGTGATTGTTTCCATGATGTCAATCCCATGTGTTCCTTATTAGAATCAACTCTATTATAAATTATCTCTGCTGCGGTATTCCCAGTAATAGCATAATGTAATTTATTTTGTACTGTTTTAAAAAATGTTTTTGTGATTTCTGCATCTTTATCATAATCTATACTACAAGCAGAATATATATCTGTAATTTTTTGATAAAATCTTCGTTCACTTGCTCTTATATTTCTGATTCTCTCTAATGTTTCTTCAAAGTAATCTTCCCCAAAAATATAGCTTGGATTTTTAAGCCTTTCATCATCCATTACAACACCTTTAATCATATACTCTTTTAAGATTTTTGTTGCCCATATTCTAAAATCAGTAGCTTTCTTTGAATTTACTCTGTATCCAACAGCAATAATCATATCAAGATTATAAATCTTTACTGGTTTGTCAGAATTTGCAATGTCGGTTTTTCCGACGGTGCTTTTTTCATCCAATTCTCCACTTTTTAATATATTATTAATATGATCCGTTATAGTACTTCTTGCAACCCCAAATAATTCAGCAATTAAATTTTGAGTTAACCATATATCTTTATTAATTAATAATACTTCAACCTTTACATCATCATTAGCATTTCTATATATCAAAAAGTCATGAGATGTAATTTGCAAATTCTTATCTTCATTTTTTTCATTTCTATTTTTCATTGATTTTCTCCTTTTTTCCAACTGTTTGGAAATTCCGAACAGTTGGAATTCCTTTAAATTTATACTACTTCATTTAATATATTAGTTATATCATAAACCCAAAAATATTTCAATATTCTTACGAAATTTTGTTTTGTCTTTTATTGGTATTTTTCTTTTATTCTATCTGAAATTATATCAGTAAATATTTCTTTATAATCTTGACTACTTTCTTTTTCTTTATTCATAGGACTTATAAACACTGCAAATGGTAATTTACCTTTTTTATGTATTTTTGATTTGTCTATTTCTTCATTCAAGTACACCACCTCTCTTAAAAAATATTCTCATCGTAAATAAATATGATCTTTTTTATATTCTGAAAATTGCATGTTGTAATTAGTAGATGTTTTAAATACTCTAATTCATAATCTTATTTCTCCTTCAAAATACAATTCGCAAATTTTCTGTGCCTTAATATCACTCTCGCTTCCTTAAATTTTATTTTTTGCATAAAAAAAGAAGGTTTCGATTTTTCTCTAATCCTTCCTAATTTTATATCTTAATTTTCTTTCATATTATACTTTATCATTAGTTCCTTTGCTTTTTCTAGTCCTTCTTCTGTTAAGTAAGTAGCTTTTACTTTTCTTCTAATAAAAATTTTGCATGTACTTTATAATCTTCTAATCTCATATTTATTTCTTCTATATCAACATAGGTTCTATCTTCATACCATGCTGAAAAGCCATTATCCACCCAATCTCTCATTTCTTCATATCTCTCATTCTTTGGGTTTTCTAATATTTCTAATAAATTTTCATATCCCCATGGTCCTCCACAATCTTCTGGTAAGTCTGCCATTTTTGCTTTAATACAGATTGGATTTATCAATTTTATATCTGTTTCTACTATTTTTTCTATTGTAATATCGTGAATCCAATTGTCTCCAAAATCATAAGTATATTTCATCTTCTTATATTCCTTAAAATATTTATCGATTTTTTCCTTTTTAGAATTTCTGATTTCATGACTAAACCAACCACTATCTAATTCTGGTAACTCTATAAATATCCCCTCTTCCTGTAATGTTGCACCTACCTCAAAGTCATAAGCATGATAACCACACCAATCAAATGCTAATTGTAGGATAGCATTAAACTCATGAAATGTTATTCCTTCTGGTATTTGTAGCCTTCTCCATACAGGTGGGTGAGTATCTCTAATACTTACTTTTATCTCATAGTACTTGTACTTTTTATTTCCTTTTTTTCTATCTTTTATTGCTTCTTTTTCTTGTTTCATATTATACCTCCACATATTATTAATCTACTATATTATATCCTATATGTTATGAAAAATATACATTAGATCGTCCGATGTATCCATCAAATATCGCAATCTCCTGGATAAGAAAACGTTGCTTTTCCATATCTTCCTAGTAATGCACCAACAAATATAACAGAAGAACGCATCTGTCTCATTAAATCTTCTGGTATTTCATATCTAGAAATTTTGCTGGTATCTATTATGATTTTATTTTTCTTTTTTGTTACTTCTGCTCCTAATTGTCTTAAAATTTCATACATCATTTGTGTATCATGGATATTGGGTACATTATAAAGTGTCGTTTTTCCTTGATTTAAAATACTAGAGGCAATAATCGGTAAAGAAGCATTTTTGGAACCAGATATGGTTACTTCTCCTTCTACTCTTTTTCCTCCTTTAATTATGTATTCTGACATTTTACTTTCCACCTTTCACTTTTATTTGTATATATTATGTTTTCTTTACGTAAAAAGTGAAAATAAAAAGATAGCACCTTGTTTATCATGTTGTCGTTGTAACTTTATTTCTTGACTATTTCAAAATATTTTTTTAATGTATCTTTCGGAATTTCTGGCAATTTATTGGCAATCTGTTCAAAAATATCCTTATTTTCTTTCTTAAAATTTTCCACACTTGCATTACCATATTTATCCCAAATAGCCTTCTTATATAAACTTAATACATCTGAAATAACCTTTAATTCTTCCCATCTCTCCTGATCCTTTGTATAAAAATAAAATACTTCGCCATTTAAACCATCATAATCGGCTGGAAAAATAGGACAATTCGATTCTCTTACCCCAACACTTTTGATTTGTTCTAATATATCCTTATTTTCTTCCTCTTTTCTTAAGGAAATTTCATAAGTTATTTCATCAACCATAATTTTGGCATTCCATTTTTCCAAAAAAGCATTTACCTTTTCTTCTTTTATTTTATACAGATGATCCATTCTCGTTTTAAAATGAATCATATTGTTTTTTCTTTTTCCTATTATTTCCTTTTCTTCTATTTGTAAAAACTCTGCATCTTTTTTGTAAATCCATAATGGTTCATAGCTAAATTCCATTTCATGATTGATATACTTTTTCGACTTAGCTACGATAATAGGCTGTTGCAATTTTTCAAACTCTAACAAGAAAAAATAGGTATAAGAATACTCCAATATTTGCCCCATCGATATACTTTGTATATTACTACTTGATATTTCATTTAATGTTTCAACATATTGTTTTATATTTTCTTCCATCTCTTGCCATGCATAATCTTCCATAACATCTAGCATTTCATAAGTTGGATTTCCATACAACTCCATATTTTCTAATTGTTCTATCTTTAATAATTCATTTGGATAAATCTGAAACTTCTTTGGCATAATGGTTGTTGTAATCCCATTTACTTGAAACTTTCTTTTTTCGATGGTAGTAATTTTCTTTTCTCCCACTTTTAACGATAATCTTCCACTTTCTGTTAGATTTTTTCCGTCCTCTGTTAACAATTTTTGTGTTGCCAATAAAGACTTTATATTTTGAATATGTAAAATTGGAATTCCTGTTAATTGTTCGATTTCTTTATTTTCTATAACCGATGCTTCGATCAATCTCATGATCAATTTTTCAATTTCTTCAAATGATTCTGTTGGTGTTTGTACAATATCTACTTCTATGGTTAAAATAGGAACTAATACTTTATAACATTTTAATAATTTTCCCGCCTTTTCTAATTCTTGATGTTTGTTCATCAATTCAAAATAAATTCTTTTTCGATCTAAAAATTTTCTAAAATCGTTCATTTCTATTCCTTCCCTATTTCAATCTTTCTAACATTTCTTGTGATTCAATCATTGCACCATTTCCTTGTTTCACACGCTCTAACATAAAAGTTACAAATTCTCCAAATTTCTTTTCTGAAGTTTCATTTTTTTCTTCTTTTTGATTCTTACATTGTTTTAAAAATTCAAAATCTCCTACTACAATCATCTGCTTTTTACATCTTGTTAAAGCTACATTAAATCTTCGCAGTTCTTTCAAAAATCCTATTCTCGGATTTTCTGGACTTATCTCATTACATCTTGTGATCCCATAAATAATAACATCTCTTTCTTGTCCTTGATAACTATCTAATGTTTTTACCAATTCATCTACATACTTTACTTGTCTACCACATTGTTTTCTAATTTGTTTTTTGATGCATTCTAATTGCATTTTATAAGGCACAATGACTCCAATTTCTTCTTCTTCGACAATTTGGTTTTTCAATAAATCATGAACAATATTAGCAATTATATTAGCTTCGTAAGAATTAATTGGTACAAAATTTCCTTCAGAGTCTTTTATTTTTACTTCTTTCTTATTAACCGCTTTCGTTGTATTAATCAAACAAAATGGTCTTTCAAACTTAGGAGAAATCGCTTGTAAATTTTTCTTTTTTTCCGCTGAATGGTATTGACCTTCATAAAACCACTCTGAAATAATATCAGCTACTTCTTCTGGCATACGAAATTGTGTATCTAATAATTGTACATGCTCTTTGCTTGCTTCCTTCTTTATTGTATTGGTATATAAATATTCAAATAAACTATTTTCATACAAATTGGTATCAATTTCATTTTGCTGACACCAATGCAATACATCATTGTCTGGTATTGGTGGAATTTGCTTATGATCCCCGTAATAATATACTTTTTTTAGCACGACTGATGGGAACCATCACATTATGAATCTGAATTTGTCCTGCTTCATCTACAATTGCTACATCAAAAGTAGTATCAGCAAATAATTTTCTACTTTGAATTCCAATACAAGTTGCTCCTACTACCTGTATCGTTTCTAATAAAATTGCTGTTAAAATATCATTCCTTTCTTTGATATGTTCTCTCCAATCACTCAGCGCTTCTACAATTTTACGAAACTTTTTTATTTCTTGTTGGATTTGATTCATTTTTTGATCTAAGTTTTCTCTTTCTTCTTTTGGTACACTTTTTAATTTTTCTTGACATTCTCTTAATTTTTTAATTTCTTCTAGAAAGTCATCATCTGTTATCATACTTTGAATGGTTTGCTTTGCTTCATTATATTTCTTTCTTTTCCTTGCTAACCAATCTTGGATTCTCTGATACTGTAAAATCTCCCATTTATGAAGTATCTTAACAAAAAATTTGAGAATTTTATTGGATTGATTCGAAACAACTGAAATTTTTTCTTCCAAAATTCTGCTTTTCTTTTGTAACTTTAGAACATCATCATAATAAGTCTTACTATTTTTAATTTCTTGTTTTAATATTTTCTGGTTTTCTTTTATTTTTTCTTGTTGTTCCTGTACTTTCCTTTGTATTTGGTCGATTTCTTGGTACGATTCATTCTTCTGTATTTTTTGTTCAAGCTTTTGTTGATTATCTTGTATACTTTTTTCTGTGGTATTGACTAATTTCTTCTTAAATTCAGCCAATTTATTGGTATATAAAAATTGTTTTATATTTTCTGCCACTTTCTTTTCATCACCAATTCTTATGATATCTGTATATTCTTTCCCTATTCTTTCTAATACATTATCAACTGCACTATTGTTTTGTGAGGAAATTAGAATTCTTTTATTTTGCTTTAAAAAATATTTTACCCACCATGCAATAACTGTGGTTTTTCCTGTTCCTGGAGGTCCTAAAATCAAACTTAAATCTTGCGTAGCAATTCCTTTTTCAACCGCTTTTACTTGACTTGGATTCAAAGGATATTTTTCTTTTTGCATTTTTTCTTCTAACTTAGAAAAGTCAATGTTTTCAAAGGGCAGATAATCAAAGTTTTCAAATGTATGATATAGATATTTGGCTGGTGTTTTTCCTTTTCTAATATTTTCAATTACCTTTTCTCTGACTCGATTCTGAACATCTTGATAGACACAATGTATTTTTCCATTTTGAGGAATTTTCTTAAAATCAACTTGTTCTGATAGTTGAATATAAAGTTTATTTTGATATTCACTAATTGGTTCTATTTCCAAAATTTGTCCATTGATATCATTTTCCTCTTGTTCTACATCTGTAATTTTTACATACATTGTTTTTTGATATTCTTTTGCATTTCCTACATAAAAAATATAAGTATTTTCATATTCTGCTTGTGTTTCAATTTTTGTATAATTTAGCGGTACTTTCTGACATTGTTGTTTCCCTTTTTCTTTTTCATATTTATTATAAATCGTTGCAAAATCTAAAAGTTTTTCTAAATTCTCTTTTATTTCAGGTTCATCACTCTCACTTTTTACTTCTTGCTTTTCTTCTTTTCGATTGGAGTATTCTATTAAGGTTTCTGGTAACTGTGATAATGTAATTTTTTTTACTTTTTCCACTAAAACTTTATCTTTTGTACTTGGACTTGCAATATCTTTTACCATGATTTGAGAAAAATACACTAAGATTCCTTTTCTTAAAAATTCAACATATGCTTTTTTCTTGTTTTCTTTTATTTTTGTCAAAAAATATTGATTGGTATTATAATAATATCCAATCGAAAAAATCATATCCTCAACCAAGACATCAAAAAAAATCCTTTCCCCTTCTTCTGCTACTGTTAGATTTACCAATAGTCTAGAGCGTTCCATTAGTTTTTGTAAAAATGGTATTGATTCCTCTAATCCTTCTTCCTTCAATTTAGAAGATACTTTTATTTCTATTCCCTCTTTGCAAAAAAGAGTTCTTTCACTAGGATATATATTTTTCAAAATTCTACTCCTTTATATTTGATTTGGCAATTTCTTTAATATCTCTATTTCTTCTTCTGTTAATATAACTTTTAATATCTCGTATTTGTCTTCCATAACTTCTCCTTATTACTAATATTTTGATACTGATAAAACATTTCTTTTTTGTCAAAAAATCTGTCTTTTGGGCAAATAGCTAAGCATTTTTTAATAAAATTAATCTCTTCTTGTGAAATTCCTTTGGCTTCTAATTCTTGAAACATGGTCCATTCTTCTATTGCTTCTTGCAAACTATAATTTTTACCTTCGATAGCAGATTCTCCCATAATCATTTCATACAACAACATGCCACAAGCAAACATATCCACTTTATTTCCTTTTTCTGCTTTTATCTTATAATCTGTATCTTTTCTTTGTTCTGGTGCTTGATATCCTTTGGTTCCTTCATCTGCAAAGGGATAAAGTGATGTTAATCCAAAATCAATTAAAAATACATCTTTGCAATTTCCATTTTGATATTTGGTTAAAATAATATTTTCTGGTTTGATATCTCTGTGTTCCAATTCTATTTGTTGTAAAATTCTACACAATTTTAAAAAAATACTGGTATGGTTTTGAGCTATTTTCTCTTTTTCTGTTTCTAAGTACTTTCTTAATGTTTTACCTTCTATATGTTCCATGATCATAAAAATCTGATTTTGTTGTTTCACTACATCATAAATTCTAGGAACATATTGCGTCGTTTCTGATAATTTTAGTAACATTTTCACTTCTTCTTTTTGTTTTCCACTTTTTTCTTCTTGTACTTGTTTGATTCCTACTTTTCTTCCTAAACATGTATCTTCTGCTATATAATAAGCCGATTTTTTATCTTTTCTTTCATATACTTTCTCTAGAATTCGATAAACCTGTTGTTTCTGATGTTTTATTAAATCCTCTTTTTCCAAAATTGATAGCCCCCTTGTATTTCCTCTATTTCTTGTTTTATTTCTTTTATCGCTGGTCTTCTATCCGCCATCTGACTCACCATTTTTCCATAGATTTCTCCTAATTTTGCTGGATATCCTTGTTTTTTAAAGTCTTCTATTAGGTATTTGTTTGGTATCACTTTTTGAAAACAGATCCATTCTATGATTTTTCCAATCGAATAGACATCTACTTTTTCCCATTCTTCATAAGTTCTTGATTTTTCCCAGCCTGTCCTTGGATAATAGCAAGAAAAGTTTTGTTCGGTATATTGTTTTTTGATATATTGATAAGCACTTTCATATTCTTCTTGACTCATTTCAATTTTTGTTAGTTCAAAATTACCTAATTTTGTTGTAACCTGATTTTTTTGTGTCAATACCATGTAAATATTTTCTGGATTTAAGTTTCGATGATTGATTTTGTAATTGGTAACCATTCCTAATTCTTCTACTCCATTGATGATGTCTTTTATGATAGCTATTTTTTGTTTATTTCCTAATTTCTCTATTGCTATTTCAGATAATTTTTTCATATTTTCGTCTACAATATAACCAATATAACGATAGGGATTATTTTCTTTGGTTTCTATTTCAATCATTTTCATTAAATTCGTAACTTCTTTCTTGGTTTCTCCTCTTAATAACATAGCTACGGTTTGTTCATGATGAAATAAACGTTGTTTGGTTGCATCATATTCTCTTATGATACATGTTTCTTTAATTTTATATTGGTTTTCTTTGATTGCCAAATATTCTACTTGTTCTTTTCCTAAGAATTCTGTTTTTTTATATTGGATAATTTGATAGTCTTTTATGGGAAATCGATTATAATTTAGTTCCTGTTCTGGTAGCCTTTTTTCGTATTTTTGGTACAATGCTTTATAGACTGCATTCATAACCTCTTCATAACGTTTTAAGTCTTTTCTTTCTACCCAACTTCCTTCGTATTCAATTTTGTTTCTTTTTTCAATTAATTCGCTAAACTGTTCCTTGTTGGGTAAAATTCCTTTTTGGATTAATCTTTTTATTTTTTGTTTGTTTGTCAATTTGATATCTTCTTCTTTTTCTTCTTTTATCATTTCTTCTGCAAATTTTAGCATACCAGTTCTTAGTTTATCATTGGCATAGATAAAGTCTGTTTTGTAATTTTTCCAACTCTCTGTAAATTGTAAGTACAGTGTTTTTTCCTTTTCTTTTAGAAATTTAAAGGGATTTGCTTCGTCCATTTTTCGACCTTCTTTTTCCATTTTTTTCATATTATACCATATTTTTCCTTTTTCTACAATAAAAAAGACAACTTCAATTTCCGAAGTTGCTCTTGATAAATTATACATTTTTCTTATTATTATAAATTCGATCTAACAGTTCATCTGGATACATCTGATCCAAAAACTCGTCCATAGAACTTTTGGCTGGAATATTTTGACGTCTTTCTTGTTGTCGATTACCAGCCATACAAGAAATTACAATATCAAAAGTCATAAACAACATAAAAAACACAGTAAAAATCCTAACACCTGTTTTTTCCACTAACGGTTCCATTTTTTGAAAGGCTGGATAAATCATTTTTAAATACACAATCGCAATAATTCCCCAATAAAAACAATACAGCAAAGATGTTCTACCATTCAAATTCATAAACAAGTGGGAATACTCCCATGAGATCGTACCAAAAAATATTTCTTGAAAAAAAGAACATAAATACTCTAAGCTACCACCCATAATCATACCAGAAACAAATGCTTTTTTTGGTTCTTGTATGTTCGAAATTAAAATGTAATAAGCCACTGCTCCCATTCCATAAATTTGAATAAATGGTCCATAAATTAATCCTTGTCTTATTTCTAAAGTTCTGGTATAAACTAAAGCATATAACATTTCTGCAAAAAATCCAAAAACACTTCCAATAACAAATATCCAAAATATTTTTATACTAAAATTAACTATCTTCTTCCCCATATATTTCCTCATTTACTTTCATAATCCACATTATATACTAATCTTGTGGAAAAGAAAAGACTTCTTTTTGAATTCATAAAATCTTCATTTTATTTTTGGGTAACCAAACGACATAAATAAAATTACACAGATGATCCCCAAAGAAAATCCAGCTAAAATATCACTTATATAATGAACTCCTAAATAGACTCTACTAAATCCTATTAATAATGGTATGCTTGCTAGTATTACACATAGACTATTACGTAATTTTTTATTTTTTATCTTGGGATACAGTAAAACAATAGCCAATACATAAAATGCCATATTATTGGTCGAATGTCCAGATGGAAAACTGTATCCAGTTTCTTCTATTAACCTTTCTTGCACTGGCGGTCTTGGTCTTTGAATGATATTTTTGAATCCAATATAACTAATTGTACTGATGATTAAATTGACTGTAACAGCTACTCCTGCTTTTCTCTTTTTACCTAAAAATAAAATAAGAACTGTTACCAATGTAATACAAAATAAACTTACGATTCCTCCTAAGTCTGTTATCATTTTAAAAATAACCATTCCAGTTTCATTTTTCCAGCTTTTTATTCCTTCGTATAACCTATTGTCAATAGACTGAATCAGTCCTGTTTTGACAGATATAAATAAAAAGATAAAAATTACTATGAAAATAATAAATAAAATTTTATTCTTTTTCTCCAAAACAACTCTCCTTTTTTATGATTTCTCTTATCACTTCTCCTGCTATCATTAGACCTGCCACAGAAGGAACAAAAGCAATACTTCCTGGTACAGTTTGTTTTTCTATTGATTTCGGTATTTCTTTGGAATATAATACTTTTAATTGTTCTATGTTTCTTTTTTTTAATTCTTTTCTAATCACTCTTGCCAATGGACAAACTGATGTATTTTTTATGTCCGTTATTTCAAATTTAGCTGGATCTAATTTATTTCCTGTTCCCATACACGATATAATCGGAATGTTTTTTTCGTTTGCTTTTTCCACTAATTTTAACTTCGTCTTTACCGTATCTACTGCATCTACTACATAAGATAGAGTAGGATCAATCAATTCCTCTTCATTTTCAATCTCTTGTGCTTCATAAATTTCTACTTTTAATTCTGGGTTAATATCTAATATTCGTTGTTTCATAACTTCTGTTTTTTTCTTTCCCAATGTTTTACTGGTTGCATGGATTTGTCTATTTAAGTTACTAATGGTAATAATATCTTGATCCACTAACACAATATGTCCTAAGCCTGCTCTTACTAATCCTTCTACCACAAAAGAACCTACGCCACCAATTCCAAAAACAACTACTTTTGCTTTTTTTAGTTTTTCCATTGCTTTTTTTCCTATTAATTGTTCGGTTCTACTCGTCCAAGTTTCTTCCATTTTTTCTCCTTCCTTCCCTTAAGTCTCATTATAACATAATTTTATGATAGATACTATAGTGTTGGTATTAAGAAATTATGACTTAATACCCGACACTTTTTAAAAGAACATAAAAAAATAGTAATTACCTAGAAAAATTATATCTATTTGATAAGTTTTCTAGATAATTACTTTAAAATTTGCTTGATTAATAAAACACCTAGTGTGTTTCTTTGAT
>JAAVZN010000099.1 GCA_022791675.1 Clostridia bacterium | reverse complement strand
TCTTGAATTTTAATTTCTTTGATGTCGATGTTTAATAATGACTCCAAAAAATCAATTAGGTATTTTTCATTTCCTTTTCTAGAAAAAAATGTTTTGAAGATGACATCATTTTTTAAGTTTAATTTGTTTCTTTCGATAATAATTCCTCCCTTATTATACCAATTGTTTTTTACTTTTTCAAGTAATTAGTATAATTTTACTATATTTCCTATTGCGCATTGTGCCTGTTTTATCTTCTGTGTTAGCAATAGCCTCCCTTCGTTAATTTTTTTGTTTTTCTGATTTCTTTTGGAATTTTTTTAGAATAAAAAGTTCTTTTTAAAATTTTTGAATCAAATTAATCATTTAAAAGCACAACAGTGCTTAATAGAATGACAAAATTATATCTTATGTTATATGATTTGTAAATATTTTTTAGAAAAAATATAAAAAAATGTATCCCTATTGAACAAGGAAATATAAGCAAAAAAACTTGACAAATAGGCTATTTGCTAGTAAAATAAGATAGAATAAAAAGAAGGAGAAAATTTATGCAAAGAACCAATCGAAAAGTTTTAGATACACTTGTATCCAAAACGAAAATATACTTAAGCATTATTTTTATATTACTAGCCTATATTGCCATACAAAATACCTATATGATACTACCAGCAATAGCCGTATTTTTATTCATTGTAATATATAGTTACTATGCAAACAATAAAAGAAAAAGTGAAATATCTGAAACTTTGCAAGACTTAACCTTAACCGTAGATTCTACAGCAAAAACTAGTTTAATCAATTCACCATTTCCTTTAACAATCATAGAAACAGATGGAAACGTAATTTGGAAAAGTTCGAGATTTACAACAGAATTTGCCAACATAGATATCAATACCTATATACAAGAACTAACCATAGATATCAAAAACGAAATCGTACAAAGACCAACAAACAACAACCAAGACATCATAAGGCAGATGGAAATTGATAACAAGACTTATAAAATAGTAGGAAGATATGTAAAATCTAAGAAAAATAAAACAGAATACATGGTAATTCTATATTTTATAGATGATACAGAAAATATAAAACTACAAAAAGAATACAAAGATTCCAAAACATGTGTTGGAATTATTATGGTAGATAATTATGAAGAAACCATGCAAAGGCTAGAAAGTGAAGAAAAACCACAAGCAATAGCAGAAATAGACAAATGTATTTACGAATGGACCGATCGTACCAATGGTGTATTAATAAAAACAGAAAAAGATCGATATATTTATTTCTTTGAACAAAGATACTTAGATGATGTCAAAGAAGACAAATTCAGTATATTAGATAAAGTCAAAGAAATTGATATAAAGGAAAAAACACAATTTACTCTAAGTATAGCTATTTCGAATGAAGGAGCAACAGACAAAGAAAAATACAAATCAGCTGAAACAGCAATGGACATCGTTCTAGGGCGAGGAGGAGACCAAGCCGTTATACGAGAAAACGAAATCTATAAATTTTTTGGAGGAAGAGCGCAAGAAGTAGAAAAAAGGACAAAGGTAAAAGCAAGAATTGTAGCGCAAGCATTAGAAAATTTAATCAAAGACTCCAAAAAAGTTATGATTATGGGACACACCAATCCGGATATGGATTGTATTGGAGCAAGTTTGGGGATTTATCGTCTTGCCAAAACATTAGAGAAAAATGCGTATATTATAATGGATCAAAAAACATCTGCAATCGAAACTTTTAAAAAATCCATTGAAAAACAAGAAGAATATGAAGATGTTATGATCGATAAAGAAGTAGCGATCGAAAATATAGAAGAGGATACATTATTAGTCATTGTTGATACACACAAAATTAATTATGTAGAATCAGAAGAATTATTAGATAAAGTTGAAAAAATAGTAATCATCGATCATCACAGAAGAAGTGCGGAATTCATTGAAAAAGCAACCCTTACTTTCCAAGAAGTATATGCATCTTCTGCCTCTGAATTAGTAACAGAACTGATTCAATATGTAGACAAAAAAGTAGAATTAAAAACCATTGAAGCAGAAAGCCTATATGCAGGAATTATGATGGATACAAAAAACTTTACCTTTAAAACAGGAGTAAGAACATTTGAGGCAGCAGCTTATTTGAGAAAATGTGGAGTGGATATCATTCGTGTCAAAAAATGGTTTCAAAGTGACTTAGCTAGTTTTAACAAAATAGCTGAAGTAGTAGGAAGAGCTGAAATTGTAAATGATACGATTGCGATTTCAATTTATGAAGAAAAAGCAAAAGATGTTAATGTGATATGTGCCAAATCAGCAGATGAATTGCTTACCATAAGTGAGATAACAGCTTCTTTTGTCATTGGTCAATTAGGAGATAAAGTATGTATTAGTGGTCGTTCGATTGGAGATATCAATGTGCAAATAATTTTAGAAAAGTTAGGTGGAGGAGGCCATATTACTCTTGCTGGTGCACAAGTAGAAGGAATGACATTAGAAGAAACAAAACAAGAACTAATCAATCGAATCAATGAATATTTTTCAGAAATAGAGTGATTTTAAGAAGAACAGAAGGGAGATAAAATGGAGTTAGGAAAGGTGCCACCAAACGATTTAGAAGCAGAGCAAGCAATCATTGGAAGTATGCTAACAGACAAAGATGCTGTTATTTCAAGTGTAGAAGTACTAAAAGAAGAAGACTTTTATCGTGAAGACAATCGAGCCATATACAGCGCTATATTAAACTTATATAATCGAGCTGAGCCAATTGATATTATAACAGTAAAAGCAGAACTAGAAAGTATGGGAAAATTTG
The DNA here is from genome assembly GCA_022791675.1 of Clostridia bacterium. Taxonomy (GTDB): domain Bacteria; phylum Bacillota; class Clostridia; order TANB77; family CAG-508; genus CAG-269. The sequence goes on along the minus strand of JAAVZN010000099.1, from coordinate 4,345 downwards.
AGCAAGTAGGAGGTCTAGAATATTTAGCTGAATTGCCAGAAAAAGTACCAACTACAGCCAATGCCTTAAAATACATTAAAATTGTAGAAGAAAAAGCAACTCTTAGAAATCTTATAAAAACAGCAAACGAAATCATAGAATTAGGGTATGACCCAACCGAAGAAGTAGAAGACATCATGGAAGGAGCCGAAAAGAAGATCTTCAACATCATGCAAAACAAAAATCAAAAAGGATATACCCCAATTAAAGATATCCTAGTAGACAGTTTCACAGAATTAGAAGAATTGTATAATAGAAAACAACATATTACAGGAGTACCCACAGGATTTGCTGAATTAGACTATAAAACGGCTGGATTTCATGGTTCTGAATTAATTCTAATTGCAGCAAGGCCAGCGATGGGAAAATCTGCTTTTGCTTTAAACATTGCTACCAATGCAGCAGTTAAATCAGGGGTACCAGTAGCAATATTTAGTTTGGAAATGTCAAAAGAACAGATGGTAAACAGAATTTTATGTAGTGAAGCAATGGTAGATAGTAACAAAGTAAGAACAGGAAAATTAGAAGAAGATGATTGGACTAAATTAGCAGGAGCCATAGGACCATTATCAGAAGCAGAAATTTATATCGATGACACACCAGGTATATCGGTAATGGAAATAAGAGCAAAATGTAGGAAACTAAAATTAGAAAAGAATTTAGGAATGGTTGTTATTGACTACTTACAATTAGTACAAGGAAGCAATAAAAGAGGAGGAAGTCGTGAGCAGGAAATTTCTGAAATCAGTCGTTCCTTAAAAATCCTAGCAAAAGAAATAGGAGTACCAGTAATCGCATTATCCCAATTATCCAGAGCAGTAGAACAAAGACCAGATCATAGACCAATGTTGTCAGACTTACGTGAATCTGGAGCAATTGAGCAAGATGCCGATATCGTTATGTTTTTATATCGTGACGATTATTATAATCAAGATAGTGAAAAAAAAGACATTGCAGAAGTCATAATGGCAAAACACAGAGGAGGATCAACTGGAACCGTAGAATTATTATGGTTAGGAAGTTATACCAAATTTGTCAACTTAGAGAGAAGATTTGACGACTAAAAAAAGAGGGATTAGAGGGACGTTCCTTAAAATCCCTGTTTTAGAAGGGAAGGTATCACTTTATATAAAAAAGAAAGGGGCAATAAAATGAAAGTAATCTTAAAAGCAGATATTAAAGGAGTAGGAAAGAAAGATGAAGTGATTGATGCATCAGATGGTTATGCTAGAAATTTTTTATTTCCTAAAAATTTGGCAGTAGAAGCGAACAAGGAAAATATGGAGAAACTAAAAGCAAGACAAAATTCAGCTAAATTTCAAAAAGACCAAGAAAGAGAAGAAGCTTTAAAAATAGCAGATAAATTATCTAAAATCATGGTAAAAATAAAGGTAAAAGCAGGAGAAAATGGGAAAATATTTGGTGGAGTATCTGCAAAAGAAATTGCGCAAGAATTAGAAAAAGAATACAAAATAAAAGTAGATAAAAAGAAAATTGATTTAAACGAAACAATCAAAACATTAGGAATGCAAACTGTAGAAATTAAATTATTTGAAGGTGTTATTGGAAAAGTAAAAATCGATGTTCGATCCGAATAAGATGCTATACAAACAATTGTTAGTAAGATAAGGAGAACAAAATGAAGAGACAAAATTGGACAGAAAGTCAATTATTGTGTAAAAAAGTAGAAAATACCATATTAAAATATCAATTAATTGAAAAAGGAGATAAATTAGTTGTGGCTGTATCTGGGGGACCAGATTCGATCTGTTTGTTAGATTATTTAAGACAATGCTCACAATTTAATTTATCTTTTCATATTATCGTAGCACATCTAAACCATGGATTGCGAAAAGAAGCAGATGAAGAAGAAGAATATGTAAAAAATTATTGTGAAAAAAATGAAATTGAATTTTATGCAAAAAGAATAGATGTGGAAAAATTGGCTCATACTAATAAAATAGGAACAGAAGAAGCAGGAAGAATGGCAAGATATGAATTTTTGAATGAAGTATTAGTACAAACCGATGCAACTAAAATTGCAATAGCACATAATAAAAATGACAACATCGAAACTATTTTTTTGAATCTATTACGAGGAAGTGGCGTAGAGGGATTAAAAGGGATAGAACCAAAAAGAGGAAATATTATTAGACCATTAATAGAATGTGAAAGATTTGAAATTGAAAAATATTGCGAAGAAAATCAATTGCAACCTAGAATAGATAAGACTAATCTTGAAAATATTTATCAAAGAAACAAAATAAGAAATATAGTAATTCCTTATATTCAAAAAGAATTCAATCCGAATATTATAAAAACAATGGAGCGATTGTGTGATATTGTAACAAAAGAAGACGAATATATGGAACACCAAGCACAAGATTCATATCAGAAGTTATTAATTGATGAAAAAGAATCGGAAATAACCATTCATTTAAAAGAGTTTAATTTATTGGAAACAGTAATAAAAGCAAGATTAATTCGATATATTATAAAAAGGTTATTTGGTAGTAGTAAAAGTATTGAAAAAATACATATAGAGGACATTATAAAATTATGTAGTAATAATGTAGGAAATAAATATCTAACACCAAACAAAAATATAAAAGTATTGGTAAAAGAAAAAAAAATTCATTTTATTATGATAGCGTAAATAGATTGTTTCCGTAAGAAATGTATGAAACATGCTAATTTGTAATAAAAAAGACATATAAAAAACTATTGAAAAAGAAAATTTTATATGTTATAAAAGCAATATAAAATGTGAAACAAAACATAAGGAGGAATTATTTTGAAAAATGGAATTAAAACTTTAGCTATGTGGCTAATAATAGGTGTCATTTTTATTGTCGTATTATCATCTATTGTTGAGAATAGTGAATCAAAATTAAAATATTCAGAATTACTTTCTCACATTAATAGTGGGAAAGTAGAAGACATTCAAATTGAAGCAGATGGCAAAACTGCGACAGTAACTTTAAAAGATGACAAAATTAAAAAGGAAGTAAATATACCAGAAATAGAAAGCTTTATGAATTATTCAGAAGACTTCTTGAAAGATGGTGCATTTACATTAGAAGAAAAATCACAATCAATTTTTATTACAATTATTAGTTTACTAACACCATTTGGACTATTAATTATATTCTTTATTTTCTGGTTCTTTATGATGGGTGGAGCTGGTCAAGGTGGGGCTGGCAACAAAACGATGTCATTTGGAAAAAGTAAAGCTAGAATGATGACACCAGCAGAAAAGAATAAAATTACATTTGAAGATGTAGCAGGTGTAGATGAAGAAAAAGAAGAGTTAGAAGAAATTGTACAGTTCTTAAAGAATCCAAAGAAATTTACTGATATGGGAGCAAGGATTCCAAAAGGTGTTTTATTAGTAGGTCAACCAGGTACAGGAAAAACATTATTAGCAAAAGCAGTAGCAGGCGAAGCAGGGGTGCCATTCTTTATTATTAGTGGATCAGACTTTGTTGAAATGTTTGTTGGTGTTGGAGCTTCAAGGGTTAGAGACTTATTTGATCAAGCTAAGAAAAATGCACCATGTATTATCTTTATTGATGAAATTGATGCCGTTGGACGTCAAAGAGGTGCAGGTCTAGGTGGAGGACATGATGAAAGAGAACAAACATTAAATCAATTGTTAGTAGAAATGGACGGATTTGCTGAAAATGAAGGAGTTATTGTATTAGCAGCAACCAATAGACCAGATGTTTTAGATAAAGCGTTACTTCGAGCAGGAAGATTTGATCGACAAATTGTAGTAGGACTTCCAGATGTAAAAGCAAGAGAACAAATATTAGAAGTACATTCAAGAAAAAAACACTTAGCAGAAGATATTGATTTAAAAATAGTAGCTAAGAACACATCAGGATTTGCAGGAGCAGATTTGGAAAATGTTTTAAATGAAGCAGCTTTATTAGCCGCAAGAAGAAATTTAACAGAAATTGGAATGAAAGAAATTGAAGATGCTATGGTTAAAGTAACCATGGGACCTGAAAAGAAAACAAAGGTAAGAAGCGAAAAGGAAAATAAATTAGTTGCTTATCATGAAGCGGGTCATGCCGTAGTAAGCCATTACTTAGAAACACAAGATCCAGTTCATCAAATATCAATTGTACCAAGAGGTATGGCAGGTGGATATACGATGTATCGACAAATCCGGTAATTTATATTTATGTGGAATTGATGCACCTCGTAGAGCTTTTTTGCGCTGTATTAATGGCGGATAGGTTTATTTACTATTTTTACTGGTTTGTTCCGGATAATTTGGAGGTATATATATTTGTTATGT
>JAAVZN010000008.1 GCA_022791675.1 Clostridia bacterium | reverse complement strand
TCCCTCCTTGTATAATATATTTAGGGTTTAAAGTTACCCAAAACTTTATATTATGTCACTTCCGTGATATAATTTTCTTATTAACACTGTGGACTCTTATTCCTCCTTGTAGTTTAAACTACTAATAAAAGAATATTGCCACAGTTTTATTATTAATTGGTAATTAGTTAGATAAGACTTTGATCTTTCATTTCACGCAAGGTTACAAGTAATAAAACTCGTTGGATGTTGTCACAGTTGTTGATAAATTTTATTACAGGAGGTAAACACTATGGTTTACATCGGCATTGATATTGCCAAATTAAAACACTTTGCGTCTGTTGTTAGCTCAGATGGTAAAGTTATCGTAAAGCCTTTTTCTTTTGAAAATTCTCATCAGGGTTTTATGAAATTACTTGAAGAAATTGAGAATTTTCAAGACCCTCTAATTGGATTAGAATCTACTGGGCATTACGCAGAAAATCTTATTCAGTTTTTATATGAACGCAATTATAGGATTGCAGTAATTAATCCAATTCAAACTGATTCTCTTCGTGATTCTAACATTAGAAAGACTAAAACTGATAAAATTGATACTATGTTAATTGTTCAATGTTTAATGCTAAAGAAATATTCTCTAGTTTCATCTAAAAATATTGATATGATTAAACTTAGACGTCTCTCTAGATTTAGATTAGAAATGATACAACAACAAACTAGACTTAAAACACAATTAACTGCTTGTTTAGATATTGTTTTTCCTGAATTAGCATGCTTTTTTAAAGGTAATTTACATTTAAAAGTGTCCTATGCTTTACTTGAAAAATATTCCTCTGCTAAGGCTATTCGTTCTGCTAGAATTGATGGTTTAACTAATTTGCTTTACAACAATTCTCATGGTAGATACAATCAAGAAAAAGCCTTGCAATTAAAGAAGTTAGCTAAAGAAAGTGTAGCTCTTGATAATCCTGCCATTGAGTTACAAATTCAATGCTTAATTAAACAGCTACATTTATACCAAAAACAAATTAATGACATTGATATTAGTATTATGACTCTTATGGAAATCATAAACTCACCTATTCTTACAATACCTGGTGTTGGGTATACTTTAGGTGCAATGATTATTAGCGAAATTGATAACATCAAAAAATTTAGCAACCCTTCTAAATTGCTAGCATTTGCTGGCTTAGATCCAGTTGTTAAACAATCTGGAAATTTTCAATCCGAATCATTGAAAATATCTAAACGTGGCTCTACCTACCTTCGCTATGCAATCTATAGAGTTGCTTTTCTTATTATATACAATAATGAAACTTTTCACAACTATTATCTTGACAAGCGTTCTCAAGGTAAGAACCATAGAGTAGCGTTAGGTCATGTTTGTAATAAATTAGTTAGAATTATCTTCAAGATTTTAACTGATGATATACCTTTTAATTTAAGCTAACAATGAAATTTTCAAAGTACATATTTACATTATTTAACAGTTTTAAAAAATCAATTTTGAAACTGTTATTAGTCATGCAAATTTTTATTTATATAAAATTATTAAAAAATTTTTAATAATCCTATTGACAATTAATAGTTAGTCTTCTATTTTACTCTTTTTTCTTTTTAACACCTGTCTTTAATTATTCATAGAAATCATCTTTTGGAATTCTGCCTCACTGATAACAGCAACTCCCAAACTTTGTGCTTTGGTTAATTTACTTCCTGCTTCTTCTCCTGCCAGTACATAATCAGTTTTTTTCGATACTGTACTTGATGTTTTTCCACCAAATTTTTCAATTAAATTCGTAGCTTCTCCTCTTGTATAATGCTCTAATGTTCCAGTTAAAACAAAGGTTTTACCCTCAAAACGATTATCTACATTTGCTTCCTCTTTGGCTACCATATTAACTCCCGCCTGCTTTAATTTTTCCAGTAAGTCTATGGTTTGTTCTTGTCCAAAAAATTCTTTAATACTACCAGCTACAATTGGTCCAATATCATTAATTAAGCTTAAATCTTCAAATTCTGCACGACTTAAAGCTTCCATATTTTTGTATTTTCTGGCTAATAATTTTGATGCCTTGGTTCCTACATGGCGTATTCCCAGTGCAGTTATCAAATGATACAAATCATTTTCTTTGCTTTGATTGATACTATCTACTAGATTTTGTGCAAATTTTTTTCCATTCTTCTTCAATGATGCTATATCTTCCAATTGTAAGGTATAAATATCTGCTATATTTTTAATGAATCCCTTTTCTAGTAATTGTCCAATTATATTTTCACCCAATCCATCTATATTCATGGCTTCTCTGGATACAAAGTGAACTAAGTTTCTAAATAATTTAGCTGGACATTCAATTCCTGTACATCTTACGGCTGATTCTCCTTCTTCTCTAATCGCTGGAGCTCCACATACTGGACATTCTTGTGGCATTGTAAATGTTACTTCTTCTCCTGTTCTTTTTTCTTTTTTAACTTCTACAATTTCTGGGATAACATCTCCCGCTTTTTGAATAACAACCGTATCTCCGATTTTTAGTTCTTTTTCTTTGATAAAATCTTCATTGTGCAAAGTTGTTTTAGAGATAGTTGACCCTGCTACTTTAACTGGTTCTAAAATTGCCATTGGGGTAATCACTCCTGTTCTCCCCACTTGGCATAAGATGTCTTTTAGTTTTGTTTCTTTTTTCTCTGGTGGATATTTATAAGCTACTGCCCATCTTGGTGTTTTCGCTGTACTTCCTAAAATTTCTCTAAATTTTAAATCATCAACTTTTACCACCGCTCCATCGATCCCAAAGGTTAAATTTTCTCGTTCTTCTCCTATTTTTTGAATTGCTTTCTTAATTTCTTCTATGGTTTCACAATATATACGTACAGGATTCACATGAAATCCTAATTGTTCTAGGTATTCTAATTCTTCATAATGTGAATTAAATTCCTTTCCTTCTATTTTTTGAACATTGAAAATATAAATATCTAATGGTCTTTTTTCAGTTATTTTACTGTCTAACTGTCTTAAAGAACCTGCTGCAGCATTTCTGCTATTCGCAAATAGTTCTTCTTCATTTTCTTCTCTTTCTTGATTCATTTTTTCAAAGTCATTTTTGGCAATAAAAACTTCTCCCCTGACTGTTAAATCAATTTTGTCCTTTAACATTCTTGGAATTGTTTTTACCGTTTTTAGATTTTCTGTTACATCTTCTCCTACTGTTCCATTTCCTCTTGTTGCCCCTCTTACTAACTCACCCTTTTTATATTGTAAAGACGCAGATAATCCATCTATTTTAGTTTCGACAACATATTTTACTGCTTGAATGTTGTTTTCTTTGGCTTTTTCTTCTATTTTAAATATATAATCTTCTACTTTTTCTATACTAAATACATCTTGCAAACTTTGCAAAGGTACTTCATGGTTCACTTTTTGAAATCCTGCTTTTACGTGCCCTCCTACTTTTTGTGTTAAGGACTCTTGGGATTGAAATTCTGGAAATTCTTTTTCTAGATTTCGTAGTTCTACCATTAACATATCATACTCAAAATCTGATATTTCTGGTCTATCCTCATCATAGTATTTTTTAGCATGGTACTCTACTTGTCTTCGTAAGTCTTCAATTCTTTCTTTTGCTTGTTTTTGATTCAACTTGTCCACCTCTTATTTTTATTTTTTCTTTGTTATTATATACAATTTTATAAAAAAAAGAAAGGAATTTTGAAAATTCCTTTGCTTTTTTTCTTTGCGTTTTTATCTTTTCTTCAATTCTATCGAATAACCTCTTTATCATATCCCCCTAAGATCAAATCCACTGCATTTAGATCTTTAGTACCAATGGTTATTACTCCATTCGTTTGATTTGAAATTTCATCATGCACTACTTCTTGGTATTTTTCTAAATCTTCTCGATCGATATAAATTCTCTTAGTTGGCTCATATTTATTGCCAAATTCCTTATTGTATGGTAGCATATAATATCCTATCTTAGCCTTTTTTAATTTTTCTAAGATTGGTACGATTGGTCTTAAATATGGCATTTCTATGTAAAATTTAATTTCATTTATTGTTTCGTTTCGCTTTTCTTGTCTAATTTTATCTATCATTTCTTCTAATGCATTACCAAAGAAGATATAAGCATGCAATTTTGGATCAAAAACAAGTGTTGAATTATTTTTTCCCAGATAACATTGAGTAATATATACAAAACTTTTAGTAAATTTAAAATTACCTACTCGATTCATACTAGGATCCTGATTCATTCCAACTTTTACTTTTATGTTGAGTGGTTTCATTTTTTTCTCTTTTGGCATTACAATCATTGCACTTCTTAAATCGTCTACATCTGGAAAAATATTAATTCTTATTCCTTGTTCTCTGGCGCTTAATAGATAGTCATATATTTCATTTCCTTCTACTGTAAAAACTTCAAAATTACTTTCATCTATATTACTTTTTTGGCTAAATAAATCTCTTGCTCTTGCTACTTCTTTTTCATATTGCAATATTTCTTTATAATTTTTTTCTATATCCAAACTACTATCATCTATTTCTTTGAGTTTTTTTCTTTGTTCTTGTTCTGTTAAAGAGTAATATTGTTTCATTTTTTGTATAAATGGTGCATTTGTTCCTTCTACGATATATTCTCCTATATCAATACTTTCTAGTCCAATTGTTATATCTTTTTGTTGTTGTAACATTTTGGTATGTACTTTTTCCTTATATTTTTCCAAATCTTTTCGATCCATATAAATTTTCTTAGTAAAATTTCTGTTTTTTTCTTGCTGATCCATCGGCATAAAATAATATTCTATTCCTTCCTTTTGTAATTCTTCTAAGATTGGACACATTGGTAGTGTATTAGGTAATTCTATATAAAATTTAATATCTTTTATATCTTGCTCATCTGTTTCCATATTTCTTGCTTTAATATAACAATCTAAAAGCTCATCTTCAGCACCTCTTCTATTATAAGTCCATTTTTCATAATATATTCCTCCTGGAATTACTCCTATTTCTTTTAAATTTTTATTGTTATTTAAGAAATAATAACGAAAAGAATTTCCAAATTCTCCTTCTATCTTATCATAGTCATTACTATTTATTGCTTTACCATCAATCAAACTCTTTTTCATAAGCTTATCTATCTTTTCTGCTTCGAATTCAGATAGCATTAAAACCAGATGATTTTCTCCTTCTTCTAGCAACATACTATATCGAATATTCTGGATCTATGTCAAGTTTTTGGACACTTTTTTTGAGAATTTTTTTACTTTATGAGACCACTTTCATTACTCCATCATATTCTAAATTTTTCTTGGTGTAAATGGTATACTTTAGCTCCTTACGTCGCCATTTACACCAATTCAAATTTAGAATCTTTTGTCTTTAAGGATTGTTTTCATAACTTGTAAGTGGTTCATCTTATGCTACTTCATTTTCAAGTTCACTTGGTACTTTATATCCAATTGATGAATGTATCCTTCTACGATTGTACCAGCTTTCTATGAACTCAAATATTGTTCTTCTTGCTTCTTCTACTGTCTTATACACGTATAAATTTACTTCTTCTTTTTTTAATATGGCATTAAAGCTCTCCATACTCGCATTATCATAAGGGTATCCTTTCTTGCTGTATGAGTGTACTAACTCTAACTCTTTCAAATATTTCTCAACTTTATTTGATGTGTATTGTGATCCTAAATCACTATGAAATATTGCTCCTTTTTGAAATTTTCCTTTTGCTCTAGCATTTTTTATTGCCTTCACTACTAGCTCTGCCTCCATTGTCTCTCCATAGCTATATCCTATGATACTCAAGCTATACAAGTCCATTACTATTGCTAGATATGTCCATCCTTTTTCCTTTGTATAAATATATGTGATGTCTGATACTAATTTCTCTCGTAATCCCTTTGCTTTAAAATTTTGCTCCAATAGGTTCGGCTTATTTCTATCATCTACTTTTCCTTTGCTTCCACTTGGTTTGAATTTTTTGATTGTTATTGACCTTAATCCCATTTTCTTCATTCTTCTTGCTATTCGTTTTTGACTTGCTTTTATTCCTCTTTTTTCTAACATTTTCTGGATTTTTGGTGAACCATATCTTCCTTTTGACTTCTCGTATTCTTCTTTGATTTCTTTGTCCAGTTTTTCATTTGCTTCTTTATATCTATTTCTTTTTTTGTTTCTTTGATAGTAATACTCTGAACGTGCTATTCCCAGCACTTTGCACATAGTTCTTACATCGTGTGCCTTTCTATTATTTTCTACGAATTTTACTTTTTCTTCTATTTTGGCGTGAATATGGCTATTGCTTTTTTTAATATTTCATTTTCTTCTTTTAATCTTGCCATTTCTTTTTTTAATTTCTTCATTTCATGATTGTTTGTTACTTCTCCTGTTTCTGTTCGTATTTTCCCATATTCCTTTATCCAACGATACAACGTTGCTTCACATAAGCCATATTCACGTTTTATTTCACTCACAGGCTTTTTATTTTCGTATAATTCTACTATCATTTTTTTAAAATCTTCATCATATATTTTTTTCTTTGCCATTTCTGACACACTCCTTTCAGATTAGTGTACATAATTTATTATACACCCTCTCATTAAATGTGTCCATATATCTATTCTAACACCATTCTCTTTTTTTAATTTCATAATCAAATGATAACAATCTTGCTTTTGGATTGGAATTAGCATACTTCCCTTTATTTCTAACATATTTCGAGGTTGTAGTAATCCTTTTTCTTTGGCTACATCTAGCTCATATTCCATGATTTTTTGATAACTGTCAAAATACTTTTCTTCTATTTCTTTCAATTTACGTTGTTGTTCTTCTTCTGTTAATTGTTTATAACGTTGTTTTTCTTCTATTCTTTGCTTTTCTTCTTCCATTTCTCGGCCTAAATTCATTAATTTTTTACGTAAAAATGCTTTTATTTGTATATAATTTCTCATTGCCTCATCATCTTGAAATACATCTGTTATTAAACGTTCTTCTTGTTTCATGTATTGATCACTAATTGGATTAATTAATAAATCTAATTCTTTTTCTTGTTCTTCTAATGAGATTTCTAACCCATAAACATGATACATTCCTCTGATTTTGTTAATATCATCGTACATATCTTGTAAATCTTTTACAAAATGATTGGCATAAAATATCTTTTCCACTTCTGGTGCCTTTGCAAAATAATTATTTTCTTGATCCATTGACATCTGGCAACACTTTAATCGAAATCTAGCATCAATTATTCCTTTTATATATTGTTGTTGTTTCATTCCTGTCAATTCCTTTTTATTGCTATCTAAAACTTCTAATGTTTTTTCCATTTTAGCAATCTCCACTGGATCGATTGAAGTTATCTCATTCATTTGTCCACAAAAAACTTCATTTAAGTCCTGATAAATTCTTTTTACTTCACTAAATAAAAACTTCTCTTGGCTAATTTTGTTAAAAGTCTGAAAATTCTCCTTAATTTCTGTAAAAATTTCATTGACATGATTCTTAGTTTCTAAATTTATTTCTATGCAATTTTCAATATACGTTTCTAGTTCTGTAATTTTATCTTCAATCTCCTATGCTTTTTCAGGATAATATAGGTGCATAGTCAAAATTTTTTGTTTCATTTTTGCCAAATCAAAAATAATACTTTCTCTTAATTCTAAATAGGTTTCATCATTTTCCTGGCTTTCTTGCATAAAAACCTTTTCTAAAAAATTAAAAATCCCCATCTTTTTCCTCCTAATCCACTCTCTATTATAGCATACTTTACATAACAAAACAAGTCAGACTCCAAATTCTGACTTGTTTTGTATTTAATGTTAACCATAACATTTTATTTTTATTCTACTCTTCCCAAAATAATCAATCTTGCACTACTATCATCTGTACAGGTTGATAATGTTATCTCTGGTTTTCCCCCTGTATCTCTTTGATAGAAAGATGTATCCTCTGGTGTCGTTTCAAATTTATTGTAGATGGTATAAGTAACTTTGTTTCCATCATTATCGGTTACATATATTTTATCACCAATATTCAATTTTTTATTGTTAGAAAAGAATAATCCATTTCTATAATTATGACCAATAATAACACTATTTCCTGGCTGATTTAATCCATTTCCATATAAAAATGCTACTGCTGTTTCAATTGATTTTTTCGTTACTTTTTCTAAAACAGGATATTTAAAATTAGTAGCTGGAATTTCCATCGTTCCTAAAACCCCAAATCCTTTATATGTCTTCTTATTAGAAGAAGAGCTTCCTGTTTCTGGATTTTTTATTTGATCAAATGGATTTTCATTATCATTATTATCAGAAGTTGTTTGATCCTCTGAAGGTATCTGATCATCTGTTACATCTCCTTGAAAATTATCTACAAAATCTGATGTATCTTTTGTCACAACAAAATTTTGATAATAATCATATCCTAAAAATCCAAGTAATCCAATAATCGCAACAATTACAATTACTAAAATAATGGTTAATACTTTACTATATTTACTCTCAAACATATCCATTCCTCCTCTATCTCTTGTTTTTCTCTCTATACTCATTATATCACACTTTTAATGAAATGTGTACACTTTTTAGACAATTTTTTCTCCTAGTTGTTTCCCAGCTAAAATGTGAAAATGTAAATGCATAACTTCTTGTCCTCCATTTTTTCCACAATTCACAATCACACGATATCCATCTTGCTTAAAACCTTGTTCTTGTGCAATTTTATTAATCACTCCATATATTTTCCCAACAATTGGTTCATCTTCTTTACTTAGATGCGCTAATGATGTAATATGTTTTTTTGGTATAACCAAAATATGAATTGGCGTTGCAGGATTAATATCATGAAACGCTAAAATTTCTTCATCTTCATACACTTTGTTACATGGTATTTGCCCCTCAATTATTTTACAAAATATACAATCTTCCATTTTTTTCTCCTCTCCAAAGGGATTAAAGGGACGTTCCTTAAAATCCCCCTTTCAGGGATTTTAAGGAACGTCCCTCTAATCCCTGATCAAAACTGCTTTGATTCTTCTAATTCCTGATGAACTTGATTCTTCTTTTTTAATTTTAAAGGTTCCTAGCTCTTTTGTATTTTTCACATGTGGTCCACCACATAATTCTTTTGATATATTTCCTATACTATATACGGTTACAATGTCTGGGTATTTTTCGATGAACATACATTCTGCACCTGAGCTAATAGCTTCTTCTTTTTTCATTTCTTGTTTGGTTACTTCTAGCCCATCTTGAATCCATTGATTAACTAAGTCTTCAACTGCCTTCTTTTCTTCATCTGTTAATTTATGATCACAGTTAAAATCAAATCTCATTCGATCGGCTGTAATATTAGAACCTCTTTGATGAGCATCTTTCCCAATTACTTGCTTTAATGCTGAATTTAATAAATGTGTTGCTGTATGGTAAGCAATTGTTTCTTCTGTTGTTTCAGCTAGCCCTCCTTTAAATTTTTGTTCTGAGCCCATTCGTGATTTTTCTTGATGCTTTTTAAATAATTCATCAAATTCTTTTAAATCCACTTCGTATCCATTTTCTTTCGCTAATTCTTGGGTTACCTCTGGAGGGAAACCATAAGTATCATATAACCTAAATACAATTTCTCCAGCAATCTTCTTGTTTCCACCTTCTTGTTGTATTTTCTTAATTTCTTTTTCAAATTCTCTTTCTCCATTTGTTAGTGTTTTAATAAATTTGTCCTTTTCTTCTAAAATTACTTCTTTTATTGTTTCTTTTTTTGTTTCTAAATCTGGATACATTTCTTTTAAGTTTTCCACATTGATTTCTATTAATGTGGATAATTCTTCTGCATTAATTTGTAACTTATTAAAATGTCTTATCATTCTTCTAATTAATCTTCTTAGTACATATCCCCTATCTAAATTGCTTGGTCGTCCCCCATCAGCTATGATCATCATACTGGAACGTAAATGTTCTGCTATAATTCTTCTACTTTCTATATCATCTATTTTTTGTAATTGTTGTAGTTTTTGCATGATTGGTAAAAATATTTCTGTATCATAAGGTGTTTCTTTTCCTTGTAGTAACATAGTCATTCTTTCTAACCCTAGTCCAGTATCTACATTCTTCTTTTCTAATTTTGAATAGCCATTTTTATCCTTAAAATATTCCATAAATACATTATTCCAAATTTCAACATATTTACCACAGTCACAAGATGGTTGGCAATCTTCTGAACAAGCTGGTTTCCCTGTATCATAAAACATTTCTGTATCTGGTCCACAAGGTCCTTCTTCTCCTGCAATCCACCAATTATCATCTTTTCCATAAAAATAAATTCTTTCTTCTGGAATTCCGACTTTTTTCCACACTTCTGCTGAAATGCTGTCTCTTTCACAGTCTTCATCTCCTGCAAAACAAGTTACTGATAGCTTTTCTGCTGGAATTTCTAACTCTTTGGTTAAAAATTCATAACTCATTTGAATTGACTCTTCTTTAAAATAGTCTCCCAGTGACCAATTTCCAAGCATTTCAAAATAAGTTAGGTGACGATTGTCTCCTACTTCTTCTATATCATTTGTTCTAACACATTTTTGATAATCTGTTAAACGAGTTCCTTCTGGGTGTTTTTCTCCCAATAAATAAGGTACAAGTGGTTGCATTCCAGCTGTTGTAAATAATACCGATGGATCGTTTTCTGGAATAAGTGGTGCTGAAGGAATCACTGCATGACCATGATTTTTAAAGTAGTTTAGATATTTGTTTCTAATTTCTATTGCTTTCATTGCTTTCTCCTTTTTGTATTTTTTATTCTTTCCAAATTATACTTCAATATGCACAAAAAATCAAGAAAATCAATAAAATAAGTATTAACTACTATTTTATTATTTTCTTGATTCCTTTTTATTTCTTAGTTATAGTAAAATCATAAGCATTTGCATAATCAAATGTTGCATTTGTACTAAATTGTGTACTTTTTCCTGGTTCTAATTCTCCCAAAAATGCTGATACTGTAGTAATTTCATTTCCTTCTTTATCAAAAACTGTAACATTAACAGGATAACCTCCTCTTGTCGTATCTGATACATTTGTTACGGTTCCTAATAAAAGAGTTACATTGTCTTTTTCGGTTAATTGGAATTTAGAAATCTCCATTCCATCAATTGTTTTTGTCTCTTGTAATTTATCACTAGAATTTAATCTGGTTCCATCTTCTAGTAATTCAACAAATTCTTCTTCTTGAATATTATTTTCTGGTGGTTTTTCTTCCTTCTTTCCACTCCCTCTTACTAATGCTATAATAATGATAATTGCTGTAATTGCAACTAATATGGCAATCATTCTTTTTTCTTTGTCTTTCATCTGTTACTTTTCCTCCTTAACTTTTGTTTTTCCTATCTATTATAACATATTTTATTTTGTTGTCAACTGTCAATACTTGTCTAAAAATTGTTAGGTAATAAACATTATTTTTACTTCTAATCGAATTTTATTTTCAAACTAGTTAAATATGTATCTGCCGAATAATTACCGTTGTCCCAACCTTCTCCTTTCAAAATAATTCTTGTAGCTCCTGTTACATCAAAAGAATTTTCAAGTGCAGAATCTACCCAATATGGATTCCAGCCCTTAGGAGCTCCAATTGTTGGCGTTGAAGTCCAAACAATTGATCCGATCTTCTTTTTCTACTCCAATATGTCCACGTGTATTGTTATAGGTTGGCATACTCCCCTCCATTGCCCAAGAGGGTGCATTCATGTGATACAGTGCTAAAACCGTAGCAGTTGTATCTTCTTTAATCCAAAATTTTGCAGGAATACTCATCTCCCAAGAAAAATATCCTGTCCAATCCCATCTAGAACCGCCTATATTACCAATTGTAGTTGAAGTACCATGACAACCATTAAAATTTATATCAATTCCTAATGAAGACCAATCAGTTAGTCCAAGATTACTAACAAATTCAAAAATATCTACTTCTTTTGCTTCTTCAACAGTTCCATCTTTGTTAATTTGAATAAACTCATCTTTTACCTTTACTACGAAAGGTAATTTTTCTTCCTTTAAATCAGATGGCACTCCTTGAATATCTTTTATCTTTTCTAAATCTTCTTTTAACTTTTCATAATTAATGCTTCCATCTTCATTCTTATTTATATTTACTTGATTTTCAACTTTATCAGAAGCTGTTATCTTTTCAAAAACAATCTTTCTGCTTCCTATTGTGATTTCTCCGTCATTTTCAATCATTGTTTTTTCTGCTGGTGTAATAAATTTATCTCTTTCTAAACGATCTAAAACTTCACTTAACGTTTGCACTTTGTTTTCTCCTGCAAACTGACTTGCTGTTTGCTCCGTCTTCCATAAATTTTTTATTTCTTCTACTGTTGCACCTCTCGTTTCTTCTTGTGATGTATCTGCTTTTGTTAAAATTCCATTGTTTCCTGTTAGTGTAGCTAAACTAATTCCTGCTAAAATAAGTAAAATGATAATGGTTATAATTAAAGCTATTAATGTAATTCCTTTTTCTTTAAACTTCTTCATCTGTTTTCCCCTTTTCTTTTTTTATCTTTCAAGGTTATTCTATTAAATTTGAAACTTTACGTCAATCTCTTTATATTCTTTTTTTTTGTGACAATCATAAAAAAAGAGCTTTATTCATACCTAAATTAAAAAAACAAGTCACTTTTGTAAAAAGAAAACTTGTTTTTTACATATATTATAAATCCATTTGACTACCTAAGAAAGTGGCAGCAGACTGAGCTACTTTTTTCTCAACATCATTCATTTTTCCATTTGGCTCTTTTGACATAAGAATAACCGTTCCAATGGTATCTCCATTAGAAACAATTGGATAGACGATTTGTGCATTATTTTTTCTTTCTTGATTGTCATTTTTGGTAATTGGCATAGCAACATTGCTATTTTCTGTACTGGTATAAACTTCTTTATCTTCCATTAATTGTTCCAATTCTGTACTAATATCTTGTTCTAAAAATTCTTTTTTAGAACCACCTGATACTGCTATAATAGTATCTTTATCAGTAATACATGCGATATGACCTGTTGTTTTGGATAATGTTTCTGCATAACCTGCAGCAAATTCTGAAAGCTCACCAATTGGAGAATATTTTTTTAAGATAACTTGTCCTTCTCTATCTGTAAATATCTCTAATGGATCCCCTTCTTTTATTCTTAATGTTTTTCTTATTTCTTTTGGAATAACAACTCTTCCCAAATCATCTATTCTTCTTACAACTCCAGTTGCTTTCATAATTTTCCTCCTCGTATTTTTTTATTTATAATCTTATTATGACAATTGTGGAAAAAATTATACATTTAAAATAAAATTTTATAAAAAATGAAAAAAATAAGCTAAGATTTTCATGCAATTTAATTGCTAGAAAAACTTAGCTTTATTTTAAACTTCTTCTGTTTCTAAAATTTTATCTTCTTTTTTACTTAAGAAGCCAATCTTATACTTATCTAAAATATATCCCATATCTTTTGAAAATTCTTTCAGCATAACAATTTTTATGGTTGGATCTTTTCCTTTTAAATAGTCGTCAATAATTTGTTTTAACTGTTTAATATTTTTCATTTCTGGTTCAATTTGCTTGGTATAACGACCAGCTCTATCTGTCAATTTTTCTTTGATTAATACAATATCCTCATTACTAGCACAAGAAATTCTTTGGAATAATTGGAAAGGATCGTAATATTTGAAAATTGGAATTTCCATACATTCTTTATCAAATTTTTCATAAAACTGTTCCATTCTCATTGGAATACATTTCATAACATCTTCTGCTTTTTCCTTATACATTTTATCCAATAATTGTTCATTTAGCATATTGAAATGTTTTAAAATTTCCTCCATGTCTTCCTCTACTTCTTCAATGGCTATTTTTCCTAATTCTTCTTTTGGATTTGGACAATATTCAGAAGATAAAGATGCAATATTCATACCATTAAAAAATACACTTTTTAAAGTTTTTAAATCGTATTCTATTAATCCTTTTCTCGAAAAATAACTAAAATACG
The DNA here is from genome assembly GCA_022791675.1 of Clostridia bacterium. Lineage (GTDB taxonomy): Bacteria > Bacillota > Clostridia > TANB77 > CAG-508 > CAG-269. The sequence goes on along the minus strand of JAAVZN010000008.1, from coordinate 985 downwards.
CAAATAATTTTACGGTATCAATCAAAGTCAGCTTTCCTTCTTTTACATCATTCATAACTTCCTGAATCACACCACTAAATTGATCGTCTGATATTTTCCAATATTCTTCTGTAAGCAACCTTTTATATCCTGGTAAGTTTTCAGTATCGACTGTATTTCGTATAGTTTCCATGTTATCTTTAAATAATTTCATATCAAAAATACGTGTTCTAATATAATATTCTATAAATTTAAAGAAACGATATTCTGATTTAAAATTATAGTAATAATTGTTATCAAATTCTTTGATATAAAATTGTCTATTATCCATTAAAATTCTAGAAGAAACCAATATAGATTTATATTCTTCATTGTCTTTAATGTTAACAAATTTATCTTTTGTTATTTTACCTGCTTTAATTTCAAATGAAATAGCTATGGTAAAGATAAGCATCGTTTGCATAACTCTATGATTGGTATTAGGATAAGATTTGTTTACCATTTCATAAATTTTTTTAAAGTCATTTAAAGCATGCTTCAAAATCCTTAAGTTTCTTGTTCCACTCTTGTTAAAAGTAGATATTATCAACCCTGTATTTTCCCTTAAAAATCGAATTAAATCTGGGTTATTTTCATATCTCATTAAAATTCCATTAATAATATAATCAAATTTTGGTGCATATTCAAAAGTTTCCCCTATTAATTTTTCCTTGATTCTTTCATAATCATTTGCTTTATCAAAAACATATTCAATTGTATCTCGAATTCTTTCTACCATCGGTTTATCAGTTTTTATGCTTAGCTTATTTTCCTTATCTAATAAATATGTCGCTATAAATGTTTTCATTTCAATGTTGCTATTTTTTAATTTTGTTGATAATTCCTTTTCATTACAAATAATAATCGTTTTGATATGATCATGTTCTACGAAGTTATTAATATATCCTAATATATCGATAACATCAACATTTGCTCTTTCTAAATCATCGAAACAAAGTACTTTGTC
>JAAVZN010000098.1 GCA_022791675.1 Clostridia bacterium | reverse complement strand
TATTATGGGAATTTAAAAAGGTCATGCACTTTTCATTTTTACAAAACATACAATTAGGTTATGGAAGTAAAAATGGAGGTGCATTTATATTGTTATCAATTTGTATGACAGGAATACTAGGATTTTTAGAGTTTTTAAAGTCAGCGGTATTCGTAGTTCGGATATATTCAAGGGGGAAATTTATTTCCTGAGCCATTAACAGCAGAGGAAGAAAGAAACTGTTTGGAACAGATGGCAAAAGGTGATGAAGAAGCAAGAAATATTTTGATTGAGAGAAACTTAAGATTAGTTGCTCATGTAGCTAAAAAATATAGTACAGCAAAGGTGGAACAAGATGATTTGATTTCAATTGGAACAGTTGGTTTGATTAAAGGAATCAATAGTTTTAAAGTAGAAAAAGGTGCACGATTATCTACTTATGTTTCACGTTGTATTGATAATGAAATATTGATGCACCTGCGAGCAACTAAAAAACTTCGGAGCAGAAGTGTACTTGAATGAACCAATTGGAAAAGATAAAGATGATAATGTGGTAACTTTGCAAGAGGTTCTAGAAAATAGTGAAAGAAATATTGAAGATGAAGTAGATATGAAAATGAAAGTTAAGTTGCTTTGTCAAAAAATGAAAGAGATTTTGAGGGATCGAGAAAGAACTATTTTAGAGCTTAGGTTTGGTCTTCGGTGGCCATAAACCCAAAACACAAAGTGAAATTGCTAGCATGATGGGGATTTCACGTTCTTATGTATCAAGAATTGAAACAAAAGCGATTGACAAACTAGCGCAAGAGATTAAAGAATAGAAGAAAGAGAAAGAAGCCTAACGATACAATTATATCGTTAGGCTTAAGATGTGTTACAAAGAGTTAATCGTTTCGTTGTTACAGAAATTCTTATTTAAAAAGTCGAGAACAAAAACCTTATAAGTCTCATTTGGAAGATCTATATCATTGTAGTCATAAATTCTTTTTGAATAAACAATTATAGTCAATTACTTGAAAAAATTTCCATACTATGATAAGATAATAAACATTAAAATAAACAGAAGAAGGAGAAAATATGCAAAGAACAAAATTAAAAGATAGAATATTACCTAAATACTCCAAAGGAGAAGAAATCTTTAATATGACATCACACATTGTAGGAGCTGTATTAGGAATTGTTGCAACTGTACTATGTATTGTGTTTGCAGGAGTACATGGAAATGTATATGGTGTAATAAGTGGAGCTATTTATGGAGGAACCATGATTGTATTATATACCATGTCTAGCATTTATCATGGATTGAGTCCAAAAATCAATTCCAAAAAAGTATTTCAAGTATTGGATCACTGTTCCATATTTTTATTAATAGCAGGATCTTATACACCATTTGCATTATGTAGCATTCGACAAGCAGATCCAATTGCTCGGTTGGACGATATTTGGAATAATATGGGCATTTGCAATTTTAGGAATTGTATTAAATTCAATTGATATCAAAAAATTTAAAGTATTTTCAATGATATGTTACTTACTAATGGGGTGGTGTATTGTTATTAAAGGAAGTTTATTGCCAGAATTATTGACATTAAATGGATTTATACTTTTAGTGGCAGGTGGAATTGCGTATACAATAGGTGCCATTATTTATGGCTTGGCTAAAAAACATAAATATTCACACTCCATTTTTCACCTATTTATCTTATTAGGAAGCTTTTTACAATTTATGTGTATCTTACTTTATGTGATGTAAAAAAAGAACCACTTTTGTGGCTCTTCTAAATTACAAACTCATCATAAGTTTAACATATTAAGAGATAAAATGCAAATAACGAAAAACTCTTATTAAAAGAGATTTTTATATGAAAAAGTAAGATAATATTATCTAAAAATAGAATTAAAGATAATTATATCACTAGAATAATTTGAAAAACAAAGTAAGGTATGGTAAAATAAAAATAATCTAATAAAAGAGTAATCAAAATTACCCTGCGTAGTGCGTATAGGCAGAATTTTTAGAACCAACACACGATAAGAGGGGTCGAACTCTCAAATATGGCGTGCAAGCTCACCAAAAGTAGTGAGAAGCCCAGGAATATTTAGGTAGACACCCACCTGTTTTTGGGAACAGGTCCTTAAAAATTCAAGGCAACTGACGGCTAAGGCGGGGCATTTTTTTGTTTTTAGAAAATTAAGTTAATTCATTTAAGGCCAAAATTGCTTTGGCATAAATTTGGCAAGAAAGCAGTAGCTTATCAATTTCAATAAATTCATCAACTTGATGACACATATCTTTATCATTAGGAAAATTGGCACCAAAAGAGACACAAGAATCAAAAGCACGAGCATAAGTGGCACCACCAATTGCAATTGGTTCCAAATTAGAATGGGTTTCTTCGTTATAAATACGACAAAGGGTTTTTACTAATTTATTTTCTTTTGAAAGATACAAAGCAGGTTTATAAGAAATGGTATCAAAATCTACATTCAAAAAAGAACTAGTATGTTTGATGAAACTATTTCCAATGTCAATCATATTTACAGTAATTGGAATACGAAGATTCAATCCAATTTGTAGAATATTATTTTTAAAATAAAAATCACCAACATTTAAAGTCAATTTTCCAGATTCATCTTCAAAATTAATTCCTAAACTTTCTCCATGATATTGAGTATGAATGGATTGAGAAAAAAAGTCAAACAATTCAATGGGAATATCATAATGCTGAAAAATTTGAGATAAAATTACAATCAAGCGTGAAATGGCATTAATACCTAATTCAGGGTGAGCAGAATGACTGGATACACCGTGAGAAGTTAATTTGATTTCTTGCTCATCAATTTTATAAAGATCAATTTCAAAGTGAGAATGTTCAATGAAATGTTTTAGATTTTTTACCAGATCATCCATTGTAATTTTTTGTGGATTAATTTTTAAAATAATGCTACAAATTTTAGGTACGACATTGATAGCATTTCCATAAGTATCGATACTTTTTATAACAAGATCTTTGTTTAAAAAAGTAGAATAATCCATTTTTAAATAACTGGTTAAAATAGCCTTTTCAGAATAAATGCAAGGAAAATCAGCATCAGGACTAAAAGCGATGGTAGGTAACTCTTCATGTTTTTTATAATATTGTATACACTTCCAATCATTTTCTTCGTTTAATCCTAGAATCAGACGCACACGCTTTTGTACATGACAATTGTCCATAACTGCTTTCATAGCATATAAAGAGCTGATCACAGGACCTTTATCGTCAATGGCACCACGACCATAGATTTTATGATTGGCAATGGTTCCTCCAAAAGGTGGATAATTCCAATGATCTCCTTCTGGAACAACATCTAAATGTCCAATAATACCAATTAGTTCTTTCCCTTCTCCAAATTCGATATAGCCACAATATCCATCTAAATTTTTGGTTCGAAATCCTAAATCTTTACCAAGTTTTAACATATATTCTAATGCATCATTAATGGGTTTCCCAAATGGAAAAAGTGGATGCTCAGAAGAAGATAGAATACTTGGAATTTGGATTAATTCTTGTGTTTTTTGTATGATGTCATTTTTGTAGTTTTCAATCAAGTCATTTATCATAGTATCAATCCTTTCACTTTAATTTATTTTTTCTTATTGTATCACATAATATGCAAGACAAACTATATTCATACAGAAAAAATGAAAAAACACTTGAAATTTATTCCAAAATATTGTACAATAAGTATGTCAAAAAAACATACCTTTTACTTAGCTTTCAGAAAAGCACCAAACTTTAAGCTCAGTTAAAGGTTAATGAAAATAAAAGGTGTAAGTTTGGAAAACAAAATGTGCCTTGAAGAAAGGAGAAAAAACGATGACAAAGGAAAGAAAACAAGAAGTCATTAATACTCATAAAAGAGAAGAAAACGACACTGGTTCACCAGAAGTACAAATTGCTCTTTTAACCGAAAGAATTAATGAACTAACCGAACATTTAAAAATCCATAAAAAAGACAATCATTCAAGAAGAGGTCTTTTAAAAATGGTAGGAAAAAGAAGAAATCTATTAAACTATTTAGCTAAAAAAGATATCAATCGATATCGAGAAATAGTTGAAAAATTAGGATTAAGAAAATAAGAAAACAAAGCCCATAGCTTATTTGGCATGGGCTTTTTGTTAGATTAGAAAAAATGGTGCAAACAAGCAAGTATTTAGGTAAGTAGCTTGTATAATATACTATTATAAAAAATAGTAGGATATTATAGAGGTTACAATCTAAACTTGCTTGCAAACAGGGATTTTAAGGAACGTCCCTTTAATCCCAGCAAAAATAAGGAGGAAAGAATATGTTTAAAACTTATGAAACAGAATTAGCAGGAAGAAAACTTGTAATTG
>JAAVZN010000134.1 GCA_022791675.1 Clostridia bacterium | reverse complement strand
GTCTGTTTCTTCTAAGTCATTTGCTTGTGCTTTGATTGCTTCTAATGCTGTTTTATCAACGGTTAATCCTGCGATTGCTTCTTTGATTGCTTCTACTTTAGCATCGATTTGAGATTGAACATCTTCTGGTAATGCTAAGGCTTTTTCTAATTCAGCCCAGCTTGCTTCTGAGTAATCTGTTTCTTCTAAGTCATTTGCTTGTGCTACGATCGCAATCAATTCTGACTTATCTAATGCTACTGCTAATTCAACACTACTTGAATTTTCAATGTAATTTTTATTTCCTTCATAAATTACTGTAATTGTGGTAGTTCCAGCTCCCATTAATGTAATTTTTCCTGTATTGTCAATCGTTGCTACTTCTTCATTACTAGATTGATAACTTACTGCAACTTTTGCTTCTTCAAGATTTTCTACCTTAAGTGTTGGTGCTTCATCTGTCATCATAACTGAATTTGCACTTAAACTAATAACTGGTTTTTCTTGATTAGCTTTTTCAATTGTATATTCATTTGAATCGATTGTTACAGTTCCTTCATAATTTCCTTTACCTGTTGCTACAACTGTTGCTTTATAAGTTCCAACATCAACTGGTACTTGGTTTTCTCCAAGTTCTGTAAACGCTCCATCTTCACCTTTTACAAAATATGTAATTGTTATATCAGCTTTATTTGCTTCTATAGAAATATTTACACCTTGTGGAGTAGTATTGTATACTGCATTAACTGGTTCTGTAACTATTATATCAGCCTCTGTTAAAGTTTTTGGTGTGATTGTAAATGCACCAACTAAGAAGTTTGTTCTTCCTTTATAGTTTTGTCCTTCTGCTATTGTTGCTCTAACATCATAAGTTCCTACTTCTGTTGGATTTTCTACTACCTCTTTTGTTTCTCTTGAAATATAAGTAAGGCTTACAATTTCACCCATTCCAACAATATCTTTTGCTGGTACAACTTTTATTTCTTTTACCTTTCCATCATATTCTACTTTTGTAGGTACTACATCTAATTCAGATTTAGATGGTTGTTTTTTATTAATTGTCAAAGTTGCTTCCATAGTAGCTGGACTTACAACATCGTAATTCATAAATAATTCTGAATTCTCATCTATTGTAAATGTTGCTACTGCATTATAAGTTCCAGCATTGATTGCTTCATTATCCGTATATTCAACTTTAATTCCATTTGGTTTTCCTTGTACAATTACAGAATACCATGTTCTTCCATCATATTCTTCCGTTGCACTTCTGAATATTACTTCTTGTTCATTTAAATAGTAAGTTGCTTTTAAAATTGTTAATGTTCCTACTTTTAGGTCACTTACTTCACCATATTTAGTTCCTGCTTCTACATTTACGTATACATCATATTGTCCTGCATTGATTGGTGTTACAACTTTTCCTTCTTGTTTATATACAACTGTTATTTTTCCTACACCATCTAATTTTGTTGTTACTTCTACTGATTTTTCTTTTCCATCATAGATTGGTCTTGGATCTTCTGTAACAAAGTCACTTGCTACTAATTCTCTAATTGTCAATCCATTTAGTGCTGTTTGAATCTCTTCTACTTTCTTGTCAATTTCACTTTGTTTGCTTAAGTCATCTATACCTACAAGTGAATCTTTTAATGCATTCCAGCTTTCTACTGTATATTCACTTTCTTCTAAGTCACTTACTTTTTCTAAAATAGCTTGTAATGCTGTTCTATCAACAGTTAATTCAGCCATTGCTTTTTCAATTGCTTCTACTTTAGCATTTACTTCTGATTGTTTCTCTTCTGGTAATGCTAAGGCTTCTTCTAATTTAGCCCAACTTGCTTCTGAATAGTCTGTCTTCTCTAAATCACTCGCTTGCTCTTTCACT
>JAAVZN010000097.1 GCA_022791675.1 Clostridia bacterium | reverse complement strand
CTTATTTTTTATTGCCTATGTAGTAAAAAACAGATGATGATTAACAAGGCAACATTTATGATAGTTACTCCTACTAATCCATAGAAAAGTAGGTAAGTGATTTCTAATAAAGCTATTTCTACCATATTAACCACCCCCCATTATATCAGTCTCACAACGTAAGTCGTGGAGTAATATGTATACATCAAAGAGCTAAAGGTGGCAACGCACTCTGCTTATTCTCATTTTCTGTTTATAACTATACAATATTATTTAATAAAATACAAGCGAACAAAACAAAATTTTGTAGATAACTACGACGTCCACTCCAAGAAATATTTAGTGTTTTATTACTCTTTATTTAGATTTTTTACAGCATATTCATACAATAATTTTATAAGATTATACAATTTTCATAAAGACTTTATATGAAATAAATATGCAACTACTAGTTGTCAAAGTTGCTAGTTATAATTGGTAGAATAATTGCAATTATAAAGCAAATGAGGTCATAGAATTTCTAATAAATGCAAAAAAAATACTTATGCTGGAAATAATCCTATTGAACAAATGTCCACCAGACCTAAATCACATGATCTAAAATATGAAGACGGAAAGTATAAGTATATAGATACATATTTTGGTGGAGAAAGATTTATTGGAGAAGAGGCAGTGTTTTTTGATAATGAGCCAATTTGGGCGATGAATTATAATGGAATAGAAATGAATGAAAAATTTTCTAGTTCATTCTTGAAAAAAGCATTATTAACTGTAAATTCAGAATTACCATATAGAGGACAAAGAAAATTTCAAGATGGTGATTATGTATATATTTGTGAAGTAGATGGAGATTTTGAGTATTTTTCAGGAAAAGAAATAATGTACTTTCAAAATGAAAAAGTATATGAATGTAGTTTTTCTGGAGGAATCGTAAAATAATGGAAAGATATTAAAAAATGTATCCAATAGTCTAGACAATGTCTTTTCAAATTGTCTATTCTATTAGATACATTTTTAAAGTTACATCTCTTTAAAAAATTGATATTCTTTACCAGTTGTATTTTTTCCTTTGAAAACATAACCATTATAAATACCACCATTGTTATCATTTAAATCAACATCTAATTTCATATTATAAACAAATTTTTGATTCAAATTATTAACAATATGAATTTTAAAAGTTAAAGTATAATTAATATCCTCTATGTTAACATTAGCTTCTTTCAAAACCTTACCATTAAAAGAAACCATATTAGCATCTTCAGAGACCGCATAGTTTTTTAAAAGATCCTGATTCATATATCCTAAAGAAATAGGATTCGAACAATCAGTATAAAAGGTAGGAGAAGAATAATCATTATTTTCATTTTCAGAATTAGTATTGATAATATTAAAATCAATTCTATTATTTTTAGGTCTGTTTATCATTTTATATTTACCAAAATCCAAAGGATTTTTATAATTCAAAATTTTAGTTCCTATATCAGCAGTAGAAGTTGCAACAATATTATCAATATACAATTCTTTTATTGTATTTTCATCCGTTAATTCCGTAATCGTACTGATATTATCAATATAAATAGAAATATCAGTGAATTGGTTAATACTCATATCTTTTAAAGACTGATCATCAGAATTGTCAATTGCATTTGCACTACTATATAGCAATACTTTCTGAATCGTAAAAATAGGATTTTCATTTCTATCTGAAATTTCTATCATTTCATCAGCAAAAGCATTTCTGGCAAAAACAACAGAAAATACTAAATTATAGTGCAAAAGAAATACGACAAACAAAGATAAAATTAAGATAGCAAATAATAATTTTTCGTTTTTTATTTTAAACTTTTTCATTGCTTTAACCTCCTATAATTATTGAAGTCTATTGTATAAAGTTTCCATGTACTTAAATACTTTTTCATTCCAATCAGTATCACTTGCATAGCGAGTATTTACGCCCTTTAAAGTAGGTCCATTATAATACCAAGCAGCAGCTAATTCACCATCATAAATTTTAGTACCAGATGGATTAATGTAATATTTTACTAAAGATTTTGCAACTGTCTCAATACCCTCTGAATAATCTTCAAATTCAAAAGAAGATTCATAAGGAGTAGCATCATAAGAGCCATAACCAAATAGATTCTTTTTATCCTTAGCAATTTGGGAAGTTCCCCAGCCACTTTCATGAATGGCAATAGAAGCTAAGAAAATACCATTAATATTATACTTCTTTTCAGCATTATAGAAAGCTGTATAGTTATCTTGGAAAATTTTATTTTTATCATTTGGTAAATTTGTAAATATTTTTTTGTAATCATTTAAAGTTAAGCCACTGGTTCTGTTTAATTCCATATCGATATTTACTTTTATTAAAATTCGTTGAACTCGATTCTTTTCAATAATATTTGGTGTTGTATAAGAAGAGGTTAAATTAGAAGTTTTTACATATCCTTCTATATTATCAAAAGAAACTTTGCACCATTCTTCACTTGGAAGATCTAATAGTTTGACATCTAAGCTTTTTTTAACTTCTGCTAAATCTTTCGCAGAAAGATCAGGTGTTTCTTTTAAAGTAGTATCGTTTGTGAAATACATGATATCACCAATATGTACCTTATGTTTTGCAAGAAATTCAGAAGTACCAATGTCAATTATTTTAGAAATTGGATCGACAAGTCTTTCTTTATTTAAAATGATTTCTTCTACAAAATTACCATTTTCGTAAGTTTTGACAGTTGTTACATTTTCTTTTCCAACAGAACCTTCTTGTTTTGTGATTTCTTCCTTCTTAGGAAGTTTGGGATTATTAGTATATTCTGTTATAAATTCAATTTCTCTTTCCTCTGTTACTTGTTCTTTTACTTTGTCCATGTCAACATTTTCAGAAATAATATTTTGAATGTTTAATCTGTGACGATTTAATTCATATTCTGCGATTTCTTCTATGTCTTCTTCTTTGGCATAACTTTGTGTAAAGGAAGTATTTTTAGGAAAGAATACAGCTAGTCCAACAATTAAAATACCACAACCTACAATAATGTGAGATAGTTTTAAATCAGAATTTTTATAGGAATTTTGGGTAGAAAAATGAAAAGCAAAGTTTTTCCTTACTTTGGAAGCTTTTCTTTTTGGATTGCTAGAATTCTTTTTTGTAGTGGTTGCTTCTGCTTGTTGTTTCATTTGTTGTAATTCCTTAAATACATCAGATAAGTTTCGATTATCATGGTTATCTAACATAGTTTTTCTCTCTTTCTTTACTTATAATACACATTTATTATACAATAATAGACAAAACTTGTCTATAAAAATAAGGAAAAAAATACTGGTATTTTGTAGTAATAAAAATGTTATTTTAACTTGCAAAATTTCGAAAATAGTATATAATAGTAGCAGAAATCAAGAAATGGGTTAGAAAACATTCTTTAAATGCCAGAAAAGGGGTGAATCATGCAAAGAATGGAAGAGAGTATAGGATATGAATTTAAAAACAAAGAATTGCTAAAAAAAGCATTAACACACACATCGTACGCTTATGAAAATAATATAGAAAGCAATGAAAAGCTAGAATTTTTAGGAGATAGTATTTTAGAATTTATTTCAAGCAAATATTTATTTGAAAATTATCCAAACTTGACAGAAGGAGAAATGACTAAAGTTAGGGCAACCGTAGTATGTGAAAAAAGTTTATACAAAATAGCAAAATTGCATAATTTTAGTGATTTCTTATATCTTGGAAAGTCCGAAAGAAAAATGGGAGGAGAACAAAGACCAGCCATCTTAGCAGATAGCGTGGAGGCAGTAATTGCAGTAATTTACTTAGATGGTGGAATAGAAGAGGCTGAAAAATTTATCATAGAAAATTTAAAAGAGGACATCGAGATAGCGACCAAACATGTAGGTGATAAAGATTATAAGACTGTTTTACAAGAAAAATTACAAGAGCATGGAGATGTAAAAATAGAGTATAAAATTGTCAAAGAAAAAGGACCAGATCATAATAAAAGTTTCGAAGCAGAAGTGAGTTTCAATGGAAAAGCGCTAGCGAGAGGAGAAGGTAAAAGTAAAAAAGAAGCTCAAATGTATGCAGCCCAAAAAGCACTAGAAAATTTGAAATAGGAGAAGGTAAATCGATGAAAAAACAATATATCATACCAATATTTGTACCACACTTAGGGTGTCCGAATGACTGCATTTTTTGTAATCAAAAATCAATTAGCGGACAAAAGGAAAAGATGACGAAAGAAAAAGCAAAAAAAATAATAGAGGAATATCTAGAAAAGATCAAAAACGAAGAGGCAGAAGTTGAAATTGCTTTTTATGGTGGGAGTTTTACTGCTATTGAAACAGATTTACAAGAGGAATTATTAGAAACTGCTTATGAATATATCCAAGAAGGAAAGGCTGACTCAATTAGAATTTCTACTAGACCAGATTGTATTGATAAAGAAATTTTAAAAAGACTTAAAAAATATAAAGTGAAAACCATTGAATTAGGTGTACAATCAGCCAATGACTATATTTTAAAAAGAACCAACCGAGGACATACTTTTGCAGATGTTAAAAAAGCGTCTAAAATGATACGTTGGAATGGTTTTAAATTAGGGCATCAAATGATGGTAGGATTACCAGAAAGCACTAGAATTGATGAAGTGAATACAGCAAAGGCATTGATTAAATTAAAACCTAAAATGGTAAGAATTTATCCTGTATTAGTAGTCAAACATACCAAATTAGAAAAAGAATGGGAACAGGGAAAATATGAACCATTACCATTAGTTCAAGCAGTTGAGGTATGCAAAGAATTAGTGCGAATGTTTGCCGATAAAAATATAGATATTATTAGAGTAGGATTGCAAAATACAGATGAAATTACAGAGCCAGAAAAGGAAGAAAGCGAAGTGGTAGCAGGACCTTATCACCCAGCTTTTAGACAGTTAGTGGAATCGGCTTTATGGTATGATGCAGTAGTCGGAAAGATTAAAAGATTGAATGTAAAAGTAAAAGAAGTAGAAGTTACAGTAAATCCAATTGATAGTAATAATGTAATTGGACATAAAAAAGAGAATGTTTTAAAATTAAAAGAGACTTATGATGTAGATTTAATATTAAAGCAAGATGAGACAATGAAACAAGGAAAATCAAAAATTGAAATCACAAAAACTTATCATGATTTTTTAGAAGAATAAACATTTTATTTCAATAGTATAAAATCACCAATATATGCAAATACTGCTATAAAGGTGATTTTTTATGCACATAGAAGAAAAATATAATAGGAAAAAAATAGTAATCGAGATCGTAGGGACGATTGTAGGTGCTTTTGTTATGGCAATAGGGATTTCTTTATTTTTGTTACCCAATCAATTATCCTCTGGTGGAATCTCTGGTGTAGCAACTATTACTTATTATTTATTAAATATTCCGATGGGAACAATGATATTGGTAATTAATATACCATTATTTTTGATTGCTATTTATAAAATAGGAAAAAGTTTTTTTCTAAAATCTTTAATAGGGACGGTTTCATTATCTTTGTTTATTGATTGGTTAGATCAGTTAGAGCCATTGACTAAGGATCGATTTTTGGCTTGTATTTATGGTGGAATTATTATTGGACTTCGGAACAGCTATTATCTTAAAAGTTAATTCTTCCACTGGTGGAACGGATTTAATTAGTTATATTGCAAGAGAATATCGACCTACTATTAGTATGAGTCGAGCCATTATTATTTTGGATATCATTATTGTTTCTTTGAATGTTTTTTTCTTTAAAGAAATAGAAATTGGATTGTATTCAGCTATTGCTATTTATTTGATGGGTAAAATGATTGATATTTTGTTTGAAGGGATTTATTTTACCAAGTTATTATTGATTGTATCAGATAAAAATGAGGAAATTGCAAAACAAATTGGAGAGAAAATTAAAAGGGGAACAACAGGTCTTTTTGGGAAAGGCATGTATACCAATGAGGAAAAGTTGGTATTAATGTGTGCAACATCAAGAAGAGAAATTGCAAAAATTAAAATGATTGCAAGAAAAATTGACCCGCAAAGTTTTATTATTATAACAAATTCAAGAGAAGTGTTAGGGTTGGGATTTAAGAGGTCATAGAAATTTTTAAGAGTTTTAGTCTACTAATAAAATTTTAAAAAGTAGATTAATTGATTGACAGCGATATAGGATATTGATACAATAGAAAAAACAAAAGAAATGAGGAAAGATAAGTTGATGAGAATAACAAAATTGAGAACAAAGAAAAGAAAAACCAATAAAGGTATTACCTTAATTGTATTGGTAATAACGATTATAATATTACTAATATTAGCAGGGGTCAGTATAAGCATCTTAACAGGAGAAAGTGGAATCTTGCAAAAAGCAAGTAAAACTAAACAAGAAACAAGAAAAGCTGAATATGAAGAAACGTTAAAAATCATGCAAGTAGATTTAGAAATGGATAGAAAAATTAATAATTGGACCGAACAAAAGATGATGGAAGAATATTTTGATAGATTGCATGATAATAAAAAATTTGAAGGTGCAACGATAATAAAGAAAGATGATAGTACAATTCAAATAACAACAAGTGAAGGGGAAATTTTTATTGTAACAAAAGATAAGGTGGAGTATATAGGAAAACAAGGCGAAAAAGCACCACCAGATTTACAAACAAGTGATGTTAAATTTGATATTCGACCATCTAGTTGGACGAATCAAGATATAATACTAACAATAACAACCTCAATAAAAGGATATAATCTACAATATTCAATAAATGGACAAGATTGGATAAACTATGTTAAAGACATTTCTATAGTGAAGAATCAATCAATTTATGTAAGGCTAGTTAATAATTTAGGAGAAACAGGAGGTTATGTGACAACTAATATTACAAATATTGATAAATTATCTCCGAAACAATTTACGCCAACAGCGACGGTAACAACCAATAGTATTACATTAACTGGATATACAATGGATACTGAAAAAACGCAAGAAAATGGAAGTAGTGGAATTGCTAAATACTATTTTAGTAATGATGATGGTTTGTCATGGGTTCCAGACAATGGACAAATAGATACCAGTTATATTTTTTCAGGTTTAGTGAGCGGAACAACATATAATTTGAAAATGAAAGCAGTAGATAATGCAGGAAATGAAATGATAACAGATGCAATACAAAAAACAACCAATAAACCTCTTAGTATCTTAAAAGAAGGAAACTATGTAAATTATAAAGATAAAGAAGGAACTACTAGAAAGTGTATTGTATTATATGATTCAACATCAAGTTATGGGACACAAATTATTACAGAAGATTCTGTTGAAGATTTGACATTAGGAGATAATACAAATTTTGAAAAAGCAAAAAGTGCTTGGAACAATGTAATAGTTAATTTAAATGAAAAAGCGACTAATTATTTGAATCCAAATTATGCTAATAGTGCTAGATGTGTCGGTAGTGTTCCGAATAATCCAAATTATGAAGCTACAAGTAATTATTCAACAACAGGACTAAGTTCAGCATTTTTTCAAGAAAATTTATTAAAAAATTTAGACAATAATTCAGATATAGATAAGGCACAATTATCTAAATTAGGAATTGATAAATTAGAGACAGAATATTATTGGTTAGCCTCACGAAAAAAGGGTAACACAGCATATTCTTTTTGCATAGAACAGTCAGACATAAAAAAAATACCTATTTCATCAACTTACCAAGGAATACCTCTAATTGTTATAAATATTACTGGAGGTTCTTCATCAAGTTCACCTTCTTCGCTATGTACACCGAAATTTTATACTCGCACAGCAGGCTTTAGACCAGTAATTACATTGAAATCAAATATTAGTATCACAGCAGGACAAGGAACTTCAGATAGCCCATATATTTTAGAAATATAAAAATGAATAAGAATAATTGAGGTGGAAAACAATGAAAAAGTTTTCTACCTAATTTTTATAAAAACGATACAAAATGGAATCCAATATAGTATAATAAAAGAAGAACAAGAATTAGCTTTTGTATAAAAGGAATGAAAAAAATGAAAGAACAAAAAATAACATTAAAAAATATGGATTCATTTGAACCAAAAGACATTTTTGAATGTGGACAATGTTTTCGTTGGAATAGGCAAAAAGATGGTAGCTATGAAGGTGTGTTTGGAAATAATATAGTAAATCTAAAAAAACAAAAAAATGATATTATAATGGAAGGAATGTGTCAAAATGATATCAAACAAACAGTAGAAGAATACTTTGATCTAAATAGAGACTATAATAAAATCAAACAAACCTTGGCTAAAATTGATCAAAACATGGAAACAAGCATTCAATATGGACAAGGAATACGACTGTTAAACCAAGATTTGTGGGAAACCATTGTGTCTTTTATTATTTCAGCTAACAATAACATTCCAAGAATAAAAGGAATTATTGAAAGGCTATCCCAAAAGTATGGTACTAAAATAAGGTGGAATGAAAAAGATTATTATACTTTTCCAACACCAGAGCAACTAAAAGAGGTAAGCATTCAAGAATATCGAGATTTGGGATTGGGATTTCGAGATAAAAGATTGTATGAAACCACACATCTGGTATTAGAAAAACAAGTGGATTTAGAAGCAATGAAAAAAAATCCTAATACCTTGGAAGTAAAAGAACAATTATTAACTTTGTCAGGAGTAGGACCAAAAGTTGCTGATTGTATTTTATTATTTTCAAGCTTAAAAAGATTGGAAGTATTTCCTATTGATGTATGGGTAAGACGTGTTGTGAATGATTTGTATGTAAAACAAAAAGATGAAACAAAAGTAAGTAAAAAGCAGATTGAAAAAATTGCTCATGAAAAATTTGGAGCTGTAGCAGGATTAGCACAACAATACTTGTTTTATTGGAGAAGAGAAAATTAGAATAGAATCTTGTCAAAAAATAGCAAACTCTTGCTATTTTTTTGGATTTCATATACAATAGAGGCAAAAAAAGAACGATCAGAAGAAAGGAAAAGAAACAAAATGGGACTAAAAATCATATATGGAAAACCTGGAAGTGGAAAAAGTCAATACTGTTTCCAAAAAATAGCAGAAGAAATAAAAACACAACAAAAAATATATATGATTACACCAGAACAATTTTCATTTACAGCAGAAACAAAGCTAATGAGAACCGTTAAAAATCAAGCGATTATAAATGCAGAAGTATTAACCTTAAGTCGAATGGCATATAGAGTGTTAAATGAGGTGGGAGGAAGTAGTAGAACGCAATTAACAAAGCAAGGAAAAGCCATGTTAATTTATAACATCTTAAATCAAAACAAAAAACAACTAAAATTCTTAGGAAAATCAGACGAAAACATAGAGTTAAGCATGCGGAGCGATAACAGAATTCAAAAAGCATGGAATAACAGTAGAACACTTAAAAAATGAAAAAGAAAAAATACAAGATGCCTATTTAAAGACAAAGTTAAATGATATGATATTATTATACCAAAAATTTCAAGAACAAATTGAAGGAAAATATATCGAAGAAACAGATTTATTAACCATGCTTGCTGACCATATCGAAGAAACTCAACTAATTCAAAATTCGATCATCTATTTGGACGAATTTTCAGGTTTTACCAAACAAGAATATAAAATCATAGAAAAATTTGTGAAGCTTGCTAAACAAGTTAACATCACAATATGTACAGATGATTTAAACATAAATACGAATCCAGATGTAGACATATACCATGCCAATAAAACAACAGTTGCAAAAATATGGAATCTTGTCAATGAAAATAACTTTTCTTTTGAAGAACCAGTTGAGTTAAATGAACCACATCGTTTTCGAACAGAAGAATTACAATATCTAAGCGAAAATATAAACAAGCAAAAATCCACAAAATATGAAAAAAATGTGGAAAACATAGAACTATTTTTAGCACAAAATCCCTATTCAGAAATAGAAAATATCGCACAAAAAATTGCTGGATTAATTAAACAAGAAAATATGAGATACCAAGACATAGCAATTATTACCAAAAACATAGAAGAATATGCATCTTTAGTGAGAGCTATTTTTACCAAATATAACATTCCAGTGTTTATTGATGAAAAAAGAGATGTCAATCAAAATATTATCATTCAGTATATATTAGCGATATTAGAAGTGATTGAAAAAAATTACACAGCGGAATCAATTTTTAACTATTTGAAATTAGGATTTTCTCAAATAGAACAAGATGAGATATTTGAATTAGAAAATTATTGTAACAAATGGGGAATCAAGCAAAATAAGTGGAAAAAAGATTTTATCTATGAAATAGACAAAGAAGACAAAAAACAAAAAATAGAAAGATATAATCAGATCAGAAAACAAATAATAGATCCTATCGTAATGTTAAAAGAAAAAATGAATGAAAGTAAAACAGCAGAGAATATTACAAAATGCCTATATGAATTCTTACAAGAACAAAAGATAGAAGAAAATATAGTACGGAAAAATTAAATCATTAGAAGAAAACTCAAAAATGGATCTGGCCAATGAATACATTGCTAGTTATAAAATTATAATTGAATTGTTAGACGAAATTGTATTAGTATTTGGAAAAGATAAAATGACAATGGATCAATACAGTAAAATATTAAAAGTGGGATTAAAAAACAGTGAATTAGGAAAAATTCCAGGAACACAAGATCAAGTGACTTTCGGTGATATTGACCGATCCAGAAGTCATAAAGTAAAGGCAGTATTTATCATTGGATTAAATGATGGTAATTTTCCAAGTGTAAATAAAGAGGAAGGTTTTTTTGATGATATTGATAGAGAACAGTTAAAGCAAGATGGAATAGAACTTGCCAAAGGAACACTTGAAAAATTATACGAAGACAATTTTAATATCTATAAAGCCTTAACAACAGCTGAAAATAAATTGTACTTATCCTATACCTCATCAGACAAAGAAGGGAAATCATTAAGACCATCTATGTTAATTCACAAAATAAAAAAATTGTATCCTAATCTACATGAAAAAAGTGACATGATAAAAAAGCAATATGAAATTGTAAATGAACAAGTGACATATCAAGAATTATTAGAAAATATAGCTAGGCTAAAAGAAAAAGAGCCAATTGCTGAAATCTGGTATCAAGTATATCAATATTACAAACAAAACAATGAATGGCAGAGCATATTACAAAATGATCTACAAGGATTATATTACACAAATTTACCACAACAAATAAACAAAGAAAATGTTGAAAAATTATATGGGAATACGTTACATACAAGTGTATCAAAATTAGAAAAATACAGAAGTTGTCCATTTTCTTACTATTTGCAATATGGGTTAAAATTGAAAGAAAAGGAAAATTTAAAAATACATACTTTTGAAACAGGTTCCTTTATGCATGAAACAATTGATGAATTTTTTGAACAAGTAAAAGAACAAAAATTACCATTGGCTGAGATCGAAGAAGAACAAATTTTTCAGATGGTATCTAAAATTATCGAAGATAACTTAAATCTAAGCAAAAATTTTATCTTTCATTCAACCGCTAAATATAAAGCTTTAGTCAAGCGATTGAAAAGAATTGTTAGTAAAGCTTTAAAATATATTATACAAACTTTAATTTATAGTGATTTTTCGATAGAAGGAACAGAAATTGAATTTAGCAAAAAAGGAAAATATCAGCCAATTGTATTGACATTAGAAGACGGAAAAAGAATTGAAATTACAGGGAAAATTGATCGAATTGATACAGCAATGGGAGAAGATGGAAAATACCTAAGGATTATTGATTATAAATCATCTAGCAAAAACATAGATTTAAATGAAGTATATAATGGTATTCAAATCCAGTTACTAACCTATTCAGATGCCATTTGTAAAGAAGAAGACATCATGCCTGCTGGTATATTTTACTTTTCCTTACTAGAGCAGATGATTAAAGCTGACAAAAAAATAACACAAGAAGAAATCGAAGAACAAATCAAAAAGAATTTTAGAATGAAAGGCTTAATCTTAGCTGATGTTAAAATAATTCAGATGAACGATAACACATTAACCTCTGGAACTTCGAAACTAGTACCAGCATCAATTACAGCCTCTGGAACAGTAAACCAAAAATGGACCAATGGTGTAGATAAAGAAGAGTTTAAAATCTTACAAGAATATATAGACTTCATCATCAAGCAAATAGCAAAAGAAATTTTAAGTGGAAAAATAGACTTAAAACCATATAATAAAAATGGAAAAACACCTTGTGAATATTGTGAATATAAAGCGATATGTGGGTTTAATACAAAACAAAATAACAATGAGTACAATTATATTAATAAAAAAACAAAAGATGATATTATAAAAAAAATGAAGACTGATGTTTTTTGGGACGGGGTCAAAAAACATCACCGGAGAATAAGAATCCAAATAAAATTTTTAAGCAAAAATAAAGGGTGTTTTTTGACCCCGTCCCAAAAAACATCGGTAAGGGAGAAACAATGGTAGAAACAAGTAAAATACAAATGAGGAAGCGAAATATGAAGCTATTTCCAGCCTATAAAGCACTAAGCTGGGATTACATATTTTTTTATACGATTAATTTCTTATTTTTAACACAAGTAAAAAATATCAATCCAGCAGATGTGGTATTAATTGATTCTTTTTATTACTTATTTACTATGTTTTCACAGATACCAGCTACGTTTATCATTGAATTTTTGGGAAGAAAAAATAGTATTATATTAGGAAATATATTAAATTGTTTATATATAGTAGTTATTGTATTTAGTAGTAATCTATTTAATTTGATTATTGCTGAAGGATTGAGTGCAATTGCTTTTGCCATAAAAGAGAGTGCAGAACCAAGTTTATTAAATGAATCGATACCACCAACTAAATGGAAAGGTAAAATTTTTGCCAAAATTAGCCAAAAAGGAGCATCTGGTTATTATATTATAAATGCAATTTCTACAATTATTGCTGGAATTTTATATGAGATAAATCCATATATTCCTATATTATTATCACTTTTTGTTTTAGTGATAACAACCTCTATGGCGATCCTTTTTATGGAGCCAGTAAAAAAGAAGAAGAAAAAGAAAATACAAAGTGTGGGGCAATTTAAAGAATTAGGAGAAGCTTTTAAATTTATTTTAAAATCAGAGAGAATAAAAAGTCTAATTTTGTTTGCTGGAGTTATGAAGGGAATTACTAGCATATTATCTAATTATGAAATTAGTATGTTGGAAGAATTAGAAATACCTGCTAGTTTTTTAGGTGTCTTGTTTGCTATGTTAGGTGTGATAGCAGGAATAGCTACTAAAAAACAAGAGAAATTTCATAATAAATTTAGAAATAAAACTTTATCTGTTTTGGGTTTTCTAATGATAGGGAGTTGTATCTTTTCAGGTATCTTAGGAATCATAGCAAAAGAGTATAAGATCGTAATGATTCTAGTTGTTGCATTGTATCTTATGAAATATTCTCTGGGTGGAATTTATGATCCACTGATGGAGAAATATTTGAGTAATTTTACAAACGAAGAAATAGATACTAAAATTTTTACTGCTAATAATTTTTTGAAAGGAATTTCAGGTGCGATATCAGGAATCTTAGCATCATTTTTACTCGATCGAATGGAAACAGCTTATTGTATGATTATCATTGGTGTGATTTTTGCTATTTTAATGATATTAGTAAGCAAATTTATGAAGAATAGAGTAGGGTTAAAACCAGAAGAATATCCAAAAGAAGAGATAAAGTATGCAAAAGTTTGATATGATTAAAATAGAAAGGAGAAAACAAGTGGATTTATCGAATCAAAGTGTTATACATATTCATAAAAATGGAAATGAATATTTACAATTTCGAAAGTTATTAAAATATGAGGATATCATCAACCATGCTTATAGTTTAGGATTAGATAAAAATTATAGAACAGCAAAAGCCAATAAGGCAAAATTGGAGCAAAAAGACTATGAAAAGGCAATGAGTGATTATGAAAAATTGTGTTGTGATATAGGTTCTAAAAAAGAACATTTGGTAAAAACGAATCAAGAACATACAGACAAAGTGAAAATAGTTAAAGAAAAAATCAATGAAAAAGAACCAGATTTTAACTTATTACAATATGAAAAAACAGATGGATTGATAACAGATCAGAAACATATCATGCTTGCAACAACCAATGCAGATTGTATTTTGTTTTTCTTTTTTGATCCAGTCAAAAACGTAATAGCTAATATTCATTCAGGTTGGAGAGGAACATTACAAAGAATATCTGTAAAAACGGTACAAAAAATGAAAAAGGAATTTGGTTGCAAACCAGAAGATATTATTTGTTGTATTTGCCCAAGTATTAGAAAATGTCATTTTGAAGTAGAAAGTCAAGTAAAGGAAAGCTTTAAAAAGGAATTTAGTGATCTTGAGAAAATAGAAGAAATAATAGAAGAAACAATTCCAAATGAAAAATGGCATATAGATACCATAAAAATTAATCAAATCATATTACAAAAAGAAGGATTAAAGTTAGAGAATATTATTGATAGTGGAATTTGCAGTGTGTGTCAATCTGACATGGTTCATTCCTATCGTGTAGAACAACAAGGATATGGATTAAATACAGCTTTAATTGAAATAAAATAAGACCATTTTTAAGATGTGTCCCTAAATGCACAAAAATGTGCAAAAAGAACCGTCCCCAATGGCACATAGAAGGAGGAAAGAGTGATGATTCCAAAGAAATTAGAATTAGGAGATACAATTGGTGTGGTAGCTCCATCGAATCCAATTGTTGGAGATAATATTGAGGAATTAGAAAGAGCAAAAGAGATTGTGGAAAAATGTGGATTTAAAGTGAAATTTTCAAAACATATTTTTTCTAATACATTAGGATATAGTAGTACAGCACAAGAAAAGGCTGAAGATATTATGGAAATGTTTCAGGATAAAGAGGTTAAAATGATATGGTGTGCAAAAGGAGGAGAAAATTCAAATTCTACATTTGATTTTTTAGATTATGAAACAATTAAATTGAATCCTAAAATTATATGTGGTTATAGTGATATTAATTCAATTACTAGTATGATTAATGCTAAAACGGGGTTAGTGACTTTTTATGGAACGAATTTTAAAACAATTGCAACAGATGAAACAGACTATAGTTATCAAGAAGCGCTAAAAAGATTTGTGAAAGAAAGTTTGGAATTAGGGATAAAAGGTGAAGAATATAAAATAATCCAAAAAGGACAAGCAGAGGGAAAATTAATTGGTGGAAATTTGAGTATCATTAAAGGTATGGTTGAGGGGAAATATAAATTAGATTTTAAGGATAAAATTTTATTTTTAGAAGAATTCGGATTTGAGACTTCTCCAACTTTAGCAAATAATTATTTGTATTATATGAAACAAAATGGAATATTTGAGCAAATAAAAGGATTATGGATAGGAAATTATCAACATGAAAGCAAAGTTACCTTAGAACAGATAGTGCTAGATGTCATAGGAAATAAATATCAATTACCAATTATTCAATCAAACAATTTTGGACATATTGAAACAAAAACGGTAATACCAATTGGAACAAAAGCAAGAATCGATACAAATCAAAGTCAAAAAGTAAAGTTAATGGAACAATGTGTGGAGTAAAAGGAGGAACAGCTAAATGTTTGATACATGGGAAGAATTGGAGCAATCCATTGAAAATTGTAATCAATGTAAATTATGTAAAACAAGACAAAATATAGTTTTTGGTGTAGGAAACAAAAATGCTAAAATCATGTTGATAGGAGAAGGACCTGGAGCAGATGAAGATAGACTTCGGAGAACCATTTGTAGGAAGAGCTGGAAAGTTGATGGATTTGGCATTTCAAACAGTAGGAATAAAAAGAAATGAAGTGTATATTGCTAATATTGTAAAATGTAGGCCACCAGCCAATCGCAATCCAGAACAAGATGAAGCAATGGCTTGCTTGAATTATTTGAGAAATCAGGTACTTTTAGTGAAACCAGAGATTATTGTATTGCTTCGGAAGTGTAGCACTTAAAAATATTTTAGGACAAGAGTATGGTATAACTGCTTCAAGAGGAAAATGGATTGAGAAAAAAGGGATTCGATATATGCCAACTTGGCACCCTGCAGCATTACTTCGTGATGAAAGTAAGAAAATTGATTTTATACAAGATTTAAAATTAGTCATCGAAGCAGATTAAATTATTTTGAATTTTTCAAATAAGTTCTACTGAACGGTATGGTCAAAGCAATTGACATTTCAAAATAACTATAATACAATACCCAAAAAGTAAATAAGGAAAGAATGTAAAAATGAAAGAAATAAAAGAAAAAGCAAATTATTGTCTAAATTGTAAAGCAAAGCCATGTTCATTAAAAGGTTGTCCATTAGGAAATCAAATTCCACAGTTTATTGAGCAAATTAGACAGGAAAATTATCAAAAAGCCTATCAAATTTTATCAGAGACAACTGTATTACAAGGAATTTGTGGGAGAATATGTCCTCATAAAAAGCAATGTCAAGGTTCTTGTATAAGAGGGATAAAAGGAGATGCAGTGTCCATTGGAGATCTAGAAGCTTTTGTTTTTGATTCTATGAGTGAAGAAAATAGTTTGGTAGAGTGTTATGCAGAAGAAATGAAAAAAAATAAAAGTAATAAAAAAGTGGCTGTGATAGGAGGAGGACCAGCAGGATTAACAGCAAGTGCGTTTTTAGCCAAAAATGGAATTCGGAGTAACGATTTACGAGAAATATGATTATCTAGGAGGCTTGCTGATACATGGAATTCCAGAGTTCCGATTACCAAAAGAAATTGTAGAAAAAACAGTAAGTAAAATTTTGCAATTAGGAATTGAGGTTAAGTATCAACAAGAATTAGGAAAAAATATTTTTCTAGAAGACTTAGAAAAACAATATGATGCTATTCTTTTGAGTATGGGAGCAAATTGTTCTTGCCAAATGGGAGTACAAGGAGAAGAACTACAAGGGGTATTCCGGTGGAAATGAGCTTTTAGAATACAAGTTACACCCAGATTACAAGGGGAAAACAGTAGCTGTTGTAGGTGGTGGAAATGTAGCAATGGATTGCGCAAGAACAATCAAAAAAATGGGAGCCAAAGAGGTAAAAGTAATCTATCGAAGAGCAAGAGAGCAAATGCCAGCAGAAGATAAAGAAGTAGAAGAGGCAATGAAGGAAGGAATTGAATTTTTGTTTCAAAATAATATAGTGAAAATATTAGGAAAAGAAAAAGTGGAAAAAGTGGAATTGATTCAGACAGAATTAGTGAAAAAAGAAGGAGATACTAGATTAGTACCAGTTAATATTGAAGATAGTAATTATGAATGGAAAGTAGATTATGTTATTATGGCACTTGGTTCAAAAGTGGAACCTTTTGTGGAAAAATTAGGACTAAATACGAATCGATGGGGGAATGTTGCGATAAATGAAAAGTATCAAACATCGAATCCTAAGATATATGCTTGTGGAGATTTGGCTGGTGTGAAAAGTACAGTTGCTTGGGCATCTTATTCTGGAAGAGAAACAGCCAAAAATATAGTGGAATCATTTATGACAAAAGAATAAGTTGTAAAGATTTAATAGTAGTATAACTTTACTTTTTTGGCTTTTTCCTAATATAAAAAAATAGAAAATGCTGTTAACCTATATGTTTTAGATTAATAGCATTTTCTATATGTTTTTTACGATTCATTGGTTATATTTTGTTTTTCACGAGCTGTACCAAAGATAAGTTTTTTTAGTGTTTTAATGACATGTATCCATACATTTTCTTTTTTGGTAATTACTTTAAGTGAGGTTTCGAACTGTCCACTTTCAATAAGATTATATTTAATTTCTAATTCTTCCATTTTAGAAACGTAATAATCATTGAAAAAAGTATATCCCTCAGTACTACCAATTAAGTCTTTAAAGGTGTATAATTTTTGTCTATATTTTTCAACACCTTCTAAATCTATAATTTTGTCAAAAGCATGATCAAAGTAGCTAGAAATAATAAGATTTTGAGTTCTCATAAAAGTTAAAGTGATTTCATGTTTTAATTCATCAATTTTTTCAATCATACCATCTACTTTTTTATTTCTATTATCAATCTGAGCAATTTTGTTATTGATTTTTATGATGTCTTCTTCACGATAAAGAATGTCATCAATGGCATTTTGAATTGCCATAAATACTTTTGGAGAAGTTAAATCAGAAAAAGCTTTTTTAAAGTTGTCATTACTTTTTAAGGTACTTTCAAACAAAACGTCTTCACCAGTTAAATATGCTAATTGATTGACTAAACAACATTCTAATGGATAGTAAGATGGACTTATTGTTTCAAAGCTAATACCAAAATATTTTACATATTCTTTTGGAATACCATTAATTTTGGAAGAAATTAATTGAACAGAGGCTTCATTTAGACCTAATCCATATATTTTAAATTCTGTATAGTCACAAAGTCCCATTCTGATTAGATAATTTCTTTTGTCTTTTACTTCTTGAATATAGTGAATACATTCGTGAATGGCAAATTCTTCTAAATCTTCATTGGCAATATGTTCATTAAAATAAATGGAAGAATTTTTATAAAAATAGTTTGCTTCTGCCATTCCTTCAGGCATTTTTGCTCGATACATATTTAACCTAGATAACTGTATAAATAATTCATTTTGGTTAAAACCGTAGTTTGGAAATGTGTCACAAATTTTTTGTGATAAATTTCTTGCGATTGAATTAATTTTTAAAGTATCTAAGGTTTCAATTACTTCAATTCCATCTTTTTTTAAATCTGTTTCAATGCTCATATACAAAACTCCTTCAGAATAATCTATCCTTATTATACTATAAAAATGGGTGTTCTGTGTTTCAAGAATATTAAATGTTTTTTACAGTTTTATGACACAAAAATACAAAAAAACAATATCTTTTTATCCTTTAAATACAATCTGTCGAATTTTGTCTATAACTTTTTCTTGACATATTAGTTCTAGCTGTGTATAATAATAAAACAATCGATTGTAGAAAAAGAAAGAAAGGAGGGAAAATATGGAGCAAAATATGAAAAATGAAATTTTAACTGCAATTGGAAGTGTTGGACAACAAATAGGAATGATACAAGTTGATGTAACAGATATGAAAGAGCAAGTTTCAAAAATTCCAGAAATGCAAAAACAAATTGAAAAATTACAAGAAGATGTTTCAAAGATTCCAGAACTACAAAAACAAATTAATCAATTACAAGAGCAAATGACAGGATTAGAAATAAAAGTAGAACAACTAGAAGAAGTAACACAACATTTAGAAAAAGGAATGGAACGTTTAGAAGCAAAAGTAGAACAACTAGAAGAAGTAACACAACATTTAGAAAAAGGAATGGAACGTATAGAAGCAAAAGTAGGACAACTAGAAGAAGTGATGCAACATTTAGAAACAAGAGGAGAGCAGTTAGAACAAGCGATGGAACGTTTAGAAGCAAAAGTAGGACAACTAGAAGAAGTAATGCAACATTTAGAAACCAGAGTAGAGCAGTTAGAACAAGCGATGGAGCGTTTAGAAGCAAAAGTAGGACAACTAGAAGAAGT